>NZ_JAVIWK010000001.1:2477011-2783413 GCF_034314165.1 Pseudomonas sp. Bout1 | reverse complement strand
GACGTCGGGCAACCCCGATACCCACCTGGTATTGCGCGGCGGCCACCGTGGGCCGAACTACGATCGCCAGAGCGTGGCGCAGGTGCACGCAGACCTGGCCAAGAGCAAGGTCGCGCCACGGATCATGGTCGATTGCAGCCACGCCAACAGCGGCAAAGACCCGCTGCGCCAACCGGCGGTGTTCAACGATGTGCTGGAGCAGCGCTTGCAGGGCGACACGTCGCTGATCGGCATGATGATCGAGAGCCACCTGTTCGAAGGCTGCCAGCCACTCGGCCCGTCGATGAAATACGGCGTGTCGATCACCGACGGCTGCCTGGGCTGGGACGGCACCGAGCAGTTGCTGCGCAGTGCTGCCGAGCGGTTGCGGGCACACAATCCCGCCTGACAATGAAGATCAAATGTGGGAGCTGGCTTGCCTGCGATAGCGGTGTATCAGTTACCTGACAGGCCGACTGATGCACCGCCATCGCGGGCAAGCCCGGCTCCCACACTGGTTCCTCACTGAGTTCAGGCTAGTGGATAAAGAGCCTCATCAAACTGCGCCAACTTCGGAAACACCAACGGCTGCTCATCCGCCAGCCCTTCCAGCCGCTGCTGGTAACTGCGCAGGAAATCCTGGCGCGCCTCGGCGCTGATATACGGCACATGCCACGCCACAAACGGCTCCAGCACATCAAACCCGACATACGCCAGCGTGCCACGCAGAATCGGCCGCAGCATATCCTCCAATGGCCCATGAATCGCGCCCTCGCCAAACATATGCTCGCGCCCGCCCAGGGTCACCGTGACGAGCGCTTTCTTGCCGGCGAGCCCGCCCTGATCATAAAACCGCTTGCCGCCATAACACACGCCCGACACCAGTACCCGGTCGATCCAGCCCTTGAGCATTGCAGGCGCCGAAAACCAGAAGATCGGGAAGTTGAGAATCAGCAAATCGGCCCACAGCAGCTTGTCCAGCTCCTGCTGGATATCCGCCGCGATAGACTGGCTTTTCACCCCCAGTCGCTGCTCGAGCGCATACACCAGGTACTCGGGATTCTCCCGCGAAGTAAAGTCCGAGGCGCTGGCCACCGGGTTCCAGTTCATCGCGTACAAATCACTGGCCTGCACCTCATGCCCCTGCGCTTGCAGGGTGGAAACGGCCTGGTCGCGCAAGGCCGCGGTGAACGACTGCGGCTCGGGATGGGCGTGGACAATCAACACCTTCATAGACATTCCTCAAGAAGTAAGCGCGGCCCGTTCGGCCAGCAGATGGTCGAGCCAGTCGGGGTCCATCTCCGGCTCCGATGAAAACAGCAGGCCGGTGTAGTCGTGGTAGGGCGGAGTGAAGATCGCGCTGCGGCTGCCCTGGTCCACTACCCTGCCGCGCTGCATCACCACCACCTCGTCAGCGATGGCGCGTACGGTGGCCACGTCGTGGGTAATAAACAGGTACGCCACGCCCAATTGCTGCTGGATACGGTCGAGCAGTTTCAGCACGCCTTCGGCCACCAGTTGATCCAGGGCGGAGGTCACTTCATCGCAAATGATCAACTGTGGGTCGGCCGCCAGTGCGCGGGCGATGCAAATCCGTTGTTTTTGGCCGCCGGACAGTTCACGGGGCTGACGCTCCATGAAGGTGGCCGGGTCCAGCTCGATCATCTCCAGCAGCTCGGCAACCCGGGCGCGCATGGCCTTGCCCTTGAGGCCGAGGTAGAAGGTCAGTGGCCGGCCGATGATATCGACGATGCGTTGGCGCGGGTTCAGCGCGGTATCGGGGATCTGATAGATCATCTGCACCCGTCGCAATTGCTCCTTGGTGCGCCGACGAAAATCCGCTGGCAACGCTTCGCCGTCATACAGCACCTGCCCTGCCGTGGCCGGCAGCAACCCGGTAATCAACCGTGCCGTGGAGCTTTTACCGCTGCCGGACTCCCCGATCACCGCCAGCGTCTGGCCGCGATACAGGCTCATCGATACGTCGTGCAGCACCGGCTGATGCCCATAGCTGGCGCACACCTGACGCACTTCCAGCAACGGCACCTGCAGCTCGGGGCAGGCCTTGGGCTCGGTGCGAAAACTGCGCACCGCCCACAGGGATTTGGTGTAGTCCTGCTGCGGTGCGCTGAGCATGGTGCGGGTCTGAGCCTCCTCCACCAATTTGCCGTGGCGCAGCACCATGATGCGGTCGGCCATTTGCGCGACCACCGCCAGGTCATGGCTGATATACAGCGCGGCACTGCCGAAGGTTTTTATCGCATCACGAATCGCCGCCAGCACTTCGATCTGGGTGGTGACGTCCAGCGCCGTGGTGGGCTCGTCGAAGATGATCAGGTCGGGGTGACAGGCCATCGCCATCGCAGTCATCACCCTTTGCAGTTGCCCGCCGGAAACCTGATGCGGATAACGCTGGCCGATAGTTTGCGGATTGGGCAGGCGCAGCACGCGGTACAACTCCACCGCCTCGCGTTCAGCCTGGGCACGGCTGACGCCGCCATTGATCACAGCGGTTTCCACATGCTGGTCAATCAGCCGATGGGCCGGATTGAACGACGCGGCGGCGCTCTGCGCAACGTAGGCAATGCGCAGCCCACGCAACTTGCGCAAAGCTTCGGGCTTGGCCTGCAACAGCTGGATGCCGTCAAAGCACACCGAGCCGCCGGTGATGCGGCAACCGTCGCGGGCAAAGCCCATGGCCGCCAGCCCCAAGGTTGATTTACCCGCGCCGGACTCCCCAATCAGCCCCAATACCTCGCCCCGCTGCAACGTCAGGTCGATGCCCTTGATCAGCGGATGCCACGCATCCTCATAGTGCCCTTCGATCTGCAGGTTGCGGATTTCCAATAATGGCTTGTCCATCCTCAACACTCCTTCAGGCCGCTGGATTTATGCAGCATCCAGTCGACGACAAAATTCACGCTGACGGTGATCAACGCCACCGCCAGGGCCGGCAGCAACGGGCTGATGTCGCCGAAGGTAATCAGCACCGCGTTGTCGCGAACCATGCTGCCCCAATCGGCGGTCGGCGGTTGAATGCCCAGGCCGAGGAACGACAGCGCGCTGATAAACAAAAACACAAAGCAAAAGCGCAAACCGAACTCGGCAATCAACGGTGCGGCGGCGTTGGGCAGCACCTCGCGAGTGACCAGCCACCACAGCCCTTCCCCGCGCAGCCGCGCGGCTTCGACAAAGTCCTGCACCACCACGGTCATCGCCACGGCGCGGGACAGGCGAAACACCCGGGTCGAATCCAGCAGGGCAATCACCAGCACCAGCGACGTGGCATTGGTGCCGACCACGCTGAGGATCAGCAAGGCAAAGATCAGTTGCGGGATCGCCATCAGGATGTCCACCACCCGCGACAATCCCTGATCGACCCAGCCACCCTTGATCGCCGCAACCAAGCCGCTCAAACCGCCCAGTAAAAACGCCAGCACCGTCGTCAAAAAGGCGATGCCCAGGGTATTGCGCGCGCCAAACACCAGGCGACTGAACATGTCCCGCCCGAGGTTATCGGTGCCCAGCAAAAACTGGCCGCTCCAGGGCGCAAACCCGTCGCCCACCACCTGGGTTTCGCCATAGGGCGCAAGCACCGGCGCAAACAGCGCCACCAGCACGTACAACACGATGATCAGCAGGCCGAACTTCGCGCTCAATGGCGCCCGGGCCAGTTGTGTGAGAAGGCTCATGGTCTACCCCTTGGGATGCATCAAGCGTGGGTTGGTGGCGATGGACAGCACATCGGCGCCGGTGTTGAGCAGGATGTAGGTGGCAGCGAAAATCAGGCTGCACGCCTGCACCACAGGAATGTCGCGCTTGGACACCGAGTCCACCAGCAACTGGCCGAGGCCCGGGTACACAAACACCACTTCGACCACCACCACGCCCACCACCAGGTAAGCCAGGTTCAGGGCGATTACGTTGACGATCGGCGCCAGCGCATTGGGCAACGCGTGGCGCCAGATAATCCGTGACTGGCTGATGCCCTTGAGCCGGGCCATTTCGATGTACGGGCTGGCCAGCAGGTTGATCAGCGAGGCGCGGGTCATGCGCATCATCTGCGCGATCACCACCAGGCTCAGGGTGGCGACCGGCAGCACCGAACGTTCAAGGATGGTGCCGAATGACGCCTCCGGTGCCAGGTTGGACAGGCTCGGAAACCAACCGAGCTTGACTGAAAACACCAGGATCAGCAGGTACGCGACGAAGAACTCCGGGAACGACACCGCGCTCAGGGCCGAGGTGTTGAGCAGGCGGTCGAACCAGCTGTTGCGGTACAGCGCGGCGAGCATCCCCAGCACCAGCGCCAAAGGCACCGAGACCAGCGCGGCCAGCGCCGCCAGGCGCAAAGTGTTGCCCAGGCGTGCGCCGATCAGCTCGGCAATGGGCCGCTGGTTGGCCAGAGACGCGCCAAGGTCACCGTGCAGCAGACGCAACAGCCATTGCACAAAGCGGCTCAGGGGCGGCAGGTCCAGGCCCAGCTGGGCGCGAAACGCCGCCACGGTTTCCGGCGTAGCGGACTGGCCGAGCATGGCCTGGGCGATATCGCCGGGCAGCAAGCCGACGGCCAGGAAGATGATCACCGAGACGGCGAACAAAGACAGCAGGCCGAGGGCCAGGCGTTGGAGCACCAGTTTGAATAGGCTATTCATGTTCGGTTCTCATGAGTTGGGCATGTTCTCGACGGCGACAAATGTCCCCTGTGGGAGCTGTCGAGCTTTAGCGAGGCTGCGATGCAGGCGCCGCGGTTTAACAGGGCACCGAGGTGATGCCATCGCAGGCAAGCCAGCTCCCACACTTGATCTTCATTGCCTGAGCGATAGCGTTCGACACAAGAGTCACGCCTGCCACCACCGCTCGATCAGCCGCAACCCATCCAACTCGCCATACGGCGCCGTCAGCGGGCCATGGCTGACGCGGTTCGAGCGTGCCGCCACGGAGCTGGCAAACAACGGCACAATCGCCCCGCCATCGTCGCGGCACAGGCTCTGCATTTCGTTGTACATGTCCTGGCGCAACGGCGCGTTCATCTCGCCCCGCGCGGCGGTGAGCAACTGGTTGAAGCGGGCGTTATCCCAATGGGTTTCGTTCCACGCCGCGCCCTTGGCATAGCCGATGCTGAACATGCGGTCGGCGGTCAGGCTGCTGTACCAGAACGAGGTGGTGAACGGCTGCTTCATCCACACGTTGGAGAAGAACCCGTCCGCCGGCTCGCGCACCACGTCGATATCAATTCCGGCCTGGCGTGCCTGTTCCTTGAACAACACCGAAGCGTCCACCGCGCCGGTGTAGGCGGCGTCGGAGGCTTGCAGGCGTACCTTGAGCGAATCCACTCCGGCCTTGCGCAGGTAGAAACGCGACTTGTCCGGGTCGTAGGCGCGCTGCTCCAACGCTGCGTTGATAAAGCGGCTGCCGGGCTGGATCGGATGGTCATTGCCCACCAGGCCATAGCCATGCAGCACCGAGGCCAGCAGGGTTTCGCGGTTGATCGCATGCTTCATTGCCATGCGGATATCGTTGTTCTTGAACTCGTTGCTGTCGCACAACATCGGGAAGGTGTAGTGCTGCGCGCCCTTGGTTTCTTCGATGACCAGCGTGGGATTGCGCTTGAGCAGGGCCACGGTTTTCAGGTCGACTTTGTTGATCACGTCCACTTGCCCTGTGACCAGTGCATTCACCCGCGCGGCTCCGTCGGCAATCGCCAGCAGCTCGGCACTGGCGAAATGCGCCCGCCCCGGCTTCCAGTAGTCGGGGTTGCGCTCCAGGTCCATGCGCACGCCGGGCTCGAAGCTTTTCAAGCGATAACCGCTGGTGCCGATCCCGGCCTGCCAGTCGGCAGCGCCGTCCTTGGCGGGCATGATCACCAAGTGGTAATCGGCGACCACATAAGCGAAATCGGCATTGCCCGAGTGCAACTCGAACACCACCGCATCGGTGCCCTTGGCGCTGACACTGGCCACATCGCCGAGCACGGTCTTGGCCGCCGAGGTGGAGTTGGCCGCCAGGTGATGGTTGATCGAGGCCACCACGTCTTCGGCGGTCAGGCTTTTACCGTTATGGAAGGTCACGCCCTGGCGCAGTTTGAAGGTCCAGATGCGCGCATCCGGCGTCGACTCAAAACGCTCGGCCAATTCGGGGATGGCGGAGCCGTCCACCGCGATTTCAGTCAGGGTGTTGTACACCGCCGAAAACCCGACGAAGGTGAAGGTGTCGACCCACGAGCCAGGGTCGCGGGAGTCGGTGGTGCTGCCGCCGGCCAGCCCCATGCGCAGCACACCGCCCGGCTTGGGCGTGGCCTCTTCGGCGAAGGCCTGCAGCGGCAGGCCCATGGAGAATGCGGCGGCCACGGCACCGGCGACGGCGCTGTGTTTGAGGAAGTCCCGTCGGTGCATCGCTTGAGTCATTTTGTTGTTGTTATCGCTCATGGTGTTGCTCCTCTAAAGGTTCACACAGGCATGCTTCAACTCGATCAAGGTCACGCCGTTACGCTTGAAACCGTTACGCAAATCCGTCTGCAGCTCATCCAGGTTCTGTGGCTCGCTGACCGTGCAACCGAACGCCCGCGCCAGAGCGGCGAAATCCGGGTTGCGCGGCAGTACGCCGATGGGTTCGATATCCAGGTCCAGCATGTCGTCACGAATTTGCCCCAGGGCATCGTTGTTCCAGAGCAACACCACCAGGGGGCTGTCCAGTTCTTCCACCGCCGTGGCCAGTTCCTGCGCGGTGTAGAGGAAGCCGCCGTCGCCCACCAGCACCAGGCCGGGCCGTTCAGGCGCACCGAACTTGGCACCGATGCCGGCCGGCAGGCCATAGCCCAAGGTGCCGTAGCCGGTGGGATGCAGCCAGCTGCGAGTTGTGTTGCTGGGGAAGGCGTAGTTGCCGGTGTAGGCCAGTTGGGTCATGTCGCTGCTGATGAAGGCATTGGCCGGCAACTCGGCGGCGACGCGGTCGAGAATTGCCTGGTGAATCCGTTGCAACGGACCGTGCCCGTTGCTGATCGCCTGGCGTAATGTCGCAACCGCCCTGGTCGCTGAATCGGCGTTGCGTGGCGTGGCTGGCAGGCGCTCCAGCAAAGCCTGCGCGGTGTGTTGGGCATCGCCGTGCAACGCGACGGCACAGGGGTAGAAGTCGTTGAACTTGCGCGGGTCGATATCCACTCGTAGCAGCTCGCCGTTAATCGGCAGGCGTTCGCGCCAAAAATCGGTATCGGCCATTTCGGTGCCAATGGCCAACACCACATCCGCCTCGGCAATCAACTGCCAGCCGGGCTCGACGCACAAGGTGGACCCGGCATTCAGCGGATGCTCTACCGGCAACAGCCCCTTGCCGGCAACGCTGCTGAAAAACGGCGCGGCCAGTTGTGTACTCAAGCGCTGCAAGGCATCCGCCGCCAACAGTGCACCACCACCGGCAATGATCATTGGGCGCTTGGCACCGCTGAGTTTCGCCACGGCCTGATCGAGGCTTTCAGCCGATGGCAGACCACGCCCGGGGCGGCGCACCACGTCATTGCTCCAGTCCCGCGTGATCGGCGCCGACAGTACATCCAGCGGCACCGAAATATGCACCGGCCGTGGCCGTTCACTGTCGAATACCGCATAGGCCCGTGCGATCAGTTCCGGCAAATCCTCGGCGCTCAAGGCCACCGCCGAAAACGCGGTGATGGGCGCGGTCATCGCGCGCTGGTCCTGGGTTTCATGCAGGCAGCCCCAACCCTTGCCGAGGCTGGCGGTGTGGTTGACGCTGGAAATCACCAGCAACGGAATCGAGTCGGCATACGCCTGGCCGATAGCCGTGGCGGCATTGGTCACGCCCGGTCCGGTGATGATGAAACACACCCCTGGCTTGCCGCTGACCCGCGCATAACCGTCAGCCATGAAGCCGGCGCCCTGTTCGTGACGGGTCAATACGTGGCAAATGCCGCTGCCGGGCAAGCCGCGATACAGCTCCAGCGTATGCACGCCGGGAATCCCGAATACGGTGTCGACGCCATAGTTGGCCAGTAATCGCACCAGGGCCTGGCCGCCGGTCAAGGTTTTGCTGTGCATCGTCATCTCCTTCACGCCTGGGCGAGACGGATCAATGCATCGACCGCCGTGGCGCCCCGGGCATTGACCAGCAATGGGTTTACATCCAGTTCCAGCAACTGCCCGGCGTTGGCACAGGCGTAGTCGGCCACCGCACGAATCGCCGCCACCAGCGCGTCCATGTCGGCCACCTCCCGCCCGCGAAAGCCTTGCAGCAATGCGGCGCTGCGCAGACTGAACAAGGCATTGCGGATCGCGTCGTCGGTGGTCGGCAGCAGCAGGCTGCGACTGTCCTTGAGCAGTTCCACGAGGATGCCACCGGCGCCGATCACCAACGCCAGGCCGAAATCGTTTTCGCGCTTGATGCCCACTATCAGCTCGGCCAGCGGTGGCGCGGCCATGGACTCCAGCAGCAGATAATCAAAAGGTACATCCGGCGCATACGCAGCGATTTGCTCACGCATGTGGGCCAGCGCGGTGATCAGTGCGAAGCCATCCCGCAGGTTGAGCGCCACCGCGCCAGCTTCGGTTTTGTGCGGCAGCTCGGCACTTACGGCCTTGAGTACCAGCGGGTAGCCCAGCACTTTTGCGTCGGCAACGGCCCGCTCGGGCGTACTCAAGACACCGGGCGGCGTCATCAACCCAAACGCGCGTAAGGCTTGCTTGGAGTCCCACTCGTTAAGCGACTGCCCATGTTCCTCAAGCGCCTGCGGGCACAGCGGAACCAGTATTGATTCGCCCCGAGCGAGCAGCGCCCGTCGATTATTTTGGTAATCGGCGATCCGGCCCCAGGCCATCAGCGCGTCTTCCACACCCTGTAACGCGGCAACACCCTGGGCATGCAGGCGCTCGCGGGCGTGGACCGGCAGCAGTTCGGGGAAGGCCGAGGTGACAAAACCTGTCTTGGCGTGACGAACCAGTGCGCTGCAGAACAGGTCCAGCAGCAGGTCGCATTCCTTGCGCTCGCCGGTAAATTCGGCCGGGTAGTCGAGTACCAGCATCGCCGCATCCGCTTCGGTGCGTAGTGCCGTGTCGAGCATCGTGTTGAGGGCTTCGCGGTTGCCCCAGATGGCCGTGGTGAAATCCAGCGGGTTGACCAGGTTGGCGTAGCTGGGCAGTACCTGCGCCAGTTCCGAGCGCTGGATTTCATCGAGCTTGGGCAGGCTTAAGTCGTTGCGCTCGGCGTAGTCGGCAATCAACCCGGCATCACCACCGGAACAGGCCAGGGCGATCAGGCTGTTGCCCGCTGGCAGATTCCCGCAGGCCGCCGCCTTGAGGGTTTCGACAAAACTCACCGGCCCGCTCACCCGAATCACACCCAAGCGCGCAAACAAACTGTCGTACAGCGCATCGGAGCCCGACAATGAACTGGTATGACTCAACGCCAACTCGGCGCCGATCTGCGACACGCCGGTTTTCAGGGCGATGATCGGGATGCCTTTTTCCAGCGCCTTGTGGGCCGCACGCGCGAACCCCGGCACATTCTTCAAGCCTTCCAAGTGCAAGCCGATGGCCGTGACACGGGGTTCATCCAGCAGCACATCCATCAATTCGGCAACACCCAATTGCGCCTGGTTACCCACCGACGCCATATAGGCCACCGGCAGCGACCGGTCGCTCATGGACAGGTTGTAGGCGAAGTTGCCGCTTTGGGTCAGCACCGCTACGCCCTTCTCTACCGGCTTGCCGCCATGGGCCACCGGCCACAACGCCGAGCTGTGCAGGTAATCGAGCAGGCCATAGCAATTGGGGCCCAGCAGCGCCATCTCGCCCGCAGCCTCAAGCAGTTGTTGCTGCAAGGCCTGGCCCTCGGCACCGGTTTCGGCAAACCCGGAGGCGTAGCAGATGGCGCCGCCGGTGCCGATGGCCGCCAGTTCGGCGACGCAGGTCAGGGTCAGCTCGCGATTGGTGGCGATAAATACCGCATCCGGGCCGCACGGTAAATCAGCCACGCGGCGCACGCAGGGAATACCGTCGAGGCTGTCATGCTGCGGGTTGACCAGCCACATCTGGCCGGCAAAACCACCCTCGGCGCAGCGCTTGAATGCACGGGCCATGCTGCGCCCACCGACAAACGCCAGGTGACGGGGCGCCAACAGGCGCTTGAGGTTGTCGCGAATAGCCTGGGACATAAGCGTTCTCCGACCCGATCAACGCAACAGTGGCCGCAACAGTTCGCGGGCAATAATGTGGCGCTGGATTTCCGAAGTGCCTTCCCAGATCCGCTCGATCCGCGCGTTGCGCCAGATGCGCTCGACCGGCCCTTCATCCATCAAGCCCATGCCGCCGTAAATCTGCACGGCCTCGTCGGCAACCTTGCCCAACACTTCGCTGGCAAACAGCTTGGCCATACCGGCATCGCCATCGGTCATGCTGCCCTGGTCCATTTTCCAGGCGGTGTTCAGGGTCAGCAGTTCGGCTGCGCGAATTTGCGTGGCCATGTCGGCGAGCTTGAACGAGATGCCTTGATAGGTGCCGATAGGCTGGCCGAACTGTTTGCGATCCGCCGCCCATTGCAGGGATACATCCAGCGCACGCTGGGCCTGGCCGACGCAGTTGGCCGCCACCATCACCCGGCCTGCGGTCAACCAGGCGTTCGCGACTTCCCAGCCTTTGCCGACTTCGCCGAGAACCTTGGAAGCCGGTACGCGGCAGTCGTCGAAGAACATTTCATAGGTGTGGTAACCGCGATTGCTGACGCACTTGGGGCCACGACGAATAGTCATGCCCGGCGTGCCCCGGTCCACCAGGAACGAGGTCACGGCGTTGCGCTGGCGGCCGTTGTGTTCGTAGGTGTCAGTGACGGCAAACACGATGGCGAAATCCGCGTGGCCGGCGTGGCTGATGAAGTGCTTGCTGCCGTTGAGCACGAAGTCATCGCCGCTGCGCACGGCGCGGGTCTTGATCGCATTGGCATCGGAACCGGCGCCCGGTTCGGTCAGGGCAAAGCAGTCGACCTTCTTGCCCTGCACGCACGGCAACAGGTATTCGCCGATCTGCTCGCCGGTGCAGGCCATGAGGATTTTCGACGGCCGGGCGACAAACACATGCAGCGCCCAGGAGACCTTCGACAACTCCCGCTCGATCAACGCCTGGGACAGGTAATCCAGGCCGCCACCGCCCACTTCTTCCGGCATGTTGAAGGCATAGAATCCGGCGGCAATGGCCTTGTCACGAATCTGCGCTGCAAGATCCGGCGAGACTTCATCGGCCCGATCGACCGCCTCCTCGTGCGGCAACAACTCCTTGGCAACAAAACTGCGTACCGCGTCCACCAACATGTCTTGTTCTTGGCTGGGCTGGAAATTCATGGCGCTACCTGTCGATCGTTCGAGGGTGTTTTGAGGAGGGATTATTTGCCGGAGAAATTCGCTGGGCGCTTTTCCATCGAGGCGCGCAGGGCTTCAGCACCGTCGGCGCTGCGTCCACACAGCAAACCGGCGGCGAGTTCAGCCTGGAGCTGCTCGGGCAAGCCGCGCCCGGCGCCTTCGCGGATGAGGGTTTTGGTCTGGGCGAAGGCAAAGGTCGGGCCGTCGGCCAGGCGCGTCGCCAGGTCGGTGACGTGAGCTTGAAGCTGCTCATCGGCGACGACTTCGCCCACCAGGCCGGCGGCCAGGGCGCGGTCGGCACTCCACAGTTCGTCGAGGAACAGCAGGCGCTTGGCCTGTTCGCTGCCGATCAAGCGCGGCAAATGCCAGCTGGCACCGGCGTCCGGCGAGTAAGCCATGCTGGTGTAGCCGGCCTTGAAGCGTGCCGATCGGGCCGCCACACGCAGGTCGCAACACAGGGTCAGGTCCATGCCGGCGCCAACCGCCGTGCCGTTGATGGCGGCGATGGTGGGTTTGTCGAGGGTGTGCAGGCGGGTCATCAGGGCGTGGGCGGTTTCGGTCCAGCCGTAGGTTTCGAGGGCGCCACGGGCTTCCGCGTCGGCCCATTCGGCGAGGTCGGCACCGGCGCAGAAACTGCGACCGCTGGCAGTCAACACCACCACGCGCACCGCCGGGTCACTGTTGAATGCGTCCAGCAAGGCATGCAGGTGCTTGAGGGTCGGGATGTCCAGGGCATTGCGCTGGGGGCCGCGATTGAGGGTGATCCAGGCAACGCCTGCCTGCACCTGAGTGAGCACGGACGGATCTGTAGTCATGGAATCCTCGAATTATTTTAATTGGCGTGAGGGGTGCGACATGGGGCGATACTAAACGAGTGTTCAGTAAGGAGGCAATCGGGTAGCTGCAAATATTTTTCGAGGGGAGAATGCCGGCCCGGACATTGCGTCCAAGCGGCGCGGAATCGTCAGTTCAGGGTTTGCTCTGGAAGCGCTTGCGCCCGCCCGCCTGCAAGCCATCGACCCAGGCTTCACAGATCTGGATACCCTGCTCCGGGGTGAACGTGCCGGGATTGAGCCCCGATTCCAGCCACAAACCGTCGAGCAAGGCACTCAGGGCAATGGCCGCCAGGTCGGCATCGAAGCGCTTCCAGCCCTCCTCCCCGGCCATGTCCACCAAGGCCGAACGCATGATGGTGCGGTACTCGCCATAGGAGTGTTCGTGGGCCTGGTTGATCGCCGGGGCGGTCTTGACCGCGCCCCAGAATACCAGCCATGCATCCAGCAGTTGCGGGTCCAGCAGCTCCGGAGAAAACGAGCCGCGAAAGAACGCCGACAGCCGCTCCCTGGGGCTCGGCGGCGCCTTGGCCATGGCATCACGCAGCAGGTCCATCACCTGCCGGGTGATCGACCGATAGGCCTCGGCCACCAGCTCATCCTTGCCCGAATAGTGATGACTGATCAGCCCCACCGACACCCCGGCCTCGGCGCTGATCTTGCGGATCGACGCGCCCTGGAAACCATCGCGCTTGAGGCACACCAGCGTCGCCTGGACCAGATTGGCCTTGCGCAACTCCGGTTCCATGCGGGAGAAACGGGATTCCTGGGTCATGAGGCAGTGTCCTTGGGTAGAGTCGGCCGGACGACTCTACCTCACTCGCGGAACCCCGGCGACACCCGATCCAGCAACCGCAGCAATGCCGCCCATGCCAGTTGCATGGCGTCCGGGTCTGCCAGTTCGCCCTCTGCCAGCGGTCGGCCAGGCTCATTGAACTGGCGCTCGGTGTATTCACACACATCCGCGGGCGGCAGGATCAGCTTGCCACACGCCTGGGCGGCGATCTGGATATCGCAGGCTTTTTCCAGGTAATACATGCGCAGGAACGCCTGGCTGACTGTCTCCCCCACCGTCAACAGGCCATGATTGCGCAGCATCAACACCGGCTTGTCGCCGAGGTCGCGAACCAGTCGCTGTTGCTCGTCCATGTCCAGCGCCACGCCTTCGTAGTCGTGGTAGGCGACCTTGCCGTAGAACTCCATGGAAATCTGGTTCACCGGCAACAGCCCGCATTCCAGCGCCGCCACCGCGCAGCCTGCGCGTGTGTGGGTGTGCAGCACGCACTGCGCATCTTCGCGGGCGCTGTGAATCGCGCTGTGAATCACAAACCCCGCCGGGTTGACGCCATGGCTTGAGGCCTCGACCGCGCGCCCGTCCAGGCCGATTTTCACCAGGCTGGACGCGGTGATCTCCTCGAACATCAGCCCATAGGGGTTGATCAAGAAGTGATGCTCGGGCCCCGGAATACGCACCGAGATGTGGGTGAAGATCAGGTCGCTCATGCGAAAGTGCGCGATCAGCCGGTAGCAGGCGGCAAGCTCTTCGCGCAGCTGTTGTTCGGTGGCCCCAGTCATTTTTTATTATCCAGGCGGGTGGGTGATGTGGCTGACGCTAATCCAGTCACCAGTAAAAAAACAAGTTGATTTTTTACTAGGGCTGACCTCCTATAGAAAAATAATAACAACAGCGCCTGGAGTATCCGCACCATGTCGCCCCATGCCTTCCCGCATCTTTTTGAACCATTGGTCCTGCGCGGCAAACGCCTGAAAAACCGCATCATGTCCAGCGGGCACGACACCTCGATGCCCACCGACAACCGGGTCAACGAGCAGTTGATTGCCTACCACCGGGCACGCGCCGAGGGCGGTGTGGGGCTGATTGTGTTGCAAGTGGCCGGGGTGCATGACAGTGCCCGCTACACCTCCCATGTGCTGATGGCGACCGATGACAGCTGCATCGACGGCTATCGCCAACTGGCCGACACCTGCCACGCCCACGGCACCATAGTGCTGTCACAGATTTTCCATCCGGGGCGGGAAATCATGGAGTCTGCCGACGGTTTGCTGGCGGTGGCGTACTCGGCCTCCGGGGTTCCCAATGAACGGTTTCGGGTGATGCCCCGTGCCCTTGACCAGGCAATGATCGACGAGATCGTCGCAGGCTACGGCGCTGCGGCAAGGCGCCTGTATCAGGCCGGGATTGACGGCGTGGAAGTGGTCGCCAGCCATGGTTACCTGCCGGCGCAATTTCTCAACCCTCGGGTGAACCGCCGCACCGACGGCTACAACGGCGAGCTTGAACAACGCCTGCGTTTCCTGCGGGAAATCATCGCCGCCGTGCGGGCCGAAACCGACGAGCATTTCATCATCGGCCTGCGCATTTCTGCCGACGAGCGCGACCCCGAAGGCCTGACCGAAGATGATTCCCTGGCCGCCGTGCAACAGCTGCAATCACAGCTGGACTATGTGCACATCGTCGCCGGCACCTCGGCCTCCCTCGGCGGTGCGATCCATATCGTGCCGCCTATGGCTATTGCGCCGGCTTACCTGGCGACCGAAGCCGCAACGTTCAAGGCCAGCCTGTCGATTCCGCTGTTTGTCACCGGGCGCATCAACCAGCCACAGGAGGCCGAACTGATGCTGCAACGTGGCCAGGCCGATGTGTGCGGCATGACCCGCGCATTGATCTGCGACCCGCGAATGCCAGCCAAAACCTCAAGCGGCCATGCCGAGGATGTACGGGCCTGCATTGCCTGCAATCAAGCCTGTATCGGCCACTTCCACAAAGGTTTGCCGATCTCTTGCATACAACACCCAGAGACCGGCCGCGAGTTGCAGTTTGGCCAACTGCAACCAGCACTGCGGCGCAAGCGAATCATGGTGGCTGGCGGCGGCCCGGCAGGGATGAAAGCCGCTGCGGTGGCGGCCCAGCGCGGGCATGAGGTGACCTTGTATGAAGCCAGTGCCCAGTTGGGCGGCCAGGTACTGCTCGCACAGTTACTGCCACGGCGCAGCGAGTTCGGCGGCGCCAGCACCAACCTGCAACGCGAGATGGAACTGGCCGGGGTGCGCGTGATACGCAACACCCGCGTCGACCGCGCATTGGTGGAACGCGAACAACCCGACCTGGTGATCATCGCCACCGGCGCCGAACCCTATTGGCCGGCTTTCGAACGCGGCGGCGAATTGCAGGTGGTGGACGCCTGGCAAGTGCTGCGCGATGAAGTCCCGCTGGGCCGTTCGGTGGTGGTGGTGGATTGGCGTTGTGACTGGATCGGCCCGGGCATTGCCGAACGCCTGACCCGCGCCGGCCATCAGGTGCAACTGGCGGTGAACGGCACCCATTGCGGCGAAAACCTGCCGTTGTACGTGCGTGATCAACTGGCTGGCGAACTGCATCGGCTGGGCATTGCGATCATCCCTTACGCCCGTTTGTACGGCTGCGACGACACCACCGTGTACCTGCAACACACCGCCAGCGGCGAGCCGATGCTGCTGGAAAATATCGACACCCTGGTGTTGTGCCAGGGCCATCAGCCAGTGGACACTCTGGGCGCAGAACTGGAAGACCTGGTGGCGTTCCGGCGCATCGGCGATTGCCTGGCGCCGCGTACCGCCGAAGAGGCAATTTATGAAGGACTAAAGGTAGCGTGGGACATTTGAACGACCAACCGCCACAACTGTTTCTCGGCACCCGCATCCGTGGCCTGCGCAAGGCCCGGGGCATGACCCTCACAGCCCTCGCCGAATTGAGCGAGCTGACGGCCGGCTACATCAGCCAGTTGGAAAGGAACCTCGCCTACCCCTCGATCCCGGCGCTGTTCAATATCGCCCGTAGCCTGGGCGTGACGATCCAGTGGTTTTTTGCCAGTGAAACCACGCCCGCAGTGGAAGACGAAGGGTTTGTGGTGCGGCAGGACAATCGCCAGAGCATTCACTATGAGGACGGCATCGTCGACCAGTTGCTGACGCCCCTGCCCAACCATCAGCTGGAAATGCTGCATTCGCGTTTCCCGCCGGGCACCTATAGCCAACAGAGTTATAGCCACGAGGGTGAAGAAGCGGGTTACGTGCTAAGTGGCAAATTCGAGTTGTGGGTGGGCGAGCGGCATTTTCAGCTAAATGAAGGGGACAGTTTCAGCTTCCCCAGCAGTGAGCCCCATCGGTATGGCAACCCCGGAAAGGTGGATGCGGTGGTAATTTGGGTGATTACGCCGCCGACGTTTTAGACCGCAGGTGTGGATGGAGACGTTGCCTACGGGAACTGGCGACGCTGGTACGCCGCTGCCCGGGGTGAAACGGAGTAACTACTGGCCTAGAAAACGGTAGTCGGCGCGGTAAGGCTCCACGTGCAGATCGCCATCGTGCTCACAACTGCCGCTGAACACCCCACCTTCGGTATGCAGCCGTTGCACCGCCACCACCGCAGACAACCCGCCAACCCCTTGATGGCTCACCACGTCCAGGCGTAACAGCGCAATGTCCCGCCCCGTTGCCCCCGGCGCCTGGGCAGCCACTTTGCCGACCACCGCACTGCGATCATTCAGTTCCCAGGTCGGCCCCGCAAAGTGCCGGCCCACTGTCTTGCCGTTGACCATCAAGGTCGCCAGCGGCTCGCGAAACTGCCAGGTCAATTGGCCATTGTTGTCCTTGGCGCAGTTGTAAATCTGTACACCTTCAGCGCGTACGGTCAACAGGATCGTTTTGGCGTCGCCGTTCAACGGGTCAGGCAAGTCCTGTGCTTGTGCCCTTTGGGCATCGATGGCACAGGCGATCAGCACGGCCATGCCAATCACTTGCAACGCCAGCAGCGCCAGGCGGTTACGGCGTGCCACAACATCAGGGTCGGTGCTGCTCATCACGCGCCTGCCAGGGAGAGTTTTAAGAAAAGTCAGTGCAATCATGTTGAAGTCCGTCTGGGATCAATTGTCAGCGTCTGCAGGATGAACAATTGGCCATCAGTTTTTATTCCCGATTATTTTTTCAACCGGGGCATTACCAGACTTCAACCTTGAGCTCCGTAAGCCGGCTGGCCGGCATTGGCAGCGCCTTGCCGCTGTGCACAACGCCATGGCGTGGAGATTCGCGCTTGAGATTGGGCACCGGTATGCGCCCGCCGCCGCGCACGGTTTGCGCGCCATTCATTTGGAATTTACTGTTGGAAAAATTCAGCCCCACACCGTTCTGGCGTTGGAAATAAATCCACCAGCGGCCTTCCTCGAACTTCATGAATGCAAAGCCGCGGGGGTAGGCATCCTCGCCATAGTCATCAAAGGTCATCGCCGTGGCGAAGCCCAGGCCATGGCCATCGAAGCGACTCAGGTATTCCTTGTTCAGGTAATCGCTGCCGCCCTGCACGTGGTACACCCGGTAGGTGGTGTCATCGATATGGTCGATCAGGATCGAACAACCGCTGAAGTCCGGCGTGAACACGTAGCCGGTGGCGCCCGGGTTGGCCGGGATGTCGCAAAAACTGCCCTGGGGTACCCAATGGCCCATCAGCGGTCGTTCGATCTTGCCGTATTCCCCGGGCTTATCCAGGGTTGCCAGGCGGTAACCGCCAGCTTTGTGGTCGTTCACATCAAATACATTGATGCCCGTGATCAACCCCGAGGGGATGCGCTTGGCGGTCATGAAGTTCTGTTGCAGGAAGAGCTTGGTGGAGGAAAAAGCGTTCATGCACTGGGTGGTCATAGGTGCTCCTGACGAGAGAGAATTCATCAGTCTCACGTCAGCAATAGAGGCTGCCTGAATCACGCGAAACCATAAGAAGAACACCCTCCCCCGGCGCTTTATTCCATGATTTTGCTCAATCGGATCCAGCCACTTCCATACGTAAAATTGCCTTATTCCCAAGCACTCACAACGGTTAGCCTGCGGCCCTGCGATGCCTTGCGCACGCAACCCCGACTCGCTCGATGACTGGCGCCCACGTGAAGAAACTCTCGATACTCCTATTGCTCGCCGGGCTGCTTCAACTGCCGCACGTGCTCGCGGCCCCGGCCAATATCGCGGTGATTTCCTTTGCGGAAAAGCCGTTGCACCTGATTCGCGCAACCACCCTCTACACCGTGGGCGCAGGCACGCATCTTCAAGGCGGTGACATTCTGCAGACCGGCGCCGCCGGCATCCAGATCGAAGGCCTGGCGCCGGCCATTGTTGCCCTGGGGCCCGACACGCGAATTCTGATTGCCACCAACAGCAAGGCGGCGCAAATCAACCTGCTCAATGGCTGGTTGAAACTGCAGCCCACGAGTACAAACGCCCACGCCAGCCTGGCGGTCCACGCCCAAGGGCTGGCGTTCAACGTTACCAACAGCGCCAGCGTGGTCCACGTTGGGCCACGTCAAACCGACATGTTCGTCGAAGACGGCAGCCAGCCCGTTACCGAACTGGACAGCCATGGCAAGGCCAGCCGCACACTCACCCTTAACCACGAAGACTTTGCCCAACGTGCTGGTGATGCGCCTCTCAAAACCGTCGCACGACCAGAACAGGCATTTGTCGACGCCCTGCCTCGGCCCTTCCTCGATCCGTTGGTGGCGCTGGGTAAAAAAACCGCCACCGCACCCGCACTGAAAAAAGAACGCGACGTCACCTACGACGACATCGCGCCCTGGGTCGTCAGCCCGCTGAACCTCAGCCAGCAAATGCTCGCCAGCCGTTTCGCCCCGCGCCTCACAGACCCGGCGTTTCGCCAGGCCGTGAAGACCAACCGTGGCGGCGTGCTGGAGTGGGAGATTGAACTGCTGCGCCTGGAACGCCGCAAAAATTATCATTAACGGCCTGCTCGTCGTTCAACCTCGCCTGCACCCAAGGGGCCTTATGAAACTGTCGCTCGCGGTAAAATTCAACGTGGTGTTCCTCGCCGTATTCGTGGTTGGCTTTATCGCGACCAGCGTCGCCACCAACTACATGCTGCAGCAAAGCGCGCGCCGGGAAACCCTGGAAACCGCGCGCCTGCTGATGCGCTCGGCCACCGCCGCCAGCACCTACACCGCCGAGCAGATCGTGCCGCTGCTGGAGAACCGCCTGAAGTTCCAGTTCCTGGCGCAATCGGTGCCAGACTTTGCCGCCATCTCGCACCTGCAGGAACTGCTCAAGTCCTACCCGGACTATGCCTACAAGGAAGCCACCCTCAACCCCACAAACCCGCGGGACCTGGCCGACGACTGGGAAAAAAGCCTGATCAACAACCTGCGCAGCCAACCCGGCGCCGATGAACTGGTGGGTGAGCGCAGCGACAAGAATGGCCCATCGCTGTACATCGCGCGGCCGATCCAGATCAAGGACGGCGCTTGCCTGGCCTGCCACAGCACCCCGGACGCGGCGCCCAAGACCATGGTCGACATCTACGGCGCGGTAAACGGCTTTGGCTGGAAACTCAACGACACCATCGGCGCGCAACTGGTCTCGGTACCGCTGGCCCTGCCGTTGCAGCGGGCCAACAGCATGCTGCACAGCTACATGCTGTCGATGCTGGGGATTTTCGCGGTGCTGTTGGTGGCCTTGAACGTGGCGGTGCACTTGTTTGTCACCCGGCGCCTGCGTCAGATGTCGGCCCTGGCCGACCGGGTCAGCCTGGGTGAAACCGAGGTGCCGCCGATGGACGTCGGCGGCAACGATGAACTGGCACGCCTGGGCCAATCCTTCGGGCGCATGCGCACCAGCCTTGCCAGCGCCATGAAGATGCTTGAGGAGTAGGTACACCACCATGCTTGAACAACTCGGCAAATACCGCATCGACAGCGTGCTTGGTAAAGGCGCCATGGGCACGGTGTACAAGGCGTTCGACCCGCACATCGCACGCACCGTGGCGCTCAAGACGATCCGCAAGGAGCTGTTCGGCGACAGCCATCACGCCGAACTGGTCAGCCGCTTCAAGAACGAAGCCCAGGCGGCCGGACGGCTGATGCACCCCAACATCGTCGCGGTCTACGACTACGGCGAGGACGAAGGTTCGGCCTACATTGCCATGGAGTTTGTCGAAGGCACGCCGCTCAACACCCTGCTGGCCGCGCAAAAACCCCGCGACCTGAGCCACAGCCTGGGCTGGATGCGCCAGTTGCTGCAGGCATTGGAATACGCCCACTCCAAGGGCGTGGTGCACCGCGACATCAAGCCGGCCAACCTGCTGATCACCGCTGACGACCAGGTCAAGGTCACCGACTTCGGCGTGGCCCGCCTCGACTCCTCGACACTGACCCAGACCGGTTCGATGATCGGCACCCCCAGCTACATGTCTCCGGAACAGTTCTGCGGCGAGCTGATCGACGGGCGCTCGGACGTATTCTCCGCGGGCATCGTGCTCTACCAGTTGTTGACCGGCGAGCGACCGTTTTCCGGTTCGGCCACCATGGTCATGCAGCAGATCCTCAACCAGACGCCGGTGGCGCCATCCAGCCTCAACCTGACCCTCGACCCGGCGCTGGACGGCGTGATCGTACGCGCCCTGGCCAAGCGCCCGAGCGAGCGCTATCCCTCGGCCCAGGCGTTTCTCGACGACCTGCAAGGCTTGATCGGCAGCACCACCACCGGCACCTGGATCAACGCCGAGATCGACGACGACCGCACTGTGCTGATGCGCCCCAACACGCCCCTGGCCAGCGCTGTACTCACCCCGACGGTGGCCACGGAGCCCTTGGAAACCCTGACCCCGTGGAAACGCGCAGTGATGCCGGAACTGGAGTCGCTGCTGTCCCACCAGATCGGCCCACTGGCGCGTTTCCTGGTGCGGAAGAGCCTGAACGCCTCGGAAGATTTCGAGGCGATTTGTGCCGCGCTGCTGCCGCATATTCCTTCAGAGCGCGGCCGCGAACAGTTTGCCAGCGCCAGCCAGTCGCTGTTCCAGCGCTTGAACCCACCCACAGCTGCCCCGGCAATCATCAGCGAACCAACGGTGGTGACGCTGCTCCGCGAACCCACCCAGGCTATCGAACCCGAGATCGACCCCGCCTTCAGCGAAATGGCCGAACGCCGCCTGGCCGTGCTGATTGGTCCTATCGCACGCATCGTCGTCAGCCGTGCGGCCCGCGCCACGCCCTTGCGCCAGCCGTTCCTGCAACGCCTGGCCGAACACATCGAGAACGAGGCCCAGCGCCTCGCCTTCCTCCACAGCTTTGAGCCCACCCCATGACCGATTCCAGCCTCAGCCGCCCCGGCCAGCACCGCCTCGCCACGGCGCTTGCCTGCGGCCTGAGCGACGTCGGCCCGGTACGCGAGAGTAACGAAGACAACTTTCTGCTGGATACCGGCCTGCACCTGCTGGCGGTGGCCGACGGCATGGGCGGCCATGAAGCCGGCGCCCTGGCCAGTACGCTGGCCCTGACCTGCCTGCGTGAACATCTGGCGGCTCACGCCACCGGCGCGCCGGCCTGCTCCAGCGACCCCGATGCCACCTGGTCCGACCCGGCGATGCAGGCAGTGAGCGTGCTGCATGACGCCATCGACCAGGTCAACGCCCAGGTGTACGCCCGCAACGTCGCCCGGCAGATGAGCGAAGGTAATGGCATGGGCACCACCCTGACCGGCCTGTGGCGCCCGCAAGACCAAGGCCCGCTGCTGGTCTTCCATGTGGGTGACAGCCGCCTGTACCGTTACCGCGACGGCGAGTTGGCGCTGTTGACCCGCGACCAGACCTGGTACCAGCAGGCGCTGGAAGCCGGCAAGGTCGACCGCCTGCCGGCGCGCAACCTGTTATTGCAGGCCATCGGGCCGGCAGCACGGGTCGAACCGCAGATACGCGTGCACCCGGTGCTGCCCGGCGACATGCTGATGCTGTGCAGCGACGGCCTGCATGGCTGCGTGCCGCATCAGGAAATCACCCAGGTACTCGCTGCGGCGACCCGCCACTCCCTGGAAACCGCCTGCGAACGCCTGCTGGACCTGAGCGTGGAGTACGCCGGGCGGGACAACGTGACCGTGTTGCTGGCATTTTACGACCACTGAGGGCACTTATTCAGTGCACACAAAAACGCAACACTGAACTGCACCGAATGTGATGGCCGCGCCACACTCGGGTTTATATAGTCATCCCTACTGCAACCCGCCATGAGCCAGCCGGCCCATCACAAGGAAGCGTTCGATGACTGACCTGCACACCCTTACGGCCGCTGAACTGCTGGCGCAATTCGCCAGCCGGCAACTCGCGCCCATCGACTATTACGACCAGCTCCTGGCCCATATCGACCGCTGGGAGCCGCAGATCAACGCGCTCTACGCCTTCGACCCGCAACAGGTACGCCAGCAGGCCCAAGCCTCCACCGAACGCTGGAACAAGGGCCAACCCAGCGGCCCCCTTGACGGCGTACCGGTGACCCTCAAGGAACTGATCGCCACCGAAGGCGTACCCATTCCCCTCGGCAGCGCCGCCACCCGCCTGACCCCGGCGCTCAAGGACGCACCGCCTGCGGCCCGTATGCGTGACGCGGGCGCGATTATCCTGGCCAAGACCACCAACCCGGATTTCGGCATGCTGTCTTCCGGCCTGTCGAGCTTCCACGGCATCACCCGCAACCCCTGGAACACCGCCAACAACACCGGCGGCTCCAGCTCCGGCGCCGCCGCTGCGGCCGCCGCCGGCTACGGCCCGCTGCACGTGGGCACCGACATCGGCGGCTCGGTGCGCCTGCCCGCCGCCTGGTGTGGCCTGGTGGGATTCAAGCCGACCCTGGGGCGCATCCCCATCGACCCGTATTACACCGGCCGCACCGCCGGCCCCATGACCCGCACCGTCGACGACTGCGTGCTACTGATGCAACACCTGGCCCGCCCGGATGCACGCGACGCCACCAGCCTGCCGCCGCTCACCACGCCATGGAGCAACCAGCCGCTGTCGGTCAAGGGCTTGCGCGTCGGCCTGATGCTCGAACCCGGTGTGGGCATGCAACCCGAGGGCTTCGTATGTGAAGCGGTGGAAAAAGCCGCACGGCTGTTCGAAGCCCATGGCGCCAAGGTCACGCTGGTCCCGCCGATCATGGACCGCGCGCAGCTCGACGGCCTCGACCATTTCTGGCGCGCCCGCCAGTGGGGCGACTTGTCGGCCCTGAGCGGCGAGCAGTTCGACAAGGTCTTGCCGTATATCCGCGACTGGGCCGCGCCGGGCGCCGAGATCAGCGGCGTACAAGCGGTGAAGGGCTTCAACCAGACCTTCGAGATGCGCCGCCGCGCCGCGCAGGTGTTCACCGAACTCGACCTGGTGCTTTCCCCCACCAACCAGGTCAACGCCTTCCCGGCCGAATGGCCATCACCGAGCAACGACCCGCAACTGCCGTTCGAACACATCGTGTTCACCGTGCCGTGGAACATGGGCGAGCAACCCGCACTGTCGATCAACTGCGGTTTCGCCGCCGATGGCATGCCCATCGGCCTGCAGATGATCGCCCCGCGTTTTGCCGATCAATGGCTGCTGCAAATCGCTAAAACCTATGAGAGCTGGCGTGGCGCAATCCACCACTGGCCGAATCCTTCCTGACTTTGACACTGTAGGAACTGCCCACCCACACGCCAGCTCCTGGCCTACTCGGCCGGGAGCTCGGACGACCTATAACTAAAATCGAGGGGCTGGTATGCACACTGAGCAATTGACACGATCCGATCCTGATCACGCACCCGAAACACCGTCCCCGGACGCCGGTAAAAAGAGCATCTTTGCCGTGGTCCTGGGTAACGCCGTGGAGTTTTTCGACTTTGGTGTGTACGCAACCTTTGCGGTGATGATCGGCCACACGTTTTTCCCGTCCGACAGCGCCTTCGTCAGCTTGATGCTGTCGGTCACCGCCTTCGGTATCGGCTTTATCGTAAGGCCACTGGGCGCGGTGCTGATCGGCGCCTACGCCGACCGCGTCGGGCGCAAACCGGCGATGCTGTTGACCCTGGTGATGATGGCCGTGGGCACCGGCAGCATCGCGATATTGCCCGGCTACGAGACCATTGGCATCGCCGCGCCGATCCTGCTGGTGGTCACCCGCATGATCCAGGGCCTGGCCTGGGGCGGTGAAGCCGGCCCCGCCACCACCTACATCCTCGAAGCCGCGCCACCGCACAAACGCGGCACCTACGCCTGCTGGCAAGTGGTTGCCCAAGGCGTGGCCGCGATGGTGGCCGGGCTGGTGGGCTTCACCCTGACCAAAGTCATGTCTGCGGAAGACCTCAACAGCTGGGGCTGGCGCGTGCCGTTCGTATTCGGCCTGCTGGTGTTGCCGATCGGCATCTACATCCGGCGCAACCTGGCCGAAACCTTCCACGGCCACGGCGAAAAGACCAGCACCGGCGACCTGGTGCGGGAAGTCTGCGGCAAGCACCGACGGGCGCTGGTGCTGGGGCTGCTGATCCTGTCCGGCAGCACCATCACCCAGTACTTCCTCAACTACATGACCACCTTCGCCCTCACCGAGCTGAAGCTGCCCACCAGCATCTCCATGCTCTCGACCCTGGTGGCCGGTGCCGCCATGGCCGTGTGTGCGGTGGCGGGCGGCATGCTCTGCGACCGCTTCGGGCGCCGGGTGATCCTGATGACACCCCGGGTGGTGCTGCTGTTGATCCTGTTCCCGGCCCTGCAATTGATGACCGAGCACCCAAGCCCGGCGACCTTCCTGCTGACCCTGGCGGTACTCTCGGGCCTGCACGGCATGAGCGGCGCGGCGTTGATCGTGTTGCTGGTGGAAAGCTTCCCGAAATCCGTGCGCTCCACCGGTTTTTCCATCGTCTATGCCTTCGGTGTGGCCGCGTTTGGCGGTACCGCGCAGATCATCATCACCTGGCTGATCGGCACCACCGGCGACCCCATGTCACCGGTCTGGTACCTGCTGATCGCCAACCTGGTGTGCCTGACCGCTGCCTGGTTCGCCAAGGAAACCCGCCCGTCGCTGCCCGGCAGCCCGGCCCGCGAAACCCGGCTCGCAGAAGCCCCGGTTCGCTGAACACCTCTTCCCTCTGTCCCGCGTCTTTTCGCTGCTGACCGGCAACGCCCACGGGCCGTTGCCGGGACGGCCGCCTTACGTCTGATTTGTATGGGGATTTACCATGTATCCACGTCTTTTGCTGGCCGTCACCCTGGCTTCCAGCACCCAGGCTTTTGCTCAGGACAACGCTCAGGCCAGCGCACCGGGCTTCCTTGAAGGCAGCACCCTGGACCTGAATTTGCGTCACTACTATTCCAACCAGCACACCAAACGCACTACCCACCTGAGCATCAAGAAAGCCGGCGGCATCGAGCCCACCCGTGTGCGGGAAACCTGGGTGCAGACCAGCATGCTCAAATACAGCTCCGGCTACACCCAGGGCCTGATTGGCGTGGGTGTGGACGCGGGAATCTTCAGCGCGGTCAACCTGGAGCGTGGCCACGGCAAGGTCGCCAATGGCGGCGACCGCGTGCTGGTGGACGGTGACGGCGATGCGATTCCCACCTGGAGCCGCCTTGGGGTGGGCGACGTGCGTTTGCGCCTGTCGAGCACCGAGATCAAGGCCGGCCGGCTGATGACCGACAACCCGATCCTGCGCTACAAGGACAACCGCGCCCTGCCCTCCAGCTTCCAGGGCGTGGGCCTGTTCAGCAACGAATTCGATTGGCTGTCGGTGCAGGGCGGCAGCTTCGAACGGGCGATTCCGCGCACCGGCACCGGCGCCGAAAAGCTCACCACCACCTTCGGCAACCGCGCCTACAGCGGCGCACGCATCAGCTACCTGGGGGCCACGGTCAAGCCGGGTTACGGGCTGGAAGCCAGCGTCTACGCGTCGCGCTTTGAAGACATGTGGGACCAGACCTACGTCGGCCTGACCCACCGCATCGGTGACAAAAGCGACATCGCCCTGAAGACCGCCTTCAACTACTACCACACCAGCGATTCGGGGGCGAAAAACCTCGGCTACATCGACAACAACGCCGCCAGCCTGGCCTTCACCGCCACGCACCTGGCCCACAGTCTGACCCTGGCGTGGCAACAGGTGTTCGGCGACGAATACTTCGACTACGTGTGGGAGTCCACCGGCAACTACATGGCCAACTCGCTGTATTCGGACTACAACGGCCCCAACGAAAAATCCTGGCAACTGCGCTACGACCTGGACTTTGCCGCCTACGGCGTACCCGGCCTCACCGCCAGCCTGTGGCACGCCAAGGGCTGGGGCATCGACGGCACCCACTACGATGGCGACCGCAACGGCCACAACACCGGCTACAACGTGCGCGGCCTGGACGACGCCAAGCACAACGAAAACGGCTTGATGCTGGCCTACGTGATCCAGTCGGGGCAACTGAAAAACACCGTACTGCGCACCATCGTCTACAACCACCGTGCCAGCGGCGGTCAGATTGACGGCAGCTACGACGAGTTCCGCCTCGTTGCCAACGTGCCGATCAATATCTTCTGAGGCTCAGTTCAACGAACACCGCTGCATCGCCCCCGCCAGCATTTCCTGGCACTTGAGCACCGCCACCGACCGGGGGCGGTTGCGGTAGACGCAGAGGTCGATGCGGATGCGTCCAAGGTCGTCATCGGCAATTGGCACGGCGACCAGGCCATCGCCCAGGTCCCGTACGTCTGCTTCTACCTGGGGCAGAATCAGCACCGCTGCCCGTTGCCGGGCGAGACTCTTTTGCACTTCCAGGGAGCTGGTGGTGAATATCGGTTCGAGCGTCACACCGCGTTTTTTTGCAGCCACTTCCAGGGCCTGGCGCACGCCGTAGGCCGAGTCGGGGATTGCCAGGGGTTGGCCTTCCAGTTCGCTTAATTCGATGCTTTCGCGCAGGGCGAAGGGGTGTTCGGCGCTGACCAGCACCCGGTGCCATAACTGGCAGTGGGCGGTGACTTCGACGTCGGCGCGCTCTTGCAGGTAGAACGCCAGGCCCAGGTCTGCCTCGCCGCTGCACAGGGCGTCGAGGGTGGCCGATGCGCTGGCGATCACGATGTTGAAGGTGACCTTGGGGTGGGCGCGATAAAAGGTTGCCAGTACTGGGGCGAGCACGGTGGAAACGATACTTTCTGACACATGGATGCTGATGTTACCGGCCACCTGGCTTTGGCGGCTGGCGATGACTTCGCGTACCTGGTCGAGGCCGCGCAGGGTTGAGGTGACTTGTTCGGCGAGGCATTCGCCTTCTGCGGTGAGGCGGATGCCGCGGGGGCCGCGTTCAATCAGGGCGGCGCCGAAGTAGTGTTCCAGGTGTTCGATCTGGCGGCTGACGGCGGTGGGGGTGACGTAGAGACGCTCGGCGGCCTTACGCAGGGAGGCGCAGCGGGCGACTTCGTGGAAATAGCGCAACGCGCGTAGTTGCATGGTTTGGGGTTCCTGCGCTGGGGGTGTTCCTTGGGCATACGCAATTACTGCGCCATTCAGGGGCATATCCGTTGTTGCGGTAACGGCCGCTATTGGTTCCGCTCTTACAGCGGGTCACTTTTGGCAAACGCCCCAAAAGTAACCAAAAGGTCTTTGCCCCACCACTCGGTGCCTCGCTTAGGCTCGGCATGCCCGCAATCAGACCCGTCTCCGCGGGCCGCCGCGACGGGCCATCCATGGCCCGGCGCGGCTAAATCGGCATCCTTGCCGATTTACCCGCTCCACCGTGCCTGCTTGCGGCCATCGTGGTTGACGGGGCCCGCAGATCAAGGTCAACAGCAAGAGCACGGCGGCCTGAAAGCCGACCTGAGTGTTAAAAGCAAAAGCAAGGCGTAGGAGCTGGCTTGCCGGCGATGCAGGCAACTCGGTTTCTCAGACACCTCGAGGCGATGCCATCGCAGGCAAGCCAGCTCCCACATTTGAACCGTGCCCGCCCGCTTTAGCTTTTGATCTGGCTTTTAACACTCAAGCCGGCCTGTAGGCCGCTGTGTTCTTGATCTGCTTGTGATCTTGATCTTAGGCGCCCCGTCAACCACGCTGGCCGAACGCAGGTAGTACGGAGCGGGTAAACCGGCAGGACGCCGGTTTAGCCGCGACGGGGCAGGGACGCCCCGTCGCGGCGGCCCGCTTCGTGCTGCCGGAGTTGAGGGCACACCGAGCCTAAGCGAGGTGCCGAGTGGTGGGGCAAGAGCCCTTTTGGTTACTTTTGGGGCTCTTTTCCAAAAGTGACCCGCTGTAAGAGCGGAACCCATAGCAGCCCTGACCGCAACAACGGATATACACACCAACCCCATTTACGACCCATCCAAACCAAAAGCGACCCCCTCCATTGACGCCCCACCACAATCCCCTATTAGGAAGATTCGGTGTTGATGCTGCAAACCATCGCGCAGCCGGACGCGCGGGACGGGTTGATCGGCTGGTTTCGCCGATGATGCCGATCACCGCGTTCGAGGCCGGGCACAACGTGCCGCCGGGTTCTGGCCTTGATGAATGGATGGAGTGGACGCCGTTTACCTATCCCTTCAACTTAACCCAGCAACCGGCAGCGTCGGTGCCGTGCGGGCTGGCGGCGAACGGGTTGCCGGTGGGATTGCATGTGGTGGGCGCGCGGTTTGCAGACGAGCAGGTGCTGCGGGTTTGCCAGGCGTATGCCAAGGCTTTCCCGACCGAGCATCTGCAAGCCCCAAAAACCCCAACCTGAAGCGCAAGCAATTTTCAGCGACTGACCAATAACCCTGTGGTGAGCGGGCTTGCCCCGCGCGGGGCAAGCCCGCTCACCACAAAAGCCAGGCACCTGCACTGATCGCATTCCAATCGCGCATCGCTCTACAATGTCCCCCATTCACTCCCGGGGGTTTCATGGACATCGAACTGGCACGCACCTTCCTCGAAATCACCCGTTGCGGCAGCCTCGCCGCCGCGGCCGAGAAGCTGCACGTCACCCAGACGGCAATCACCGCCCGGGTGAAAAACCTCGAAAGCCAGCTCAACAGCACGCTGTTCGTGCGCAACCGTGCCGGTGCCCGCCTCACTCCGGACGGCGAGGCTTTCGTGGTCTACGCCAACCAGCTTGTCCAGACCTGGGAAGCCGCACGCCGCGACCTGCCGTTGCCCGACGGCTACCGTAATGTGCTGCACATCGGTGGCGAAGTCAGCCTGTGCAACCCACTGATGCTCGGCTGGGCCCAGGCCCTGCGTGAACACATTCCCGGCCATGCGTTGCGCACAGAAATCCGCGAAGGCGAGTACCTGTTGCGCCAACTGGAGCTGGGCGTGCTCGACGCCGCGCTGGTGTTCCAACCGCAATACTGGCCGGGGTTGCAGGTGGAGCAGGTGCTGGAAGAAAAACTGATTTTGGTGCAACTGGCGGCCCGCCCCGAACCCTACGTGTATATCGACTGGGGCCAGGGCTTTCGCCAGCAGCACGACGCCGCCCTGCCGGACAAGGCCCGCGCCGCGCTGAGTTTCAATCTGGGACCGCTGGCCTTGCAGTACATCCTGGAGCACGGCGGCGCCGGGTATTTCCGCACGCGGGTGGTACAGAGCTACCTGGACAGCGGCGTGATGCAGCGGGTGCCCAAGGCGCCGGAATTCAGCTTTCCGACGTACCTGGTGTATTCCCGCGAGCGCGACTCGGCGGTTTTGCAGCAGGCGCTGGGGTTGCTGCGGGCCGTGGTGGAGGCGGAGAAGGATTGGTCGCAGCGCTGGGATCCGGTGATTTGATCGGGCGCCCATGTTAGCCTCCTACTGTTTTCTCCTGGTTTCCCCCTGCCGATGAACAAGAAAAAGTCCGTCACCATCAGCGACATCGCCAAACGGGTCAACATGACCACCATCACGGTGTCCCGGGCGTTGAGCAAGCCTGACCTGGTCAAGCCCGCCACCCTGGCGCGGATTCTCGAGGTGGCGCGGGAGCTGGACTATGTGCCCAATGCCTTTGCGCGCGGGCTCAAGCGCAGTGAAAGCCTGATCATCGGCGTGATCACCGCCTCGGTCGACAACCCCTTCTACAGCGAAATGATCAAGGCGATTTCCCGCGAGGCGAAAAAGCACGGCTACACCATCATGCTGGTCGACACCGACGAGCTGGAAGAACTCGAAAGCAAGGCAGTCGACACCCTGCTGGGCTACCGCGTGGCGGGGATCATCCTGTCGCCGGTCTCCGACGAGCCCAGCTACCAGCCGGATTATCTGGAGCGCCTGGGCAACGGCAAGACCCCGGTGGTGCTGCTCGACCGCACGCTTCACGACAGCCCGTTCAGCCGCGTGGTACTGGACAACTACCACAGCGGCATCGAGGCGGCGCAGTACCTGGTGCGGCAGACCCCAGACCTCAAGCGCCTGCTGGTGCTGACCGGGCCCGAGCATTCGCGCATCACCGTGGAGCGCCTCAAAGGCCTGAAAGAAGTGCTGGCCGAACACCCTCAAGTGCACGTCGAGGTGTGCGCCGGCGACTACACGCTGATGCCTTCCTACCTGCACACCCTCGACTACCTGGCCGAGCACTCGGCGCCGGACGCGATCATGGGTTTCAACCAGTTGATCACCCTCGGCGCCTTGCGTGCGCTGCGCATGCACAACATCGCCCACGACAGCCTGACCATCTGCGGCATCGACCGCCTGCCCTTCGCCGATATCTTCGGCGTGCCGATTGCCTGCGTGGCCCACGACGCGTCACTGGCCGGCAGCAGCGCCGTGCGGCTGCTGCTGGACCGCCTCGAAGACCCGCACAAGCCGCGGGACAAGGTGGTGATTGCGGGCAAGCTGGAGAACGGCTAGCGGCTGGTGTAGCCGCCGTCGATCGGCAGGCTGACACCGCTGATCATGCTGGCGGCATCACTCAGCAGGAACAACACCGGCAGCGCCACTTCCGCCGTTTCAGCAAACCGCCCCAGGGGAATCGCCGCCAATGCCGGGTCGCGTTTGGCGGGCGCCGACCAGGCCATTTGCGCCATGGGCGTGAGGGTCACGGTGGGGTTGACGCTGTTGACTCGAATCCCGAAACGGCCCCATTCGGCACATTGCACGCGGGTGATGGCATCCAGTGCAGCCTTGGAGGCGCAGTAGCCGAGGTGATCGTCCAGCGCTACCAGTGAGGCCTGGCTTGAGACGTTGACGATGCTGCCGGGGATCTTTGCTTCGATCATCGCTGCAGCGATTCGGCTGGCGACCTGGGCGGCGGCGCGGGCGTTGACGTTCATCACCTGGTCGAAGGCTTCGGCGCTGATGGCAGCGGCAGGTTCCAGGCGGGAAATGCCGGCGCAGTTGACCAGGCCGTGCATCGGCGGCAGGCCTTGCAGGGCCAGGTCCAGGGCGGCGCTGTTGGCGATGTCCAGGCACAGGGTTTCGCAGCCGAGTTGGGCCAGGGCCTGGGCGTCGCGGCCCAAGGCGAAAACCTGGGCGCCGCTGGCGATCAGTTGCAGGGCGATTTCCCGGCCGATGCCGCTGCTGGCGCCGGTGACGAGGATGCGCTGGTGGGTAAAATCAAAAGTGGCGTTCATGGCAGGTATCCCGGAAACAATGAAGATCCAATGTGGGAGCTGGCTTGCTGTGGTGAGGGGGCTTGCTGTGGTGAGGGGGCTTGTCCCCCGCCCGGTTCACCACAGATTGATGGGGCTGCTTCGCAGCCCAGCGCGGGGCAAGCCCGCTCACCACAACAAGCCCCCTCACCACAGCAAGCCCGCACCCACATTTGGATCAGTGTTCGCTTAATTCAATTGCAAGCTGTGCATCACCGGTTTCAACGCCGGGTACAATTTCAGATACTCGGCAAACGCCCGGTCATACACCCCGACATTCCCCGCCTCCGGCTCCGCTCGCAGTTCAAGTTGCACCCAGCCTTTCTGCATCTCCCGGTCATCCACCAACCCCACCGCATGGGCCGCCAGCAACGCTGCGCCCAGTGCTGCCTCTACCTCTTGCACGATGGTGTAGACCGGGTAATGGGTAATGTCCGCGATAATCTGCATCCACAAATCCGAATGGCTCGCCCCGCCCACCACAATCAACCGTGGATCAAGGGAGTGCGCCCCACGGGTGCCCGCTTCAATATTGTGCCGCAGGGCAAAACTCACCCCTTCGAGTACCGCGCGGTACAGGTGGATACGGCTGTGATACAGGTTCAGCCCGACAAAGCTGCCGCTGGCCCGGTCATCCCACACCGGGCTGCGCTCGCCCATGAGATACGGCAGGAACAACAGCCCTTCACTGCCCGCCGGGATTTTCGCGGCGCTCTGCTCCAGCAGCCACAGGCTGTCCTGGCCCGTGTCCTTCGCCCGCTGCTCTTCCGCCTGGCAGAACTGCTCGCGAAACCAGCTCACCGACGCCCCGGCTGTGATCGCGCCGCCGAAGATGTACAAGTCTCGGTGGCCGTTATAGACATGCGGCATGCTGACCAGCCCATGCCGTGCATCCACTTGTTGATTGAGGTAACCCCAACACATGCTGGTGCCGATCATCGCCACATGATTGCCCGGTCGGGTCACCCCGGCCGCCAATGTGGCCATGGCCGCATCCACGCCTCCGGCAAGGATCGGCGTGCCGGCCTGCAAGCCCAATCGCCGGGCCCAATCCTCCAGCAAACCACCGACCACTTCCCCCGAATAAAGCAAGCGCTCCGGCATCATCGCCAACGGAATCTCCAGCGCCGCCAGCATCTCGGCCGACCAGCCCCGCCGGGCCACATCGTAGACGCCACCGATGTTGCCGGCGCTGCTGTGATCCACCGCCACCTCACCTGTCAGGCACCAGTTGATGTAGCTGTTGGGTGGCAGCAGGTAGCGGGTGTTGGCCCACACCTGCGGCTGATGCTGCTTGAGCCAGAGCATCTTGGTGAAGCCGTAGTAGCTGTCTACCGAGTTGCCGGTGACCGCGAACAGCCGCTCCAGGTCCACGTGCTCGCGCACCCACTCCACCTGTTCGCCCGCGCGCCGGTCCATCCAGATCAGGCACGGGTGCAGCGGCGTGATCTGCGCGTCCACGGCAATCCCCGAGCCGCCGTACAGGCTGCTGATGCACAGCGCCTTGACCTGCTCTTTCGCCACACCGGCCTTGGCCATGCACTGGGCGACGCAGGCCTCGACCGCATCCAGCCACACCTGCGGCCACTGCTCGGCCCAGCGCACTTTCGGGGTATCCACGCGATACCCCTGGCTGTGCTGGGCGATGATCGTACCGTCACCGTCCACCAGCAGCGCCTTGGTGCTTTGCGTGCCGATGTCCACACCCATCACGTAGTTCATCTCAGACCACCGGCTTCAACAGCACCTTGATCGACTTGGTCGAGTTGGCCAATTCAAACGCCTCGGCCCAGTCATCCAGCCCGAAGTCATGGGTCACGATGCCCTTGGACGTCACCAGGCCGCGCTCGAACAGATCGATGGCCACCGGGTAGCAATACGGCCCCAGGTGCGCGCCGCGTACGTCCAGTTCCTTGCGGTCGCCGATGATCGACCAGTCGGCGCTGGTCTCGGCGCCAAACACGCTGAACTCGACAAAGCGCCCCAGCTTTCGGATCAAATCCAGGCCTTGGGTAACGCCCGCCGGCACGCCGGTGGTTTCGATGTACACATCGCAGCCGTAATTGTCGGTCAGGCCGTTGATGATCTCGCGAGCGTTTTCCCGGGACGGGTTGATCACCACGTCGGCACCATATTTTTTCGCCAGTTCCAGGCGCTCGTCGACCATGTCGATCACCACCAGTTTTTTCGGGGTCTTCAGCGCAGCCACCTGCACCATGCACAGGCCCAGGGTACCGGCACCGGCGATCACCAGCACATCATCCAGCTGGATCTCCCCGCGGTTGACGGTGTGAATCGCGCAGGACATCGGCTCGATCAGCGCCGAGTCTTCCAGCGACACCGACTCCGGAATCCTGTGCACGATGGCGGTCTTGGGAATACGCATGTACTGGGCCATGCCGCCTTCGGCCACTTCCTTCTGAAAGCCGAAGATGTTGTGCACCTCGCACATCCAGTACTTACCGGATTTACAAAAGCGGCACTTGCCACACGGCACGATCTGCTCGGCAATCACTTTGTCGCCGACCTTCACCTCAAAGTGCTCCTCGGCGCCCTCACCCGCCTCCACTACGTAGCCGAAAAACTCGTGGCCCGGCACCACCGGCGCCTTGACCCACGGGTTATCGCCGCCCCAGAACATCGCCGCACCCGAGTGGCATTTGCAGTCACTGGCGCAGATGCCGCAGGCGGCGATGCGAATCACCAGTTCGTTGACCCGCGCCTGGGGTTTGCCGATGCGTTCCAGGCGGTAGTCTTTGGGGCCGTGGCAGACGACAGCCTGCATTTCGTTGTGCTTATCCATGATGTGCTGACCTTTCTTGAGCATGAGAGAAACCCTCGCGGCCGCCATGGCCGCGTGGAGATAACCGGTTTACTTGTGGCGCTGACGGCTGATAAAGATCGCCAGCAAAATGATCCCGCCCTTGATCACACTCTGGACGTAGGGCGAGACCCCGAGCATGTTCAAGCCGTTGTTCAATACGCCGAGCAGCATGGCGCCGAGCAAGGTGCCGACAATCACCCCGCGCCCGCCGGCAATCGAGGCGCCGCCCAGGACCACGGCGGCAATTGCGTCGAGTTCAAACGACACCCCGGCATTCGGCTGGCCGCTCATCAAGCGTGAGGTCAGCACCAGCCCGGCAATCGCAGCGGTCAGGCCACTGATGGCGTACACCAGCAACTTGAAGCGCGCCGCCCGCACACCGGACAGGCGCACCGCTTCCTCGTTGCCGCCGATCGCGTAGATATAGCGGCCGATGCGGGTGTGTTGCAGCAGCACATAGGCCGCCAGGTACGTCACCAGCATGATCAGGATCGGCACCGAAATACCGAACAGGCTTTCGCGGCCAAAGAACCCAAACCACTCCGGCAAACCGGAAATCGGATAGCCGTCGGTGTACATCAGGCCAAACCCACGGGCGATGCCCATGGTCGCCAGGGTGACGATGATCGGCGGCATGTGCAGGTAGGCGACGAACAGGCCGTTGCCGATGCCGAAGGCCACGCCGATCAGCATCCCGGCGCCGATCGCCAGGCCCGGCGGCAAGCCCGCGACCATCAACCCGGCGGTCAAGGTGCCGGACAACGCCATCACCGGCCCCACCGACAAATCGATGCCGCCGGTAAGAATCACGCAGGTCATGCCCACTGCGATAATCGCGTTGATCGACACCTGGCGCGCGATGTTCGACAGGTTGTTGGCAGTCAGGAAGTTGTCGCTGGCGAAGATCATCACCAACGTCACCACCAGCAACCCCACAAAGGGATAAAACGCCGGTGAACGAATCAACCGCGCCAGGTTCAGGCGCAGCCGGCTCGGCCCCACGGCATTAATGGACGTATTCACTTGAGCCCCCTGTTGCATGGCGCATGACCTCTTGAGGATTGACGGCAGACGCTTCCAGTACCTTGACGATGGCGCCCTTGTGGAACACCGCGACGCGGTCGCACATGCCGATGACTTCCGGCAGTTCCGAGGAAATCATGATGATTGCGTAGCCTTGTTCGGTAAGGTTGCGCATCAGTGCGTAGATCTGCGCCTTGGCGCCGACGTCGATGCCCCGGGTGGGCTCGTCGAACACCAGCACGTCACAGTGATGGTTGATCCAGCGCGCAATCACGACTTTCTGCTGGTTGCCGCCGCTGAGGTTGAACACCCGGCTCTCGCCGCTGGGGGCCTTGATCGACAGTTGGCGCATCAGAGCTTCGACGCTGGCACACTCCTTGTCCTTATCGATCAGGCCGCTGGTGTTCTGGTACTTGGGCAGGTTGTTCAGGGAGATGTTTTCGCGGATGCTGAAATCGGTGATCAGCCCTTCGCTCTTGCGGCTTTCGGGCAGTAACCCGATGCCATGGGCCAAGGCCTGGGCCGGGTCGTCCAGGGTGATTTTTTCACCGCGCAGCCACACGTCTTTGCTCACCGACGGCAGCGCGCCCATCATGCCCAGGGCCAATTCGGTGCGCCCGGAGCCCACCAGGCCGGCGAAGCCTAAAATCTCGCCCTTGTGCAATTCAAAGTGGTTGTGGGGGCCGTTGCGCACCAACTGGATGTCCTTGACCTGCAGCAACAGCGGCCCACGCTCGGTGCTGGGTTTGGGCGGAAAGCTGCATTCCAGGCGCCGCCCCACCATCATTTCCACCAGGCGGTCGATATCGCTGTCGGCCACATCAGTAACGCCCGCATTGCCGCCGTCGCGCAGCACGCTGATGCGGTCGCACACCTGGAAAATTTCCTCCAGGTGGTGAGAAATAAAAATCACCGCCACGCCCTGGCGCTTGAGTTCGCGCATGATCTCGAACAGCAGCTCGGCTTCACTCGGCGTAAGGGTGGCGGTGGGTTCATCGAGCACCAGCAGCCGCGCATCCAGGGCCAGGGCCTTGGCGATCTCGACAAACTGCTGCTCGGCCACGCTCAGGTGCTTGACCGCGCATTGCAGGTCGATGCTCACGCCGAGGCGCTTGAACAATGCCTCGCTGGCCTCGACCATTTCGCGCTTGCGCAACAGGCCAAAGCGATTACTCAGCTCATGGCCGAGGAAGATATTTTCCACCGCCGTAAGGTAGGGAATCAGGCTGAATTCCTGGAACACGATGCCAATACCGGCGGCAATCGCATCGCGGTACGTCGCAAACTGCCGGGCCTGGCCGTCGATCAGAATCTGCCCTTCGTCCTGATGCTCGACCCCGCCCAGAATCTTCATCAGGGTCGATTTACCCGCGCCATTTTCCCCGAGTAAGGCATGAATCTCGCCGCGCTGCACTTCCAGGTTGATCGCCTTGAGGGCTTGCACCCCCGGGTAGCGCTTACAAATATTTTCCAGTTTCAGAAGACTGCTCATACCGCCGACCTCGCATTCAGATGGATGACCTGTGCCCCACGCCTGGCGTGGGGCCCGGGCGGTTTACCAGCTGAAATCCTTGGCCTTGGCCTGGTCGATCAGGGTGATGTCCACCGGGATCGTGGCCGGTACTTGCGAGCCCCACTTCTTGGCCAGGGCGATGCCCAGGGCCAGGCGGATCTGGTCACGCGGGTACTGCGCGGAGGTGGCGATAAATTTGCTGCCGGGTTTCTGGATGGCCTTGATCGCCTCCGGCGCACCGTCGACGCTCACCAGTTTGACGTCCAGGCCGCTGGCTTCAATGGCCGAGAGTGCACCGAGAGAACCGTTGTCGTTGACGCTGAAAATACCCTTGAGGGTGGGTTGGGCCTGCAGCATGTTTTCGGTGACGGTCAGCGCCTGGTCACGTTCCTGCTTGCCGTTCTGGATGCTCACGATCTTGATGTCCGGGTGCTTGGCCACGGCCTCCTTGCAACCGCGTACGCGTTCCAGGATCGGCACTACGGCGATGCCGTCGAGGATCGCGATGTTGCCTTTGTTGCCGATGTTCCTGGCCAGGTATTCGCAGGCCTGGAAGCCGGCGTCGAAGTTTTTCGAACCGACGAAGGAGTCCAGCGGGCCTTCGGCCTGGGCGTCGACCGCGACCACCACCACACCCGCGGCGTGGGCGGATTTGACGGCCGACTGCACGCCGACAGAGTCGGTAGGGTTGATCAGCAGGATGTCGATGCCCTTTTGCAGCATGTCTTCGACGTCGCTGACCTGTTTGGACACGTCGTGGCGGGCGTCGGTGATGATCAGCTGCGCACCGATGGTCGCCCCGGCTTCCTGCAGGGCGTCTTTCATGGTGACGAAGTACGGGTTGTTGATTTCCTGGAAGGAGGCGCCGATGCGGATGGGCGCGGGTTTGGTCTCGGCATACGCCAGGCCGGCGGTACCGATATTGATGCTAAAAGCCAACAAACACAGGGTTTTCGGAAGCATTTTCATGGCGGGGATCTCTGTTTTGTTTTTATTTTTAGAGCAAATGTTATCGTTAACATTTTGTGAAAAGCTAGCAAGGAAATTGAATCGGCGCAAGGGGGCATGGAACCGCTGGCGCTGTTTTTGACACAGAGGGACGAGCGGTTATCCAGACCGTGAAAAAACCCGGATGAGAGGTGAATGACCATGGGCGCGATATTGAATATTTTGAAGGCGATTGCCATGCCGATTCTGAAAGCGATTGGCTTGGGTGCTATCAGCGGCGGCGCCGCGTTTGGGGCCGACAAGCTGCTCAAATCGGCTACCAAGGACAAACCTGCTGCCGTTACCCAGGATGAATCGGCAGCAAAAAGTGCCGAGGTCTTCGTCCCGGCCGTTCAGCAAACATTCGCAGACCGTGCAGAGTTCCCAGTGAACGCGAAGCCTTCAATGGCTACAAGTGCCGCCCCTGTGCCTGCAACCCCAACACTCCCCAAGAGCCCTGTCGCCTCGCTGGCCCAGGTGTAACTCACGCCGAGCTGCGACCCGCCAGCATATCGGCAAATGTCGACGCCCCCGGCAAGCCTGCAAAGGTCATCGTCGTGGGCGCCAACAGCGGCGAGCCCTCGGTCCAGAACATCGAATGCCCCGCCAGCACGCCCTCTTCCACCGGTGCCTGGGGTGACGGCGGCGGCAATGCCCTGAGCGCCGAATCAAACGCGGCCAACGTAAATCCTTCAACCAGCGTCGACAGTGCCAACCGCTCGACCTGCGCGTACCATTCGCCATCCTGCTCAAACCGTGCGAGGGGCGATACGTCTTCGCTCGCCACCGCCACCGTCAACGGAAAATAGCGCCCCACCCGGTCCACGCTGGGCAACATCACGCCGGCCCAGCCCTGTTCGCCACACACCCCCGCCGCCAAGGCAAAGCGCCACAGCGGACTGCACAAATACACCTCCAGCCAGCCTGCCCCAAGGCGCTCGCGGCTGTGTTGCAAGCCGCTTTGCAGCCACGCGTCCCAGGGCCGCAAAAACGCTTCGGGCAACCGGCGACTGACAAAATCCCCATGGCTTGGGACCTTGCCGAAAAAACCCGTCAACTGCTGATCCATGCCCAATCCCTATAACGTCGTCGGGCAGCGAAACTGCTCGAGCGCATCCCGTCGGAACGGGTTGATCACACTGCTGGCCCGCAATTGATACACCACCCGATGCCCTTCCACATCGAACGTGACTTGCAGCAACTCACCCTGGGCACTGACCGCTGCCTTGTCCATCATCCGCAGCCAACCCCAAGGCCCATCGGCCCGCAGCGGGCTGACCAGCGCCGGCGTCGCCTGCAGTCGCACCAGCCCGCCTGCCTTGCCGCTGGGCAGGCTGATGCCGGTGAAGTCCGCCACACTGCCCGCCTCGTACACTACCGGCTGGCCATCGATGTCCAGGGTCACCTGGGTCAGGGCCGGGTCGGCACTCAGGGTTTTCAGGTCAAAACGCAATGACGGCTGGCGTGCCCCCGCCACGAAGAACATGTCCCGCAGGCGCGCGCCACGCTGGAACTGGTTGAGCACGTCCTGGGAGATGTTCAGCGGCGTCACGCCGCTGGAACGCCAGCGCCATTGGCTGCCGCTCATGTCGACATACGGCGCGAGGTTCTTGCTGAAAAAGTCATCCATCAGCCCGCCCGGGCCAAAGAACTTGCCGAAATCATCGGCGGTGGCATCGCGGCTGGAGCTGCGCACCAACGGGTAACGATCGGCGATTGCTGCCCGGCAGAACGGCGCACCCGAGGCTTCCCACAATGCATTCAAACGGGCCTTCTCGTTGCCCAGGGTCAGCGCCGCACCGCCGGCTTGCACATCACGCAGCAATGTCGACAACGGCGCCGGCTGGGTATCGCTGGCACGCTTCAAGCGCTCCAGCACTTCCCCGGTGGGCGCCGGCGCGGCGCTGCGCCGGGCAGCATCGGCGCTGTCGAAGTATTGGCCGGCGTCTTTGAGCGAGGCCAGCATCTCATCCACAGGTTGCGGGCTGGTGCCGTTGCCCACCAGGCGATGCAGCGCGGCGAAGTGCTGGTCTACCGGATTCGCGCTGGCATCCACCGTCGGGGCCGGGGCGTCGCTGCCCAGGGCGGCCTGGAGCTTTTGCGTGGCGGCGGCGATTTTGTCGCGCACACGCTGGTCGGTGTCTTTGCTGGCGGCCGAGGTCAACGCGCCTTCCAGGGTGGTTTCCCTGGCTACCGCCAGCAGCAGCGCGCGCAGCGGTGAATCGTTGGCCGCCAGCACGTTGGTCACCAGGGACGCCTGGCCAAGGCTGGTCAACGGCACCAGGTGCACGTCGCCAAGAAAAGTGTCCCATTGGCGGATGTAGTCGGCGTAGTACAGCTCCAGTACCGCGGCCTGCATGGCGGCACTGCCGCCGGCGATTTGCGCCGATTCCTGGCGGTCGAGCACCCAGCTGTCCTTGGCCATGTCGGCCACGGCTTGTGGGGCCTTGTCGGTGAGTTCGCGATAGCCGGCGATGCGATACACACCACTGACCCCACGAGACAACGGCTCGCCGCTGCCTCGGGTGAACAACGACGATACATCGCGGCCCACCGCGCCATTCACGCTCAGTTCCGGCAAGTGTTGCTGCTCCACCTGGCGCTTGACCCGGTTATAGATGCGCTGGGAAAGCGGCATGCTCGCCAGGGCCAGGCGCACTTTGGCGATCAGCGCACTGTCGAGTTGCACCGGCTCGGCTTCGTCGTCGGCTTGCAGCAATGCCGAGACGTGATCGGACAATTGCGCCAGCTGCGCCGGGGTGGCCTGGGGCAACTCGCGCCGCCAGTCAACATCGACCCACGCCTGCACAGAAGCGGCATCGAAGAACTGCCGCTCACCCAGCATCAGGTAGGCCCGCAGGGTTTCGTAGAGGAACTCCTGGTTGCTGGCATCGCCCCGGCGCAAGGCGTTTTCCATATTCGCCACGATGTGCGGCAGCAAGGTGCTGCGCAACAGGCGCCGGTACAAGGTCATCGCGCCCGCCCCCAGCTTGTTGCCCTGGTACAGGCCCATGCGACTGAGCAGCGGCACGCTGTTGTCGCCGTCGCTATAGCCATCGGGCAACGCGCGGGCAGCATTGAGCAAGGGCAAGGTCACCAGCACATCGCCTTCGGTTGGCAGTTCCCTGGCCAGTTGCGCAACGTTGGCGGCCGCGGTTGCCGAATCGCCGATCAGTTGCAGGTTGCGGTTGTAGCTGATGGTCATGCCCAGCAACAGCAGCACGAACGCCGCCGAGGCGACGATCCGCCCGCCCCGCGCCCGCAAGCGCCGGCGACGCTCTTCCTGGTGGTTGACGCCCGCCAGCCCGGCCTCCTTGAAGATCACTTCGCGCAGCAGGCGGGTGATGAAGTAGCTGCGGCCACTGGCAACATTCGGCGCCAGCACCTTGCGGCCCAGGCCAAAGGACGCCGCCAGTGAGGTCAGTACCCGGTCAATCGGGCTGCCTTCCTGGGTGCCGCTGGTAAAGTACACACCGCGCAGCAACGCCGGTTCCTGATAACGGTTGGCCTCGAAGATGCTGTTGAGAAACCGCGTGAGGCCCTCGCCCAGGCTGGCGAATTGTTGCGGGAAGCTGTAGAGCAAGGCCCGGCGCGACAGGTCCCGCTCTTGCTGTACGCGCTCCAGCACTCGCCCCTGGAGCTGGCGCTCCAGGGCATCGAATTCAGCGGGGAACGACGCCAGGCCGGTGTCGGCTTTCGGGTCTTGTTGCAGCGGGAAGGTCACGCCCCACACTTGGGCCCGCTCCTCACGGCCAAAGGTCTCGAAAAATTCCGAGAAGCCCGCCAGTAAATCGCACTTGGTGATGATCACGTACACCGGAAACCGCAGGCCCAGGCGCTCATACAATTCGTTGATCCGCGCCCGAATCGCCAAGGCCTGGGCCTGGCGCTGGGCTTCGGTTTGCTGCAACAGGTCGCTGACGCTCAGGGCCACGATCACACCGTTGACCGGGCGCTGGCGACGGTGTTTTTTCAGCAGGTCGAGAAAACCACCCCAGGCGGCCTTGTCCACTTCGGTGTAGCTGTCCTGGGTGGTGTAGCGCCCGGCTGTATCGAGCAGTACCGCTTCATCGGTAAACCACCAGTCACAATGCCGGGTGCCGCCGATCCCGCCGATGGCACCGCTCCCCATCGCTTCACGCAGGGGAAACTGCAGGCCGGAATGAGTCAGCGCAGTAGTCTTGCCACTGCCCGGCGCGCCCACAAACATGTACCACGGCAGTTGGTACAGATACTGCCCGCTCATCTTCCAGCCGGGGTTGGCCTTGCGCAGCACCGCCATCGCAGAGCGCATACGCTCGCCCAGTTCATTCACTTCTGCCTGGGATTCACGCTCGCCCGCCGGCACTTGCGCAACCCCGGCCATCAACCCGCGATTGGCCCGCCAGGCACGCCACACACGCCAGGCAAAGTAGCCGGCCCACACCAACACAAACACCCCGATCAAGCCCCAACGCCGTGCTTCCGGCGCCAACGGCTCGGTGCCGTTGAACGCCAGCAGCGGGCCTTCGTACCACACCAGCAGCGACAGCAGCGCCACGCCGATCAGCGACAACAACCACGGCTTGAGCAACCACAGGATAAAGCGCTCCACCGGGGACCATAACAACGAAAAAAACGAGGACAGGTTCATGGTCTATTGCGCCTGGGAGGGGATCAGCACGGTGATGTCGACACGCCGGTTACGCGCACGATTAGCCGGTGAATCATTGGGAACCAAGGGCTCGGTCTCACCCCGGCCTTCGCTGCGGTATCGCTCGGCCGGCCCTGCGCGTTGCCCCAGCAGGCGCGCGACGGTCTTGGCGCGGGCCTGGGACAGGTCGAAGTTGGAGCCCAGCCGCGACGTCGCCGAAGGCCGCACGTTGTCGGTATGCCCAACCACCACCACATCCCCCGGCACCGTGGCCAATGCATCGCCGATGCGGTTGAGCAAACCGTCGAAGTTGCTTGCCACTTCGGCACTGCCGGAAGCAAATACACCATCGCCGCGCAGGGTGATCACCGAGCGGTCGGCGCTGTCTTTGACCGTGACCAGGCCCTGGGCGACTTCCGGCGCGAGGAACCCCGACAGGCGCACCGGCGCAGGTGTTGCAGGCGCCGCCACCTTGAGCGGCGACGCCACACGAATCGCCCCCAACTGCGCGAAAACCGGATCGGACGCACGATTAAGCAACCAGCTGTAGGTCAACTGCACACTCAACAGCAGCACCGCCGCCACCGTCGCCAGTACCCACAACGGCACCCGGCGTAACATCGACGCCTGGGGCGCCTCGGCACCGCGCCAACGGGGCGACAGGTCTTGTTCACGGTTGCCGCGCTGCTGGTTGATCAGTTGCAGCAAGCGCTCGCGCAACAGGCCCAGTTGGTCGAGGCCGCGATCCAGCACCCGATACCGCCCTTCCAACCCCAGGGCCATGCACAAATACATCAGCTCCAGCACGTGGATATGGGTGCGTGGGTCCTGGCTGAGACGCTGCAAAATCATGAAGAATTTTTCGCCGCCCCAGGCTTCATTGTGAAAGGTCACCAACAGGCTGCGGCTGCCCCACACACCGGCGCCCCATGGCGTACTGGAAATGGTTTCATCCACCAGGGTGCACAGCGCGTAACGCGCCGCCGCTACGGTTTCGACATCCACCTGGCTGGCCCGGGCCTGGGCCTCGAACGCCTGCACCGCCTGGATCAGCCGCTGGCGCAGGCTTTCCATGTCGGGCGGGGTGGCCAGCATGCGCAGGGGCACCACCAGGTCAAGCAATGGGTTGGCGGCCCGCACCAGCGGGTTGAGGCCCAGGCCCTTGAGGACCAGGGCGGCGCTCTGCACATCGGCCACCGGGCTGGCTGCCGGCAGAGGCCGGCGCCCGCCGGGCGTGGGGATCAGCAGGGTGCGATCCGGGTCCTGGGCGCCATCGAAAGTGTCATTCACGTCAGTCACCTTGCCTTAGCGCCGAATGGCCCAGAACTGCATGTCCAGCCCCGGGAAGACCCCGGCGATGTGCATGGCAAACCCCGCCGAATTACTCAGCTGTTGCCAGTAATCGCTGCTGCGGTCGAGTTCGAAATAGGTGAAGCCGGCGTGGAACGGCAGTTGCCGTGGCGCCACCGGCAGCGGGCGCAGGCCGATACCCGGCAGTTGCAGGTTGACCAGGTCGCGGATCTTCTCCACCGAGCCGATCTTGACCTGCGGCGGGAAGCCGTTGCGCACGCTTTCGGCGGGCATGTGTGCCTGCACCGCGAGGATGAACGTGGCCGAGCGCAGCAAATCCTGGTCGGGCAGTACCGCCACGCGGATCCCGTATTGGCGCTCTTCCAGGGGGATAGCGATGGCCCGCGCGTCCATCACGGTCGACAGCGAACGGCGCAGGTCGAGCATCACCGGGGCGAAGGTTTCAGCCAGCGCGTCATGGCGGTACACCGGGTAAGCCGAGGCGCGCTTGTCGGCCTGGGTAAAGGTCGCCAGTTCGCCGGCCAGGCCGGTCAGGTCGCGGTACAACTGCTCCGGGTGCAGGCCGCTCATTGCCGCCAAATGCCGCACCAGCGGCTGGCTGCGGTTGAGCACCTGCAGCAGCAGGAAGTCGGCAATCTCGGCCGCGCCGCTGCCGTCCGGGCGGTTCAGGCGTGCCGCCAGGGCTTCACCGCGTTGCTGCAACAGGCCGAGCAATTCATCGACAAACGCCCCAAGGTATTCGGCGGCGCGGATGTCCAGGCATGGCGGGCAGTAATCGCGGTCGAGCACCACGCTTTTGTCGGCGCGTTTTTCCACCACATGGGCGATGCCAAGGGTGGTGTAGGCGTCGGCTACGTCACCTTCAAACGCCAGGCGCAGGCGCAGTTTGCCGATGCTCATCAGCGCGCTGCTGTCCAGGCCGTTGCTGTCCCAGGCCTCGTACTCGCTGCTGCGGTGGCGGGCGAAGTTTTCGAAGCCTGGGTTGTCGTCGACTTCGGCCACGCCGGGGCGCAGGCTCGGCAGCGCCAGCACCACCTTAAGGTCGCGGGCGTCTGCGGGGATTTCCAGAGGCAGCGGCATTTCATCGTCGAAGGGCTGGCCGACCGGCGTACCGTCGGGCAGTACGCCGCTGTACGCCAACAATGACAACTTGCCCAGGGCCAACTGCTGCAGGTCGATTTTCAGGCTTGAAAAACCATGGGCGTAGGCGCGCAAGGTGCTGACCCGGGCCTCCAGCTGCGCCTGTAAAAAACGGTCGTGTTGTTGCAGGTGCTGGGGCTGCAACAACATGCCTTCGGACCAGACTACTTTGTTATTCCAGGACATAAATTCTTCTCATTGGCCGGTGCGCAACCGCGCGACCTGCTCTTCATAAGCCACCGAAAACAACTCACCGAACAGGCGCTGCAAGTCCTCGTCGGCATCCCGGGCCAGGTCCTCGTAGCGTTCTACCAGGCGGTCCCACAAGCGCGCTTTGCGCCGGGCGGGCATCCACTTGTCGAGGGCGCCGTGGGTGGTGCGGCGCTGCTCCACCCGGGCCGGGTCGAAGCGCTGCACCACCGCGCCCAGCGCCGCGTTCATGCCGGCGATCACTGCCAGTTCATGGGCCTTGAGGTCGTCAAATGCCGCGCCCATGGCCTTGACCGGGCGCATGTAGGCCGGGGAATCGGCGGTGAGCATTTGGGTCAGGGCGCTGTGGGGGTCGGGGAAAAACTTGAGCGGGTTGTTGGAGTGGGCGCCGATCATGGTCATGTCGATATGGCTTTCGCGTTTGGTCAGGGCGCGGGCCATGAGTACCGCCATGGTGCCGCCGGTGGCGGTGCGCAGCATTTCGCCGACCAGGTGCGCAAGCTCGACGGGGGTACGCGTGGTGTGCAGGTTTTCCAGGCCCAGGCCTTGGAGCAAGGCCTTGAATACCGCGTCGTCACTGACGGGCTCGCTCTGCTCCAGTGTGGGTGCGGGCTTGTGTGGGAGCGGGCTTGCTCGCAAATGCAGTGGCTCAGTCAATGCATCCGGTGGCTGATCCACCGCTTTCGCGAGCAAGCCCACTCCCACATTTGGATCGTGGGCAGCCACAGGTTCCGGTGTCAGCCCAAAGAGCGGATTGTAGTCTTCAGGAATGACCTGGGGCTCCACATGCATCACCGGCAAGGTAAACGCCTGCATCTGCGGCGCCACATGGTCGCTTTCAGTGCCGCGAAATGCCGGTTCCACCCGCCCCATCAGGTTCAACCCCAACGGGTCGGAGAGCGGCACCGCCCCGTCAAACAGCGAGCCGCCTTCCAGAATCCGCGCCCCGGCCAGGGCATCATGCAGCACCACCGGCGCCACCACCTCCGGCTCGCGATACACCTCCAGCGCCGGCAACGGCGCGGCCACCGGCGCAGGCGGCGGGACGAACAGCGGCGGCAGGATGCGCGTGGCCATGGCGTCGTCCGGCACCTCGATCTCGGGTTGCTCCAGGCGCACTTGCAGCCCGTAGTCGCCAATCACCAGGCGGTCGCCCTCCTCCAACGCCCGCTCACGGCCATTGCCCAGCGGGCGCTCATTGACCAGGCTCGGGTTGCTGCCGGTGTCGGTCAGGTAGAACTGCGCACCACGCAACTCGATGCGCGCATGCACACGGGAAATGTATTTACCCGGGTCATCCAACGTCAGGTCATTGTCCGGACCACGGCCAATCGAACCGCCGGCCTCGGTAAACCGGCAGATCACCTCACCGGGCATTGGCTGGTCGCGGTAGCTCCTGACCAGAAGAATCAAATTCAGCGGATTACTTGCCATCGTCGGCCTCCTTCGGTGGCAGCGGCACCCCGGCCGGGCCGGTGGCTGCTGTGAGCGCAAGTGCAGTGGCCGCAGACGCGGCTTCAGGCAGGGGAATCGGAATGGTCGAGGCGATAATCATCGCCGGCGTAAGGGTCAGAAAGGTGCTGCCGACCTTCAGCGTGATGGTCGCGCCGGCCTCGATCACCACGTTCATGCCGCCCTTCATGTACATGTCCATGCCGGCCGTGACGCCGGTTTTCAGGCCGCCATTGATGATCATGTTGGTGCCGGCCGACAGCGAGACATCGCCGGTGGCTTTCTCATTGCGATGGCCGCCCACCGAGGAATGCCGGTCGCCGCCGACCTTCTCGCGCAGGTCCTGGTCGACCTTGGAATGCCGGTCGCCGCCAACCCAGTCCAGGGAGTCCTTGAGCACGCGCTGGTCGAGGTTTTTCTGCGCATGCAGGAACACCTGCTCCGAGCCCTTCTTGTCTTCGAAGCGCAGCTCGTTGTAGCCACCGCCGCCCTTGGACGAGTTGCTCTTGACCGTCGAACGGGTGGCGTTCTCGGGCAAGGCATAGGGCGGCATGGTCTCGGCGTTGTAGACGCTGCCGGTGACCAGCGGCTGGTCGGGATCACCTTCCAGAAAACTCACGATCACTTCCTGGCCGATGCGCGGCGTGAACAGGCTGCCCCAGCGCTTGCCGGCCCAGCCCTGGGCGACGCGAATCCAGCACGAGCTGTTTTCGTCATGTTTGCCCTCGCGGTCCCAGTGGAACTGCACCTTGATCCGCCCGTATTTGTCGGTCCAGATTTCCTCGCCTTGCTTGCCCACCACCATGGCTGTCTGCGGGCCCTGCATCAGCGGTTTACGGCTGTTGCACGGGGCGCGAAATTGCTGCTGTTTCGACAAGGCGGTGAAGTCACAGGTCAGCACCGGCGCCGGATGGGCCGGCGGCGTCGGTTCGTAGGTGTCCGAGGACAACGCATAACGCGCCTCCAATAACAGGAACTGGGCGTTCTGTTCGCTGCGAGGGTGTTCGGTCAGGGTCATCAAGGCGCCGGGAAACAGCCCACGGGCGCGGGTGGCGCCGGTGACACGCTGGGTGCCGGTGTGCAGGGACTCGATCAACGTGCGCGCATAGGTTTCGCCCTGCTTGCGCTCGGTGTACTTGCCTGGATAGTCATAGCGCTCGTGGCTCGACTGCGGGTAACTGCCGGCCAGGGTGGACTTGGCCAACAGGTTGGCAGAAGGCTTTTCAAAGTCGAAATCCTGCAGGGTGTAGCCGCCCGGCTCCACGTCGCCGCTCATGCGCCAGTCGTAGATCACCTCGCTTTCGCGCATCGTGTGGTCTTCGGCGGGCATGAAACGCACCTGGGCATAGCCCGGTGCCGGTGAATGGGCGCCATAGGAGTCGGCCAGCACCAGGGTGTGGCGCCCGGCCGCGCTCTTGAAGAAGTAATAAATGCCTTCTTGCTCCATCAGCCGGCTGACGAAGTTGAAGTCGCTTTCACGGTACTGCACGCAGTAGGTCAGTGCCGGGTAGCTGCCGCTCAGGCCAGAGGTGTCGACATCGGCGATGGTGTACGGGGCGAACACCTGCTTGAGGATGTCCGGCACGCTCAGTGCCTGGAAAATCCGGCAGTCGCTGGCCAGGGTCAAAAACCACAGCCACGGGCGCAATACCGCCTTGTAGGTGGCGAAACGGCCCTGGCGCCCGGTAAACGAAAAGTGGCTGACGTGCCCGCTGAAATAACGACTGCCGCCTTTGGGCAGGTCTACCGCCACGCTCATCTGGGTCGCCAGCAGGTCGTCGATATTCAGGTCGGTGCGCTCGCTGTACAGCTCAAGCGTGTACTCGCTGAGCTGCGACAGGCCTTCCCGGGCCTGCATGCGCCGGAACAACAGCACATCGGCGCCGAGCACGCTGCTGACCTGGATCTCGCGCCGGGTTTGGGTGGTTGCCATGGTGGTTTTCTACCTAGAGCGGAGTCGTCGGGCGGGAGTTGGGCACCCGGTAAACCATGCCGCCATGCCCGCTCGCGACCCCGGGCAGCATCACAAAGCCCATCTTTTTCCAGAACGCACACGAGGCCTCGTCCAGGGAGGTCAGGCGAATCTCGCAGTTGGGTTTGTTGCCGTAGTCGCGAATCGCGTAGTCCATGCCAAAGGCCGCCAGGGTCGAGCCCAGCCCGCTGCCCGCTACACCGGCAAATACGTCTTCGATCTTCCAGGTGGGGCCTTCCTTGAACATCACCATCAACCCCACCGCGTCGTCGCCCTCATAGGCGGCGAAATAGGCGACCTTGGCCTGCTCTTGTGCGGTGTCGTTGGAGCGCGCGGTGCTGATGGTGTTCATGGTCGCAATGACTTCTTGCGCGGCCGGCGACTGGGCCAGCATGGCGGCCTCGCCAATGGCTTCGCGAAAGCCTTGAAAGTCCACTTTGCGGCAGCTGAATGCGCTGTTGATCCGGGGCATCGTATGTATCCCTGAGAGTTGAGGAACGTAGACACAACAGCCGGGCGCAGCGGTTTATTCCGTAGCGCCGCGGTTTTCTACTCAAGCGCCCAGTTGCACCAGGTAATGCTCGTCAAACTTCATTTCCTTGCGCACACCCGCGCCCGACAGGTAATTGAGGTAGTGCTTGTAGAGCATCTTGAAAAAGTCGAGCTTGCGGGTCGGCCCCACGCGGTACTCGCCCGAGTTGGGGTCGAAGAACGTCATGCAGTTGCGGTCGGCGTAGATCCCGCACACGTGGGACGGCCCGCCCCCTTCAAAGGTGAACAGCCAGACGTAGTAGCCCGGCTGTGTGCTGTCGATATGCTGGGCCAGGGTCGCCAGCCCGTCGAAGCCCTGGGCCTCGACCGACGAGCTGTCGCCCAGGCCACAGATGTTCGGCAGGTTGGCCTGGATGCGCCTGGTGTTATCCAGGATCAGGGTGGTGTTGAACGCGCTGCAATAGCTTTCGATCCGGCACCAGGTGTCGTCCCGGCTCAGGAACGCGCACCGGTTGGCGGCCGACTCGGCCGGCGCCTGCAAATGCCGGTTCAACCAGGCGAAGGTCGCCCCCACACAGGCGCCGCCGGCCAGGCTGGGCATGGCTTGCAGGTAAGGGTTCTTGGTCAGCTGCGAGCGCTGCTTGAACTTCGCCACCCGGAACCACTTCATCGCGATCGGGGTTTTCCACGCTACGTAGGGCATAGGTTCACTGCTCCTCGAACAGGTAAGTAAATTCGCCGGCGTCGACGCTCACCTGCACCCTTGTCGCCGGCGTACCCGCCAGCAGCCGATTGAGGAATTCGGTGCTGATGGCCGGCAGCATCGAGTTGGTCAGGATCGCGTCGATCATCCGCCCGCCGCTTTCCAGCTCGGTGCAGCGGCTGGCAATCAGCTGCACCACCTCGTCGCTGAAGCTGAACGGGATCTTGTGGCCGTCGCTGATACGCTTGGCGATACGCCCCAATTGCAGGCGGATGATGCTGCCGAGCATGGCGTCGCTCAACGGGTAATACGGGATCACCACCAGGCGCCCGAGCAACGCGGGCGGGAACACTTCCAGCAACGGTTCGCGTAACGCCTTGGCGATGTCATCCGGCGCGGGCATGGTCTGCGGGTCGCGGCACAGGCGGCTGATCAGCGAGGTGCCGGCGTTGGTGGTGAGCAGGATCAAGGTATTCTTGAAGTCGATGATCCGGCCTTCGCCGTCCTCCATCCAGCCCTTGTCGAACACCTGGAAAAACAACTCGTGCACGTCCGGGTGAGCCTTCTCCACTTCGTCCAGCAGCACCACGCTGTAGGGTTTGCGGCGCACTGCTTCAGTCAGTACGCCGCCTTCGCCGTAACCCACATAACCCGGCGGCGCGCCCTTTAGGGTGGAAACGGTGTGGGCTTCCTGGTACTCGCTCATGTTGATGGTGATGACGTTCTGCTCACCGCCATACAACGACTCGGCCAGGGCCAGCGCGGTCTCGGTCTTGCCCACGCCGGAGGTGCCGGCGAGCATGAACACGCCCACCGGTTTGCCGGGGTTGTCGAGGCCGGCGCGGGAGGTCTGGATGCGCCGGGCGATCATGTCCAGGGCGTGGTTCTGCCCGATGATGCGCTGGGACAGCCGATCAGCCAGGCGCAGCACGTTTTCGATTTCATTCTTGACCATCCGGCCCACGGGAATCCCGGTCCAGTCCTGCACCACCGAGGCCACGGCCTGTTCGTCGACACTGATCAGCACCAGCGGGGTTTCGCCCTGTTGTGCGGCCAGCTCGTCCTGCAATTGGCGCAACTCCACCAGGCCGGCTTCGCCCTCGGTGGCGTCCGCCAGTTGGCTGCGCAACCGTAGAATCTGTTCCACCAGCGCCAGCTCGTTGTCCCAGCGGCTTTCCAGGCCATCCAGGCGCTCGCGCTCAGTGGCCAACAGCGCTTCGACGGACGCATGGCGGCTGGCGGTGTCGACGCCAATCGCGGTTTCGCGCTGAATGATCGCAAGCTCGGTTTCCAGCGATTCAATACGGCGCCGGCTGTCATCCACTTCCGCCGGCGTGGCGTGCAGGCTGATGGCGACACGTGCACAGGCGGTATCGATCAGGCTGACGGCCTTGTCGGGCAACTGGCGCGCCGGGATGTAGCGGTTGGACAAGCGCACCGCCGCTTCCAGGGCCGAGTCGAGGATCTGCACCTGGTGGTGCTGCTGCATGGTCTGGGCGATGCCCCGCAGCATCAGCAAGGCACGGGCTTCGTCGGGCTCGTCAACCTGCACGGTCTGGAAGCGCCGGGTCAGGGCCGGGTCTTTTTCGATGTGTTTCTTGTACTCGGCAAACGTGGTGGCGCCAATGGTGCGCAAGGTGCCACGGGCCAGCGCAGGCTTGAGCAGGTTGGCCGCGTCCCCCGTCCCGGCCGCACCGCCGGCGCCCACCAGGGTGTGGGTTTCGTCGATAAACAAGACCACCGGCTTGACGCTGGCCTGCACCTCGTCAATCACCGAGCGCAGGCGCTGTTCGAACTCACCCTTCATGCTCGCACCGGCTTGCAACAGGCCAACGTCGAGGGCCAGCAGTTGCACATCCTTGAGGCTCGGCGGTACGTCGCCCCGGGCAATGCGCTGGGCAAACCCTTCGACCACGGCGGTCTTGCCCACACCCGCCTCGCCCACCAGGATCGGGTTGTTCTGGCGCCGGCGCATCAGGATGTCGATCACCTGGCGGATCTCTTCGTCGCGGCCGACGATCGGGTCCATCTTCGAATCCCGCGCCTGCTGGGTGAGGTCGACGGTGAAGCGCTTCAACGCTTCCTGCTTGCCCATGGCCGCCGGGGCCAGGGCGCCGGTGTCTTCACCGGGCACTTGGAAGCCGTCGCTGGCGGTCATCTGCGCTTCGGGCGAGTCCTTGAGCAACGCGCAGAATTGCTCGCTCAGGTCTTCGATGCCGAGCTTGTTGAACTCGCGCGACACGCCGTACAAGCCGTTGCGCAGGCCCGGGTTTTTGAGCAGCGCCAGCAGCAAATGCCCGGAGCGCACCTGGGATTCGCCGAACATCAGGGTCGCGTAGACCCACGCGCGCTCCACCGCCTCCTCGACCTGGGACGACAGGTCCGTGACCGAAGTCGAACCGCGGGGCAAGAGGTCCAGGGCGGCCGTCAGGTCCCGCGCCAGCACAGCCGGGTCGAGTTGGTAATGCTGGATCAGGCGCTGCAGGTCGGAGTCGGTCAGTTGCAGGATCTGCTGCAACCAATGCACCAGTTCCACGTAGGGATTGCCGCGCATTTTGCAGAACACGGTGCTGCTTTCAATCGCCCGGTAGCACAGGCTGTTGAGTTTGCCGAAGAGCGCGACGCGACTGATATCAGCCATGGGCAGGTCCTTGTGAAGTATGAGAGATACGCGGGTTGACCAGCAGTTGCCGGTCATCCGCCAGGGGCGCCTTGCTGCTCAACCAACTGGTCCAGCCCAACGGCGCGGAACCCAGGCGCAAGCCAGGCAGTTGTTCTTTCTTGACGATCAGGTTCACGTCCCAATCCATCGCCAGCCCGACGTATTGGCGCACCCAGTCCTGCACGCGCTTGAGGCTGTCACCCCCGGGCAGCAGGCGGCGGGTTTGTTCAAGGTCCAGCGGGCCGATCAGCAGGCGGAATTTGTGCTGGGTGTTCCAGACCTTTTTGCCCATTACCGTGGTCTGGCCGAGCACCGGTGCGTCGGGGCCACTGCGCAGCGCGCACAGCCCATCGGCGGGCAAGGTCATCCAGTGGCCGACGAATTGTTCGACCTGCACCGGCACTTGCAGGTAGTCCGTGAGCAACGCGGCTAACCCTTCGGCGTTGCGGGTTTGCGGGCCAAGGCGCCCGGCGAAGTGCAGCTTGGCCACATCCGGCACCGTGTCGCGGCCCAGCATCGACGGCATGCCGATGCCGATCAGCGAGCCCAGGTACTGTGCAAAGCGGTCGGCCTGCGGACGGTCCAGGCTCACAGCCGGTTGGGCGCTGGCCCAGGCCCGGTAGAACAGGCTGATCATGCGGTGATGGAACACGTCGCAGAACGCGGCCAGGGTCGGGTCATTGAGGTTGCGCTGGCGGTCGCGGATGTATTCGCTCAAGTGAATCGGCAGCGGCCCATTCGCCCCCAGCAAACCGAAGAAATTCAACAGCAATTTTGGCGTGGCACCGGGGATGAGGCTGTTGATCATTGCCGGCTCGAACGCCAGCGACGGTTGCTGACCGAACCGCACCGCTTCATCCGCCGGGCGTGCCGCCTGGCCGATCCGTGGCAGGTGCGCGAAGGCGCACTCCAGCTGGCGCAGCGCCGCGTGAAAATCGAAGCGCGCCGGGTGTGCTTCCAGGGCACTGAGCAGGCTCAGAGGATCTCGCATCGCCCCACCCTCGCCGGCCACTGCATGATCACCCCACGGGCGGTGCCCTTGATCACCGTTTCGGTGAAGGAATTGAGCGATACGTACTTGGCAAAAAACTGCTCCAGCACCGAGCCGAGGATAAATACGCCACTGCCTTCAAATGCCGACTCATCGAGGGTCACGCTGATCTGCAAGCCACGGCCATAGGTGATCGGCCCGGGCAACGGCAAGCGGCGCACGATGCTTTCGGCGCTCACCGAGCGCAGGCCTTCGATCTGTTTGTGGGCAGCTTCGTCGTCGATCCGGCAATACAGGCGCAGCAGGTCACGCAAGGCGCTGGCGCCCTGCTCTTTGTCCTGGTCCAGCAACGACAAGTAGTTGAGGGACAAATGGCTGACCAGGCGCCAGGCCGTTTCACCTTCGGCAAACGACGGCGCCGGCACCGTTGGCCCGGCCACACACCGCACCGCCTGCACCGGCGCACCGGACTCCACGCTGAAGTCGGTCTTGCCGCTGCCCACCGGCATGCTCAACACCAGGTCGCGGTTGCTGCACAGGGTGTCGATGCCCAACTGGCGCAGGCTGCTGCGGTGCGGCGCCTCCTGGGCATCCACCAACGACATGAACAGTTCACTGCCGATGTAGCTGGAGCGCGGGCCCTGGCGGCGTTGTTGCTCCGAGAGCAAGCGCGCATCGCGGCGCACCTGGTAAAACGCCTTGGGCGGCGTGCGCGCGTGCAGGTCATTGGCGCGGTAGAACGACTCGAACGTCTGGCTCGCCTCGGCGCCGCTGCCATAGCCGGTGACGCCTTCGACCTGGTAGATCTCGTAGTCCATCGGCCGGGTGCGGTCGGGGATCACGTGATATTCCGATTGCTGGTCCGACAGGTGCACGCGCTCGGTGCGCATCGGGAACAGGTTGATTGCCGGGGTGCAATACAGCCCGAAGTTGGCCGCGTTGACGCTGTGTTCCAGCAACGGGTCGAGTTTCTTGAACAGCACGATCACGTCCAGCTGTTCCGAGGTGCAGCGACTCACGCTGTCAGCCAGCCCGCCCAGCTCGGCAAACAGAAAGCGCTGGGGCATGGCGAAGTATTCCTGCAACAGCCGGTAGCCCTGGAACGATCGGGCGCCGGTGGGCAGCAAGGCTTCTTCATCGCTGTAGCCGAGGCCGCGGATAGCGGTCTTGGGCAGGAACTGGTGCCAGTCCACATGCTCCTGCACCGGCATCACCAGCACCCCGGCGACCTGGGCCAGCAGTTGTTCGAGGATGCGCGAGGGCAAGGCTTCGCCGCCGCGGATGTGCAGCGCCAGCTTGTCCAGGGCCAGGTCGCTGAAAGTCAGCCCTGCGCCGACGCGCAAACGCAGGCGCAATGCCGCCTTCACCCCGCCCAGGCGCGCCAGGTCGACGCCGCCGACCTGGCCGCCACAGGCAAAGTAACGCGCCTCGGCCAGTTCCACCGGCCACAGGGTTACATCGTGAGCGGTGCGAAACTCACAGGCGGTCTGGTCGCCCTTGCCCAGCTGGCTGTGCAAGGCCGTGCCGCGCGACACCTTGAACCCGGCGGCCAGGCTGCCTTCGCTCATGTCCGGCTGCAACTGCACCACCGCCATCGACGGCGTGGGCGCGAGGTACTGCGGGTACACCAGCTCCAGCAGGTGATTGGTAAACCGTGGGAACTCGGCGTCTATCTTCAACTGCACCCGCGCGGCGAGAAAGCTGAAGCCCTCCAGCAGGCGCTCCACATAGGGATCGGCGCAGGCGTAGGTCTCAAGCCCCAGGCGGCCGGCGACCTTGGGATAGTCACGGGCGAATTCGCCGCCGACTTCCCGCAGGTGGGCCAGTTCACGTTCGTAGTAGCGCAGCAGTTTGGCGTTCACCGCACGTCCCTTGTCTCGATATCGAAGACCCTGGCTTCACCGGCTTCCAGGTCCAGTTCGGTCTTCAGGTACAGGCGCTCGGGCAGCGGCTGGCCCCAGAGTTCGCCGTGGATTTCAAAGGCCATCTGGTTGGGGATGGCACTGGTGCCCAATGGCACCACACGCAGGCTGTCGCGCAGGATCCGGGGCTCAAAGTCCCAGATGGCCTGGCGAATGCGCCGGGCCAGCTCTTCGCGGTCCAGGCCGGCGGCGGTCTTGCCGGACAGATCCGGCAAGCCGAAATTGATCACCGATTGCGCGGCCAACGGATGCCCACCGAGTTCGCGAAAACTGCCCAGGCTGGTGCTGTTGAGCAGCCAGCCAAGGTCACGCAGCACTGCCTTGCGCAAGCCGGTCATGGACAAGATGCGCTTGTCTCGGGACTCGACGGCGTGCTCGGTGTCGTCATCGCTCAGGCGATCGAGCAAGGACGGCTGCAGGCGTTCGCGGCTGGTGAGTTCAGCCATGGGGTTGGCCTTGAATCGGGGTCATAAAAACTTCCTTGAGCCGGACGCAACCTGTGTGGGAGCTGGCTTGCCTGCTCCCACAGGTTCTGTGCCAGCCTTAGATTTTTGCGTTGGCTTCCAGGTCCCACTTCTTCGGCGTGCCGGTGATCACGGTGTCGCCGGTGAAGGAGTCGTACTCGTAGCTGATGGTGGTGAAGTTGATGGAGATGGTTTCGCTCGGGCGCTCGCCGTTACTGCTGGCCGAGTAGGAGCTGATGATGGCTTTGCCCAGGATGATCTTGAGGAACACCTGTTGCTTCTTGTCCGGGCCGCCGGTCTGGATGAAGTGGATTTCGGCATCCCCCAGGCTTTTGCCGCACACCGCTTCCATGAACAGGTCGGCCGAGGCCAGGTCGGTGGCCTTGGTCAGGGAAATTTCCGAGAACGAGGGGTTGCTGGTGTCACGGTCGGCGCCGCCACCGCTGGTGGAAATCGCCCGGCCGACGCCCATCTGGATCGCGTCGATGGTGATCCAGTCCTTGTGCGCATCGACGGTGGACGTGCCTTTGATTTGTTTGCCTTTGAAGTTGAGCAGGATCATGTTCAGTACCTTGGTTTGGGTAGGAAAGCGTTATCAGGAAGCTTTGGTCGACGGCAGTTTGGAGACCAGGCGCAGCGACACGGTCAGGCCTTCGAGCTGGTAGTGCGGGCGCAGGAAGAACTTGGCGCCGTAGTAACCCGGGTTGCCTTCGATCTCCTCCACCACCACTTCGGCGCCGGCCAGGGGTTTGCGGGCCTTGTCGGCATCGGTGGCCGTAGCCGGGTTGTGTTCCACGTAGCGGCCGATCCAGTTGTTGAGCCACACCTGCATGTCTTCGCGCTCTTTGAACGAGCCGATCTTGTCGCGCACGATGCACTTCAAGTAATGAGCGAAACGGCAAGTGGCAAACAGGTACGGCAGGCGCGCGGCCAGGTTGGCGTTAGCGGTGGCGTCCGGGTCGTCGTATTCGGCAGGCTTGTGCATCGACTGGGCGCCAATGAACGCCGCCAGGTCGCTGTTTTTCTTGTGCACCAGGGGCATGAAACCGTTTTTTGCCAGCTCTGCTTCACGGCGGTCGCTGATGGCGATTTCGGTTGGGCAAGTCATATCGACGCCGCCGTCATCCGTCGGGAAGGTGTGCACGGGCAAGCCTTCCACCGCACCGCCGGATTCGATGCCGCGAATCTGCGAGCACCAGCCGTAGTGCTTGAACGAGCGGTTGATGTTTACCGCCATGGCGTAGGCCGCGTTGGCCCAGGTGAAATCCTTGCTGCCGACGGTGTCGGTGGTTTCTTCAAAATCGAAGTCTTCCACCGGATTGGTCTTGGCGCCGTACGGGGCACGGGACAGGAAGCGCGGCATCGCCAGGCCCACGTAGCGCGAATCTTCACTGGCCCGGAAGCCGCGCCAGGCGGCGTGCTCGGGGGTCTGGAAGATCTTGGTCAGGTCGCGCGGGTTGGCCAGTTCCTGCCAGGACTCCATCAGCATCACGCTGGGGTCGGCGGCGGTGATCAACGGGCAGTGGGCGGCAGCGCTGACCCGGGCCATCTGGGTCAGCAGTTCCACATCCGGCGCACTGTTGTTGAAGTAGTAGTCGGCCACAAACGCGCCATAGGGCTCACCGCCGAACTGCCCGTATTCCTCTTCGTAGAGCTTCTTGAAGATCGGGCTCTGGTCCCAGGCCACGCCCTTGAACTTGCGCAGGGTCTTGTGCACTTCGTTCTTGGAAATATTCATCACCCGAATCTTCAGCGACTCGTCGGTCTCGGTGTTATTCACCAGGTAATGCAGGCCGCGCCAGGCACTTTCCACGCCCTGGAACTCCTCGTGATGGAGGATGTGATTGATCTGCTCGGTGAGCTTCTGGTCCAGGGCGGCGATCAGACCTTCGATGGTGCCCAGCACGTCATTGGAGAGCAGGTGTGTGCCTTGCAGCGCCTGTTCAGCCAGGGTACGCACGGCGGTTTCCACTGCTTCCTTGGCCTTGTCGGTCTTGGGTTTGAACTCTTTTTGCAGGAGGCTGGCGAAGTCGCCGGCATCAAACTGAGTGGCGCCTTGCGGCAGTCCGGACTGTTCCGATTGTGTAGTGGACATGACGGTATCCTTGAAAATTGGGTACAAGCGTCCCCATGCCGGGGCAATCAGGACGCCGGCAGAGTCAGCGGGAAAATCAGTTACTCGGGTTGTTTGGGCGCACTGCTCAATGCTTGCATCACGGCCGGATCGCCCAGCAGCCTGGCCATCAACTCTTCAGCGCCAACCTTGCCGTCCATGTAGGTCAGCAGGTTCGACAACTGGCTGCGGGCGGTCAGCAACTGGTTGAGGCTCGGCACCTTGCGGGCGATGGCGGCCGGGGTGAAGTCGTCCATGTTTTCGAAGGTGATCTCCACCGGCAGGTTGCCTTCACCGGTCAGGGTGTTGGGCACCTGGAACGCAACGCGCGGCTTCATCGACTTGAGGCGTTCGTCGAAGTTGTCGATGTCGACCTCCAGGAACTTGCGTTCGGCGACAGGCGGCAACGGCTCGGCAGGTTTGCCGGAGAGGTCGGAAAACACGCCCATCACGAAGGGCAACTGCACGGTTTTTTCCGCCCCGTAGATTTCCACGTCGTACTCGATCTGGACCCGCGGGGCGCGGTTGCGAGCGATGAATTTCTGACTGCTTTCTTTGGCCACGGGATAGCTCCAGTGTGAGGGTTGATTGGGGACGGTCAGTCGTTGCCGGGGCGAATACCGCTGACCAGCGCCAGTTGTGCCAGACCATCGGGGGCGAGGTCTTGCAGCAATTCCATGAAGTTTTTGTCGATCAGTTTCTTTGCCCGCTGCAGCAGGAACGGCACGGGGCTGGCGGGTTCGTGGGTGTTGAAATAGGTGCACAGGCGGTCGATGGCCTGACGCGCGTCCTCGCGGCTGCTGATCTCGCCCCCCATGGCCTGCAGGGCTGCGGCCGGTGCCGGGCCGGCGTCGATGTGGGTCGCGACAGACGGGTTTTCTGGCAGGCGCCGACGCACAGTGTCGGCCTGGCGACGCAGCAAGGTCGCCAGGCCGCCGAGGTCGATGGCGCGGCCAACGCCGACGTGTTCGGTGAGGGATTGTTCGATGTGCTGGCTGCGCTGCAAGGCTTCGGTGAGGGCCGCTTCGGTGTGGCGCAGGGTTTGCGGATCGGCGTCGGCAAAGGCGCCGTCGATCATCGCCAGGGCGTCAGTGCTGCCCTGCTCGCCGCTGGCCAGGTCGAGGTCACGCAGGCTGAACTGGCCGACACTGCGGGCGCCCACCAGGGGCATGTCCTGCAGCTCGCGCAACAGGCCGGTGGGTTCGCACAGGGTGGCGAGGATATTGATGCGCAGCAGCGGGTCGTGGTCGTCGTCCGGGTCGAGTTGCGGGTGCAGGCCGCCCCAGCATTTAACCAGCAGGGCTTCGATCAGGCCGAGGCCGGCATTGAGGCCGTGGATGCCATTGAGGTTGAGTTGGGCACGGGTCAGCCAGGTGGCCAGGCGCAGGTCGCGGCTGCGTTGCATCAGCGGCAATGCCAGGGACATTACCCGCTTCCAGTTGGGCACGACGGCCTGGGTGATGGTGTCGCCGTATTGGACCTCGGGCTTGCCCAGGGCTTCTTCTTCCAGCTGGAGGAAGTCGGGGTCGTACTCGACGTTCTCGCCACAAGGCTCGATGTCGCCCAGGGGTTGGGCCAGCGCGCTGAAATCCAGCGGTTGCGCTTGGGTGGAGAGGTCCATCGTACTGCCCTCGTTGAAGATGTTCTGGGGATAGAACAGGCGAGGGCCTGGGTTTATTCCTTGGGGTTTGAAAATAATCCGCGCAGGCCTGTCCGTTACGGCAGTAACGGACAGGTACAAGGGTGAAAGCCTTAAATCCTGCGCCGGTGCCCTAACTGCGGAATCGCCGCCAGAGGCACCTCCACCCGCGCCACCGCGTGCCCGACCAGCCCCGCCAACCCGGCCAGGGTGGGCTGGCTGAACAACATCCGCGCATCCACCTCCAGCCCCGCCTTGCGCATGCGCGCCACCACCCCCACCGCCAGCAATGAATGGCCGCCCAGTTCAAAAAAGTGATCCTGGCGCCCTACCCTTTCCAGCTTCAGCACCTGGGCCCATACCCCGGCGATCAATGTTTCCACCTCGCCCCGAGGCGGCTCATAGGCACGGCTTACCACCGCCTCTGCCCCAGGCTCCGGTAAGGCCTTGCGGTCCAGCTTGCCGGCCGGGTTAAGTGGCCACATGTCGATGTGCACAAACGCCGCAGGCACCATGTATTCAGGCAATGCCTCCAGCATATGCGCGCGCAGCGCCTCCAGCCCCGGCACCCCATCGCGGGCCGTGAAATAAGCCACCAGCCGCTCATCCCGAATCAATACCGCAACCTCGCGCAACGCCGGGTGCCTGGCCAACCGCGCCTCCACCTCTCCAAGCTCCAGCCGTACGCCTCGCAACTTGACCTGGAAGTCATTACGCCCAAGAAACTCCAGGTTCCCGTCGGGCAGGTAACGCACCAGGTCGCCGGTGCGATACAGCCGGTCTCCCGCGACAAACGGGCTGTCGATAAACCGTTCGGCCGTCATCTGTGCCAACCCCAGGTACCCGCGCGCCACGCCGACCCCGCCGATATGCAGCTGCCCACTGACACCCAGCGGTACCGTGCGGTCATGCTCATCCAGCACATACAGCCGGGTATTGCTGATCGCCCGGCCAATCGGCAGCTGCACGGCCGGCACTGGTGCGCCCGGTTCCAGGGTCCAGGCGCTGCTGTCTACCGTGGCCTCGGTGGGGCCGTAGACGTTGTGCAAGCGCACCTTGGGCAAGCGTGCCTGGACCCCACGTGCCAGGGCTTCGGACAGTTCGCCCCCCCACATAACACGTCGGTCAGGCTGGTGCACCGGGCGGACTCTTCCAGGTCGAGAAACTGCTGCAACATCGCCGGCACAAACTTGATCACGCTGATCTGCTGCTCGCGAATCACCTGCGCCAGGTACGCCGGCTCCCGGTGCCCGTCGGGGCGCGCGAGGACCAGGCGCATTCCGCTGGCCAGCGGCCAAAACAGTTCCCATATCGAACCGTCAAAACTGAACGGCGCCCGTTGCAGCAAAGCGCCACCCCCGGCATTCGGGCATAGCTGCGAGCCCCAGTGCATCAAATTGGCCAGGCCGCGATGTTCAATCATCACACCCTTGGGCACGCCGGTGGAGCCGGAGGTGTACATCACGTAGGCCAGGTTGCGGGCACCCAGGCCCGGTACCAGAGGGTTGCCCTCGGGGGCCTGATGCCAGGAACAATGGTCGAAGTCGATCACCGGTATCGACACGCCTCCCACCAGGTCACGGGTGGCGCCCTGCACCAGCAACGCCACCGGCGCGCTGTCTTGCAGCATGTAGGCCAGGCGCTCGCGGGGGTAGCCCGGGTCCAGCGGCACATACGCGCCGCCAGCCTTGAGAATCGCCAACAACCCCACCACCAGGTCCAGCCCGCGCTCCACACACAGCGCCACCCGAGAGTCCGGCTGCACTCCTCGCTCGCGCAGGTGATAGGCCAGGCGGTTGGCGCGTTCGTTGAGCTGGCGATACGTCAACTGTTGCTCACCGGCCTGCACCGCCACGGCGTGGGGCGTGTGCCGGGCGTGGGCTTCGAACAGGGCGTGGACGGCCAGGTTCTCGGGGTATTGGGTTTCGGTGGCGTTGAAATCCACCCACTGCTGCTGAAGCTCGGCCGCAGGCAGCACCTGCACATCGAACAGCGACGCTTGCGGCGCCTCGGTCAATCCTGCCAGCACCGTGCCGAGGTACTCCAGCAGGCGCCGGGCGCCGACCTTGCGAGGCGCCTTGGCCTTGAGCCGGAAACCGCTGGCCAGGTCATCCACCGTCAACATCAGCGGGTAACTGAGGATGTCTTCACTGTTGAGCAACTCAATGCCGGGCAGCAGTTCCTGGAGTTCCTCGGCCGAGACATGCCGGTAATTCAGCAGGCTGTTGAACAGCGGCGTAACGCCGGCGCAACGCTGGGCCAACGCCAGCGACGCTTGCTCATGGGCGAGCAAGGCGCTGAGTTGCTGCTGGGTGTCCTTGATCGCCTCGCTCACCGTCAACCCGGCCAGGCGCACCCGCAGCGGCAAGGTATTGATGAACATGCCCAGGGCACGGTCTGCGCCCTCGCCCGCCTGCAACCGTCCCAGCAATACGGTGCCGAACACCACGTCGTCACGGCCGGACACGCGTCCCAGCACCTGGGCCCACGCCAGGTGAAACAGGCTTGCAGCCGTGACGCCCAGCACGCGAGCCTGCTCACGCAGGCGTTGGCCGAGGGCGTCGGGAAGTTGCAGGTGGGCTTCCTCGGTCGCGTGGCGTTCCGCCTGGCGTTCCTGCAAGCCGAAGGCCAGGGTCGGCTCGTCGACATCCGCCAGTCGCGCCCGAAAGAACCCTTCGTGCCCGGCCTGGCGTATAGGTGAAAGAGCCTGGGCAACCATGTTGCGATAGGGCACCGACGCCGCAAGTTGTTGTTGCTGGCCACGCAGATGCGCCTGGATTTGCGCCATCAACACCTGGGTTGATGTGGCATCGTTAACCAGATGATGCAAACGCAGCATACCCACCCAACGGCGGTTCAGCGGGTCTTCGGCATAATCCAGGGCCATCAGTGGGGCCCTGCGCAAATCCAGCGGGCGCTGGCGCTCGCGCAGTTTGTCGACGACTGGGCCCCCTCAAGGCTCACCAGCTCCACAGGCAGGCGCGCCTCGCGCCATACCACTTGCATCGGCTGCTCAATGGCATCCCACGCCAGGCTGGTGCGCAAGATGTCATGGCGGTCGATCACCTGTTGCAGCGCCTGGGCAAATGCATCCAACTGTTCGCGGCAGGCAAAGCTGAACATTGCGTGTTGCTGGTAGGGATCGCGCTTATCGGTGATGTGGTGATACAGCAGGCCTTCCTGCAACGGCGCCAACGGGTAAATCTCCTGCACATTGGCGGCCCCACCGGGGATGCCTGCGACGATGCTTTCAATCGTGGCTTGGTCCAGCCTGGCCAGTACCAGCAGGTCCGGGGTAATGCGCGTGCAACCCACGGGAACCCGGTTGGCCGGCACATCAACCTCAACGCCCTTGCCCACCGCTGCCGCCAGCGCGGCCAACGTCGGCTGGCCGAACAACACCTGCACATCCGCCGGCATCCCGGCCTGGCGCATGCGCTGCACCAGTTGGACGGCCAGCAGCGAATGGCCGCCCAATTCGAAGAAATGATCGTGGCGCCCCACCCGCTCGACCTGCAGCACCTCGGCCCAGATCTGCGCCAGGGCGGTTTCCGTGGCGCCTTGCGGGGCCTGGTAAGCCCGGCTTATGAATGCATCGGCACCCGGTGCGGGCAAGGCCTTGCGGTCGAGCTTACCGTTGGCAGTCAGGGGCAACGCCGCCAGCTTTACGTAGGCCAGCGGCAGCATGTAGTCCGGCAAACGCGCTTGCAGATGGGCACGGATCAGCCCGATGGCCACCGGGGCATGCTCGGTGAACCAGGCCAGCAGTTGCCCGTCCCGCACCTGCACCACGGCTTCAGTGAGGCCCTCATAATCGGCCAGGGCCGCTTCGATTTCGCCCAGTTCGATACGCACGCCACGGATTTTTACCTGGTCGTCATTGCGCCCCAGGTAGTCGAGGTTGCCATCCGGCAGCCAGCGCGCCAGGTCACCGGTGCGGTACATGCGGCCGGGGTTGAAAGGGTCATCGAGGAAGCGCTCGGCGGTCATTTCCGGGCGATTCAGATAGCCTCGCGCCACGCCATTGCCGCCGATGTACACCTCACCCGCGACACCGATGGGCACCGGTCGCTGCTGTTCATCCAACAGGTAGACCGTGGCATTGGCGATGGGCTTGCCAATGTGCAACGCCTGACCCACCTCCACCCGGCCCGAGGTGGCAACCACCGTGGCTTCGGTGGGGCCGTAGTTGTTGATCACCGTAAAACCGCGCGCCTTGTTGAACTGGCGCAGGCGGTCACCGCCAATCAGCAAGGTACGCAGGGTCGGGTGCTCGATGCCCTGGCTGAAGGCGTACTCGGCCACAGGCGTGGGTAGGAAGCACACGTCCAGAGGTTGCGTGCACCACCACGCCAGCAGTGCGTCAATGTCTTCGGCGCCGTCATGGGCCGGTGCCAGGTGCAGGGTGGCGCCCACGCACAGTGCCGGCCAGACTTCCCAGGCCATGGCATCAAAGCCAAACCCGGCAACGCTGGCGGTGTGGCTACCCTGGTGCAGGTCGAAGGCCTGGCAGTGCCAGCCCACCAGATTGGCCACGGTGTGGTGCTCGACCATCACGCCCTTGGGCAGCCCGGTGGAGCCCGAGGTATAAATCACGTAGGCGAGGTTGGCCGGGGTGACAGCCACCCCTGGGTTGTGCGCCAATTGTGCAGTGGCTTGATCCAGGTTGATCACCGGTACACTCAGCACCGGCAGGCGCCCCCGTAAATCGGACTGTGTGAGGACGGCCACCGGCGCGCTGTCATCGAGCAGATAGGCCAGGCGTTCGGCGGGATGGGCCGGGTCAACCGGCACATAACAGGCACCGGACTTGAGAATTCCCAGCAACCCCACCAGGGTCTCCAGGCTTCGCCGGGCAACAATCGCAACGCGGTTGTCAGGCCTTACCCCCAGCCCACACAACTGTTGCGCCAGGGCATTGGCGCGCTGGTTCAACTCGCCATACGTCAGTGTCTGGCCCTTGTACACCGCGGCGATTGCACCCGGGGCCAAAGCGGCCTGGGCTTCCACCCGCGCATGCAGGGTCTGCGCCGCCGGGTACGCCTGGGCGGTGCTGTTCCAGCATTGCAGCTGCGCGGTTTCTGCGGGCGTCACCAACGAAAAGTCCACCACCGTCAACGCCGGGTTTTCCAGCCCCTGCTCCAGCAAATACACCAACCGCCCAGCCAGCGCCTGCACTTCGTGTGGCTGGAAATACGCCTCGTTGTACACGCAATGCAGGCACGCGGTGTGGTGGTAGCGGTTGCTGCGCAAGTGGATCGCGATCGGCAACGGTTCATGGTGGTTGGAGACCTTGATCGCCCGGGCTGATGCCTGGCCGTAGCGAAACTCATGGTCATCCTGCTCGTAGGACACCGACAGGTCAAAGAGCTGGGCACGGTCCGCACGCAGTACGCCCAATTCGCGATTCATCTCGCTCAGCGGGAAACGCTGGTGCCGGAAATCCTGCTTGAGCTGGTCGCGCACACCGCGTACCAGGGCGCCAAAGGAGGTGTCGCTGCCGAACTGCAAGCGCACTGCACTCACCTGGGTAAACAGCCCCAGGGTCGAGCGAAAACGGGCGTTGGAACGGTTAAGGATCGGCAGCCCGACGACCCACTCCTGGCGCTGGCCGGTGCGCGTGAAATACACGTACATCGCGGCCAATAACGCATGGAAGGCCGACGCCTGGTAACGGTTGGCCATGCGCTCCATGCGGTTGAGCAGCTCGGCCGGAAATGGCTGCACCAGGGTATTGCTCGGCGCCTGGCCCCTGGCATGGTAACGCGGTGTCAACAGGGGTTCGGGCAAGGCCTGGTATTTGGCCAGCCAGTAGCTGCGGTCACGCGCATAACGGGCCGACTCGCGGTAGCGTTCATCACTGTCAATGAAGTCGACATAGGACGGCGCTGAAAGGTCCGGTTGCCGGCCCTGTTCGAGGGCGCTGTAGATGCCGGCCAGCGATTGCAGCATCTGGCCAAAGCCCCAACCATCGAGGATCAGGTGGTGGGCCTGGGTGCCAAGGCGGTAATGCTGGTCATCAAGCTTGACCAGGAAGAAGCGAAACAACGGTTCACCGCCCATCGAATAGGCCTGGGCCATCCGATCCTGCATCAAGGCCTGGGCTGCGAGGTGGGGATCGGGTGAGCCGCAGACATCATGTTGCGGTACCGACACCTCCACAACCTCGGCGAACGCCTGCCGGGGCAAGCCATCGGCCTGCACCTGCAACACCGTGCGCAACGCGTCGTGCTTGGCCACCAGTTGCTCTATGGCGCGCTGGATCAATGCAGGATTCACGGGGCCTGTGAGGTCGACATAGCCGCCGATGTTGTACAGCGGCGAGTCACCCAGGCGCAGTTGGTCCAGCCAGATATCACGCTGTGCGGCGGTCAGGGGGAAAAACTTCATAAGATCCTTCTCATGTGAGGTGTCGATAAGGCGCACAACGCCCCATTGAGGCGAAATCAAGCGGATTTAAGCATCGCGCCCCTTACTCGTCTGTCACCCGAAACCCGGACAGCCGGGAACCGTGCCAGGGTTGGCTGACGGTGCATTGCTGAAACGATTAAATGAATGTAGGAAATTGGCTATAGCTGGCCGTTGCTTGGCGGCCGAATATTTTCGTGAAAAATTTTAATAGTCTTATGTATCAACTAGTTAATAAGCACTAAAGCGCTCTAGGCGTGCAGCTGCATCTTATTTCCCTGTCAGTAATGACGAATTAGTGACGTGGTTTTTATGGCACGTTGTGTCCCTCGTTTCCGCTACATACGTAGGACAAATCCCCGTGGCTAAATGACGTATCGAGCACCGACCCAGGTTCAAGGAGAACCGCAGGCCTGTACATGCACGGGGTAACCGACGACGGTTTTCGACATCAAGGATGAGATGGCTATGAGTCTGACCAGCAGTATTCGAAATATGGAAAGCCCACATTTTTATTTCGAGTTGGGGGAGTTGATTTCAAGCACGGGCACAGAACACTTTGCAGCGAACATGCTGCACCTGGTCGACAAGCTGATTGCGGTGCACCTGGTAGACCTCAGTGAATGGAGCCTCGACGAACACCAGGCCTGTGTACTGGATATCACCCTACTGGGCAGTGCCGGCCTGAAGCGCGATTTGCCACCGCCAGGCACGCTGCATCATCGCGATGATCACCCGCTGCTGAAAAAGATGCTTGGCATGAACGACCCGCTGTTGATCCAGATGAATGCCAAGGCCAACAGCCCCCACACCCGTGGCACTTCCCACCAGTGCAACCTGGTCTCGCGCCAGGCCAATCGGCGCTGTGTCATCTCGTTCTATCGGCCCCACACGCAGCGGGCATTTTCCCTGGCCGAGTTGTCCTTCCTCAAGCGCCTGTCGGAAACCCTGTTGCCCTTGATCGAGCGTCACGCGCAGATCAATCGACAAACCCCACTCGTTGAACCGCCGCCCTGCAAAACCCTGTTGGAGCAATCGCAATTGCAGCGCGAATTTTACAAACGCCTGTCACTCAGTGACATCACCTTGTCTGCGCGGGAACAGGAGGTTTGCCTGGAGTTACTGACCGGCGGCACCGTGCCGCAGATCGCCTTGAAGCTCAGTGTGAAGAACAGCTCGATCGAGACTTACCTCAAGCGTGCCGCCGCCAAACTGGGTGTCAGTGGCCGCCATGGACTGGCCAAATGGATGGTTGGCGCGTGATGAAGAAACTGATGCTCGGCGTGGTGTGTGTGCTTGGCGGGTGCTCGCTGATTCCGGACTACCAACGGCCCCCAGCGCCCACGCCTGCGCAATACCCGGTGTATAACGCAGACCGGGTGCCACCCTCGGCGGCAGTTCCCGACTGGCAACAGCTGTTCCCGGACCCGGTGATGCGCCAGTTGATTGGCCAGGCCTTGGTCAACAACCGCGACCTGCGGGTGGCGGCGCTGAACGTCGAGGCCTTCCAGGCGCAATACCGCATCCAGCGCGCAGACCTGTTCCCGGCGGTGTCTGCCACGGGTGCCGGCAACCGCCAGAAAGTCCCTCGGCGCGTCAGCGGTACCGGCGAGTCCGCGATCACCTCCACCTATTCGGCGACACTGGGCGTAAGCGCCTATGAACTGGATTTTTTTGGCCGGGTGCGCAGCCTCAGTGACCAGGCGATGCTGCAATACCTGGCCACCGAAGAAGCCCGGCGCAGTGCGCAACTGAGCCTGGTGGCCAACGTTGCCAACGCGTACCTGACCTGGCGCGCCGACCAGGAGTTGCTGGCTTTGGCCCGGCAAACCCTGGCCTCGGACGAGCACAGCCTGCGCCTGACCTCGCGCAGCAAAACCGCCGGCAAGGCAACGTCGATCGATGTGATCCAGGCCCAGACCAGCGTCGAAAGCACCCGTGCAAGCATCGCCCGCTACCAGCGACAAGTGGCGCAGGACCAGAACAGCCTGGCCTTGCTGGTAGGTGGCCCGGTGCCGGATTCACTGCCGGCGCGCCCGCTGGCCGACGACCTGGTAGCCCGCATGCCCGCCGGGTTGCCGTCAGACCTGCTGCAACGCCGGCCCGACATAATCCAGGCCGAATTTCAACTCAAGGCAGCCAATGCCAACATCGGCGCGGCGCGTGCAGCGTTTTTTCCTTCGGTGACGCTGACGGCCAATGCGGGCACATCCAGCAGCGATCTGTCGGGGCTGTTCCAGGGTGGCTCGGGGAGCTGGGTGTTTCAGCCGCAAATCAACCTGCCGATTTTCAATGCCGGTAGCCTGCGGGCCAGCCTGGATTACGCGAAGATTCAAAAGAACATCTTTGTTGCGCAGTATGAGAAATCGATCCAGACGGCGTTTCAGGAGGTTTCCAACGGGCTGGCGGCGCGCCAGACTTATAACGAGCAGTTGGCGGCGCAGCGGGACTTTGTGCAGGCCAACCAGAAGTATTACGACCTGGCACAGCACCGCTATCGCAGTGGGGTGGACAGTAACCTGGTGTTTCTGGACGCGCAGCGCTCGCTGTTCAATTCACAGCAGGCGTTGATTGTGGATCGCTTGGCGCAGTTGGTAGCGCAGGTGAATTTGTATACGGCATTGGGTGGGGGTTGGGGGGTAGATATTGTTGGGACGCAGGGCATATCCATTATTCAGGTAACGGCGGCTCGGCGTTCCCACCCCGCGCTTGAGTGGCAGAAGCCAGGGCAAAGGCTGTAGGCGCTGGCTTGCTGTTGATTCCAGGCGGCCCGCTCCGTAATGCCTGCGCCCGGCCACATCGAGCCCAAGCAAGGCGCCGAGTGCTGGGCAAGAGCCGTTTGGTTACTTTTGCCGCGTTTGCAACAAACAACGCAGATGCCCCCTAACCCCGCCAAGGCCCCATCGCCAAACTATAAGGAGAAAATCCGTCAAACTGCCAACGCAATGCCAACGCCGCATCCCGCCGAACCACATGTTCCACCGTCACCCGCCACAACCGCTCCGCGCCCTGAAACCCCGCCAACTCAGGTCCACCCAGAATCACCTCGGCCCGCCCGACAACCTGCAGAACATCCCCTGAAGCAAAATCCACAAACAACAACCCCGCAACAGGGTTGACCTGCAAATTGCCCAAGGTGTTGAAAAACGAGTTGCCGGTGAAGTCCGGAATCGTCAGCACATCACCGTCCACCCGAATAAACCCGGTGTTGCCACCCCGGTGCGAAACGTCCACCGAGCGCTTGGCCGCATCGCCCTCCAGGTCCACGTAACTGGCGACGAAAAATGTATCGGCAGTGCGGATCACCGCCCGGGTTGCGTCATCAAGCGAAGTCGCGCGCTGCACTGCCGGCTTGGCTGGGCGCTGTCCCTGGGCACCCGGTTCCACCGTGCGCAGCTGAATGTACTTGGGGCAATTGCCAAAGGTATGCACCACCTGCACCGCAAAACCATCAATGCCCACCGCGCCGACAACCCCGTTCATGCGGTTGCGCCGCCGCGTATTCAGGTCAATCCCCAACAGCCCCACCGCTGCGCCTTTTTGTAAACCGGCGCCGGCCGGGTCTCCCACGGCAGGCAGGCTGTCGATGCGCAAACGGTAAGGATCCGGTGAGTAGGCAAACCCCGGCGCGCCCTCCAGCAGCGTGGCCCAGGGAAGCCCCAGGTCATCCACGGCCCCCACCACCAGATAGGGCAACAGCTCATAAAACGCCCGATGCTGCTCCGGCAAATGATCCCGTATGACCTTGGCGCCGATCACCTGCATGCGCTCGGCCACGCCGGCGCTTTGCTGCAATTGCCGCTCGCCGGCATGCCATGGCGAGGCAGGGGATGCGTCCTGGTGATTCATGCTCAAGCCCTCAGTGGATGAAACGCCGGATGTTCACGCAATGCCGCCACGCTGAAATCGACAAAACTGCGCACCCGCGTCGACGCGTTGCGCCCCTCGCGGTACACCACATGCACCGGCAGCGGCGACGGTTCATAGGCCTGCAATACGCGGCGCAACTGGCCGCTCGCCAAGTGCTCGTGCACCGGGTAACTCAAGCACCGGACCAACCCCGCCCCCTGCACCGCCGCATTGATTGCGCCCTGTACGGTGGTGCTCCCGAGGCGCACCCATGCCCTGATGCTGGAACCCTGGAAATCCCACTGTGCCCAACCTGCGGACGCCTGGCTGGCGACCAGCCGATGCTGCTTGAGTGCCTCAGGCTGCAGCGGTTCGCCATGGGTTTCCAGGTACCCGGGGCTGGCACACACGATGTTGCGCACATGGCCCACAGGCCGGGCAATCAGGGATGAACCCGGCAGTGCTCCCTCCAGGATTGCCACATCCAGGCCGTCTTCGTTCAGGTTCGGATAATGGTCGTGGTAATGGGCAAACACCCGCACCCCGGGGTAGCGCTCCAGGTATTCAGCCAACAGGGGCGCCATCACATAACGGCTGAACAGAAGCGGGAAAAATACCCGCAGATTGCCTTCGGTCTGCACATGTGCACCCTTGACAGACGCTTCGGCGGCGCCCACGTCGTCGAGGATCCGCGAGCAGTCCACCATGAACCTCGCCCCGGTTTCGGTGAGGCGAAAACCCTGAGTGTTGCGCTGTATCAATGACACCCCCAAGCGCGCCTCCAGCCTGGCAACCGCACGCATCACTGTGGGCCCCGAGACGCCCAGGTAACGGGCAGCCGCTGCCAGGCTCGGCTGGCCGGACAGGCCCTGGAAAATCTGCATGTCGCGATAGCGGTCCATCAGGCCGGCCGCGGCATCGACGGGTTGAGCGCTGCATCCTGCCCGAGCCGAGTGACTAAAAAGTCGACGAAGGTGTTGACCTTCGCCGGTACCCGGGCGCTGTTCTGGAATACCACATGAATCGGCAGTGCCGGCGGCTCGAAGTCTTGCAGGATGATTTCCAGTGCGCCGGCACGCACATCGCTGGCAACCTGGTAAGACAACACCCGCGTGATGCCCCAGCCAAGGCGCGCCAGGTTGATTGCCGCATTGTTGGCGGTGACCACCAGGCGTGGCTCAACCGCCACGTTCAAGGGCTGGCCGGCTTCGATGAATTGCCATTCGCTGACCAACTGGCTGGAGGACGAGGTGACAATCCTGGCCTCGCGCAGTTGCCCGGGGTGCAGTGGCCGGCCATGCCGCTCAAGGTACGCCGGCGCGGCGCAGACCACCCGGCGCACCTCGCCGACCTTGATCGCTTGCTGGCCGGCGTCCTGCAAGTGCCCGATACGCACGGCCACGTCGACACCTTCGTCGGTCATGTTGACCACGCGATCCACCAGCAAGGCGTTGATGTTGACCTGGGCAAACAGGTCCAGGTAATCCCCCAGGATCGGCGCCACGAACAGTTCGCCGAACAACACCGGCGCGGTGACCGTCAGTTGCCCCCACGGGACCGAGAAACTGCCCGCCGCCGCCTCTTCGGCTTCCGTCAGCTCTGCCAGGATGCGTCGGCAATCGTCCAGGTAACGCTGCCCGGCCTCGCTCAGGTGCAGGCTGCGGGTGGTGCGCGAGAGCAACTGCGTGCCGATACGCGCCTCCATCGCGGCAATCGCACGGGTTACGCTGGGCGGCGAGGTTTTCAGGCGCCGGGCCGCAGCGGCAAAGCCCTGTTCTTCGGCGACGGCAAGGAACACCTGCATTTCCTGGAAACGGTCCATTACAGCCCTTTTTATCGAATGTAGTACGCCACAAAAAACATCAGGCCTGGGCCAAACCCACGGCGGTGCGTTGCATGCCGACAAATCCCGGTAGCGCCTCGATGCGGCCCAGCCAGGCACGAACCTGCGGGTAGTCGTTCAGCGAGACGTTACCTTCCGGGGCATGGGCGATGTAGGTGTAGTGCGCGATATCGGCAATCGACGGCACGTCACCGGCAAGAAAGCGGCTGTGCCCCACCTGTTGCTCCAGCACATGAAGCAACCCATAAGACCGGCTGATGGCTGCCTCGGCGTCCAGCGCAGCGCCGAACACGGTGACCAATCGCGCGGCCGCCGGCCCGGCATGCAGCGGCCCCGCCGCGGCCGAAAGCCAACGCTGCACACGGGCCTGGGCCACAGGCTCGGTCGGCAGCCACTGGGTGTTGCCATACTTACCGGCGAGGTACACCAGGATCGCATTGGAATCTGCCAGCACCACGCCGTTGTCATCAATCACCGGGCACCTGGCCGAAGTGGTTGAGGGTGGCGAGGAATTCGGGGGTTTTGTGGGCGCCTTGCTTGAGGTCGACCAGCACCAGTTCTGCAGGCACGCCCAGCAGCGACAGCATCAATTCCACCCGATGGGAATGGCCAGACAAGGGGTAACGGTACAATTTGATCATGACGGGCTCCGCGGTGTGCCGGGGTTTCGTCCCGGTGATCGGGTCGATGAGACTTATCTTCCACCGCTACGGCACGCAGCAGAATAACCAGGTTTTACAATCCAGCATTTCAGCAGATGAAACAATCACTCGCCGAACAACTCGCCAATCAGGTTGAACAGGGTGGTTTTCACCGGGCTGTCGAGTTCGCGCCAGGCCAGGCCGGTCCTGGCCCGGAACGCGCCCAACGCCAGGTGCCTGGACACGCAATTGGCCGGCAGCGCCCGGGCCGCCTGCAACGGCAATACCCCGACGCCCAGGCCGGCAGAGACCAGCGCCAGCATGGTGGTGAATTCGCCGAGCTCGGAGGCGATTTCCAGGGGCACCCCCATGGCCTGGACGAACTCGTCGTAGAAGCCCGGGGCATAACGCCGGGCCAGGATGAATACGGGCACCTTGAGCAAGTCGGCCGGCTGAAGGATTTCCTGTGCCGCCAACGGATGATCGCCGGGCAAGGCGACCACAAAGCTTTCCTGCAACACCTGCAGGGTCTGTATGCCGGGATAGGCCGCCGGCAAGCGCATCAGGCCAAAATCCAGCTGGCCGTTTTTTAGCGCTGCCGCCTGATCCGGGCCGGGCATGTCCTTGAGCTCCAGTTCAAGGCGCGGGTAGCGTTGATGCACCGCGCGAATCAACCCCGGCAGCAATTCCGGCAGCACCGAGGAGACAAAACCCAGGCGTACCCGGCCGATCTCCCCACGGTTCGACGCGCGGGCGGCATCGGCGGCGCGGGCTGCCTGGTGCAGGGTGGCTTGGGCTTCGGGCAGAAACACCCGCCCGGCGGGTGTCAGCGTTACCGAGTGCCGGTTGCGGTCGAGCAGGCGCACACCCAGGCCACCTTCGAGCAGTTTAATTTGCATGCTCAACGCCGGCTGCACGATCGACAACTGCGCGGCCGCCCGGCCAAAATGCAGTTCCTGGGCGAGCACAACAAACGCACGCAGGTGCTTGAGTTCCATCAGCAGGCTCCGGTTATCATGGTTTTTGATCACCCAATCACAAATGAAAATTGGACGCTGAACCCGTGCTACGTTGAACTAAGGCCCGTCATACACGATATGACAGGGTTTGACCTATAACAATGTGGACGGTGTGCCGTACTCGGATTAATAGTGTTGATCACCTGTCCCTGCCCCGGGAGATCACTCCATGCACAGCGTTTTAGACACCTTCCGCCTGGATGGCCGCCTGGCCCTGGTCACCGGCTCCAGCGCCGGCATTGGCCTGGCCATCGCCCGTGGCCTGGCCCAGGCCGGCGCACGGGTGGTACTCAATGGGCGCAACCGCAGCACCTTGCGTGACAGCGCCGCACTGCTGGCGGCGGAGGGTCTTGAGGTGCACACCCAGGCCTTCGACGTCACCGACGGCGCCGCGGTGCTGGCCGCCGTGGCAGACATCGAAAAGCACCTGGGCCCCCTGGACATCCTCGTCAACAACGCCGGCATGCAACGGCGCGGGCCCCTGGAGGACTACAGCGAAACCCACTGGCGCGAGTTGATGAGCACCAACCTCGACAGCGCGTTCCTCGTTGGCCAGGCTGTGGCCCGGGCGATGATCCCGCGCAAGCGTGGGCGCATCATCAATATCTGCTCGGTGCAAAGCGAACTGGGGCGCCCGGGCATAGCGCCGTATGCCGCCAGCAAAGGCGCGCTGAAGATGCTCACCAAAGGCATGGCCATCGATTGGGGCCCCCACGGGCTGACGGTCAATGGCATCGGCCCCGGCTATTTCAAGACCGAACTGAACGCCAACCTGGTGGCCAACCCCGAATTCAGCGACTGGCTGGTGCAACGCACACCGAGCCGGCGCTGGGGCGACGTCGCCGAACTGGCCGGGGCGGCGGTATTCCTTGCCAGCGACGCGGCGAGTTTCGTCAACGGTCATATCCTGTACGTGGACGGTGGCATCACCGCCTCGCTGTAACCCGGAGAACTTCATGCACGCGATTGTTTGCCATGCCTCGAAAGACCTGCGGGTAGAACCGCAAACCGCACCCCGGGCACTCGCCCCCGACCAGTTGCGGGTGCGCATTGCCCGGGGCGGCATTTGCGGCTCGGACCTGCATTACTACCAGCACGGCGGCTTCGGCACCGTGCGCCTGCGCGAGCCGATGGTGCTGGGCCATGAGGTGTCGGCGGTGATCGAGGCAGTGGGTCGTGAAGACGCTTCGTTCAAGGTGGGCCAACGTTTGTCGGTCTCGCCGTCGCGGCCTTGCGGGGGCTGCCGTTATTGCCATCAAGGGCTGCCCAACCACTGCCTGAACATGCGTTTTTACGGGAGTGCGATGCCCTTCCCTCACATACAAGGTGCGTTTCAACAGACCCTGGTGATCGAGACGCATCAGGCGCACCTGCTGGCCGACCATGTCAGCCTTGCCGAAGGTGCGATGGCCGAACCGTTGTCCGTAGGCTTGCATGCCATCCAGCGCGCCGGGGCGGTCTTCGGCAAGCGGGTTCTGGTGACCGGCTGCGGGCCCATCGGCAACCTGTTGATCGGCAGCCTGCGCGCAGCAGGCGCGGGCGAAATCGTTGCCGTGGACCTGGCCGCCGGCCCCTTGGCCTGCGCCGCGAAAATGGGCGCCAGCCGCACCCACAACCTGGCGCAAGACGCCGACGCGTTAAAGCGCTACACCGCCGAAAAAGGCTACTTCGACGTGATGTTCGAAGTCTCCGGCAGCGCCCAGGCCTTGCGCAATGGCCTGGAATGCATGGCCCCGCGCAGCGTGCTGGTGACGGTCGGCCTGGGTGGCGAAGTCTCGCTGCCGCTGAACATGCTGGTGAGCCGCGAGATCGACCTGCGGGGCACTTTCCGTTTTCATTCGGAATTCGCCCAGGCGGTGGATTTGCTCAACCGCCAGGTGATTGATGTACGCCCGGTGATCTCCCACACCGTGCCATTTTGCGAGGCGGTACAAGCCTTTGAGCTGGCGGCGGACAAAAGCCAGGCAATGAAGGTGTTGCTGGATTTTGGCGTGCTGGACATGCCGTAGGCCTTCAGGTGCGCTCCTCAAGCCGGTAGCGCAGGAACCGATGCCCCGGGGAAAACAACCGCCGGTAGGTGAGCAGCACCGCGCCTACCGTGCCCAGCGCCGACGATGCAGCGATCAAAAACATGATCACGATCTGGTAACGCACCGCGTCCACCGGGCTCTCTCCCGCCAACACCTGGCCGGTCATCATGCCCGGCAGGCTGACAATGCCCACCACCGTCATCTGGTTCAGGGTCGGGATCATCCCGGCCCGCACCGCTTGGCGAATCGCATCCTGCGCCGCCTCCCACCGTGAACCGCCCAGGGCCAGGACCATTTCGATGGTGTTACGCCCCGAGGTCAGTTCCTGGGTCATGCGCTCAATGCCCAGGGACACGCCCGTGAGCGTATTGCCGAGAATCATCCCAAGGATTGGTATCGCATACTGCGGCTCGTACCACGGGTGAATCCGGATGATCGCGAACAAGCCGATAGCCGTCACCAGCCACGAACTGCCCCACACCGACACGATACTGTCGGCGCGCTGGCCGGCGTAAGTACGCTTGCCGCGCCCGGCTGCCGAGAGGCCGGCGATCAGGGTCATCAGGCACATCAGCGGCAACACCACGTACCAGTAGGCGAACTCGAAGACCCAGCCCAGCAGGTAACCGATCGCCAACAACTGCACCACCGTACGCACCGCGGCCCAGAACAGCTGGCGCTCCAGGCCCAGGCGCAACAACAACGACAACGCGCCGTTGATCAGGATCAACGAGGCGGCGATGGCCATGTCCAGTGCTGTGAGGTCGTGATAATTCATGGCTGCTCGGCGCCTGTCAGCATGCCGGCGTCCATGTGCAGGCGGGTGGTGCTCATGCGTTGCGCCTGGCCCGGGTCATGGGACACCCAAATATAGGCGTGGTCATTATCCGCCTCTGCCCAGGCGTTGATCAGCGCCTCAACTTCCCGAGACGAGTCCGGATCGAGGGCGGCGGTGGGTTCGTCCAGCAACAGCACATCGGGGTTGAGTTGCAGGGTGCGGATCAGTGACACCACCTGGGACTCGCCGCCGGATAAATCGCCGGCATTTTTTGCCAGGAAGCCCGGCGCCTTTCCCGCGTGGGCCAGCAGCGCCTTGACCGCATCCGGGTCGAAACCCAGGTGGTGCAGGGCCTTGAGGCTGTAGGGAAAGCGCAGGTTGTCTTCCACGGTGCCCTCGATCAGCGCCGGGCGTTGGGAGAGGTAGCTGATGCGGCTGCGATAGTGCGGGATTTGCGCGTTGGCGATGGGTTGCCCCTGCCAGAGGATTTCCCCTGAAGTGGGCGCGTCGAGCAAGGCGAGTGCCCGAAGAAATACGCTTTTGCCGGAGCCGGATGAACCGGTGATGGAAATGCGGTCGGCGTGGTGCAGCTGGAAGTTCGTAGGTTGCAGCAATTGCAGCTGGCGGCGCTCGTCCATACGCGTGAGCGCCCGGGTTTCGATCAACACACTCATGGACTTGATGATCCTTGTTCCTGGTTTAGACACAATGCTGAGGCAGAACATACCGCCCTTGTGGCGAGTGAGCTTGCTCCCCCCCCACAAGGGTTGCTCAGTGCTTGGGCTCGAGTGACACCACGCGTGGCTTGATCGCGTGCTCGCGCACGTCAAGCAGCGCCAGTGTCACCGGCAACTTGAAGCGCCGGCGCCCTGCACTGCCCGGGTTGAGAAACAACCGATCGCCACGCCATTCAATCAACGGTTTGTGAGAGTGGCCGGTGATCACTAACCGGATGCCCGGATCAAGCGCCTGCGGCACATCGGCGATGTCATGCACCAACAGCGCCCGCCAGCCATTCAGGTCGAACTCCAGCCGATCCGCCAGGTGTTCTGCCCACGCGGCGTCGAGGTCGTTATTGCCGCGCACTACGTGTAACGGCGCAATCGAGGCCAACAGTTCGAGGATTTCCGGGCTTCCGATATCCCCGGCGTGAACAATTTGCTCGCACCCTTCCAGGGCCGCCAGGGCCTCGGCGCGGAGCAAGCCGTGGGTATCGGAAATCACACCAACTTTCATGAACGTCTCCTGTGCCATGCACCGGCGTCCTGCGCCGGGCGGCTTGCAATCAACCATTGCACTGCCTATATTTCCCGCTTGGCGCCATCTACGCCACCATCCGCGGAAAGGGCTGCGCCCAAGACCTTGACTGAATATCACATTTCTACGACTCCCAACCTTAAAGCGGACAAGGTTTGTGCAAGGAGATCGTATGTCCCAAGCCTTATCGTCCTCTAACGGCCGTATCAACCTTGAGCAGCAACGCAAGCGTGCCAAGGAGCTTTTGCTGCGCCTCAAAAGCGCCGGCGCCGCCGCAGCCCCGACTTTATCCGATGCTCAATGGCAGATCGCCAGGGAACTGGGCTTCCCGAGCTGGCCCAAGCTCAAGGCGCACGTCGACGCTGTGGACTTCGCCGCGCGCCACCCGGGTTTCGAGGCGAGCGATGAGGCCCGTACCACCCACTGGCGCTGCGGCAACGATATTGCCCACAGCCTGGGCATCGCGGGGTTCAAGGGCCGCTTTCGAATGCTGATTGATCCGTTGTGCATGGGGCCGGTCCAGGATTTGCCCGCCGCTCAATACGAAGCCGATCGCAGCCGCTATATCAGCCAGGCTTTTGCAATGGACGAGCAGGAGGTGGCGCGCCGGCATGCCGACGAATACGCACATCTTGAACAACTGGGCCGCGCCGGCCACAGCGTGTTGTGGTGCGAGGCGGATGCTTACGATCAGTTGTTCCTGATGCGTGCGCTGGCGGGGCTCGATCATGTACCTGAACGGCTTGAGCTGATCGAGGTTGACCGTATCCCCGGCGTGCAACGCTTTATCGGGATTGGCCAACTGGCCCCCGAAGTGCTGGCCTGGTTGTGGCCCCAGCGCCGGCGAGTCGATGCCGACATGCTGGGCCTGGCGCGGCAAGCCTGGCTGGCGTATTGCGACCGTTCACCAGTGAAGCTGGCGGAACTGGCCCGGGGCAGCCACACCTCCCTGCCCTTCCTGGCCCCGGCGCTGCGCCGGCAGTTGCAGGAATTGCCGGGGGTTCGGGACGGCTTGTCACTGACCGAACGCTTGTCCTTGCAGTACGTGGGTGAAGCGGGCCCGATTCCGTTTGGCCGGGTGTTTGCCGAATTGATGGGCAAACGTGAACCGCTGCCCTATCTGGGGGACATGATGTTTCATGCCCTGATGCGGCCGCTGATCGATGGCGCCCCTGCGCTGCTGTTCGAGTCGGAGGTTCAACTGCCATGGCCGCAACGCCCGCTGGCATTGACCGCGCTTGGCCGCCAGGTTCTGGAGGGCAAGGCTTACTGGCCGGACCACGCCACCCAGGAACGCTGGATCGGCGGCACCTGCATCCGGCCTGGCCAACCGCACTGGATGATTGACGAGGCGCTGGTTCCCGTCTGGCGCGGCTAAAAGCGGCTCTGCTGCCCTGGCGCAACCGTTACGCAGCTCTGCGGCGAGTTTTTCTTCGTCCAGTGCCCCTTCCCATCCAGTGGAATATCCAACGCCTGGGCGATGAAATTGACTTGAAGCCAACCCGACCGATGCGCTTGAGGCTTTGCGCTAACCCCGGCCGGGACGGGAATGTTCAGAGGCAGGCTGTCGCTGTCGAGGAACACCACGTTCATGGCTGCACCTGCTCGGAAATCTCGATCAGGTTGAGGTCAGGGTCGCGCACGTACACCGAGCGGATCGGCCCGGTGGCGCCGGTGCGCAGTACCGGTCCTTCGATGATCGGCCACTCGACCTTGGCCAAGTGGGCAATCACCTGATCCAGTGGAATCGAGGCGATAAAGCACAGGTCCAGCGCCCCCGGCACGGGTAAATGGGCCTTGGGCTCGAATTCGTGGCCGCGTACGTGCAGGTTGATTTTCTGTTGGCCGAAGGCAAACGCCTTGCGCCCGCCAGCGAAGGTCTGTACCTGCATGCCAAGCACGCGCACGTAGAAATCCTCGGCGGCGACGGGGTCGATGGTGGTGAGTACGAGGTGGTCAAGATGGTCGATCATGGGCGCAGCTCCAGTGTGTTGGCCAGTGCCATGCGGCGGCTGTTGTGAAAGTGCAGGGTCAGCGCTTCGTTCTGGAAGCCGTCGCGGGTGGCGACTTCGTGCAAAAAAAGGCGTTGCAACGGTAAGCCCATGACGTTTCCCGTTCTTGTTGAATGCGTGCGCCATGGATAATCGACATAAACCGGACGGATGAAAATTTCGAATTTCGCCACTATCCTTTCCAAATTGGAAACCCTCGGACACACCTGATGATCAATCCCCTGCATTTCGACCTGCTGTCCCTGCGCTTGCTGATCTTTGCCGCCGAAACCGCCAACCTGACCCGCGCCGCCGAAAAGGCCAACATGACGGTCTCGACCGCCAGCAAGCGCCTGGCCGAACTGGAGCGCACCACCGAGTGCCCGCTGTTCGTGCGCCTGCCACGGGGGCTGGAGTTGACGGCGGCGGGCCAGGGCATGGTCGAACACGCGAAAATCATCCTGGCAGGCGTCAACCGCATGGCCTGCGACGCCAGTGACTACGCGGTTGGGGTGCGCGGGCACGTGCGCCTGTTCGCCAATACCTCGGCGGTGGTGCAGTTCCTGCCGGACGACCTGGCGGCGTTCCTGCAGGACAACCCCCATGTGCGTATCGGCCTGGAAGAAGCCCTCAGCGAGCCGATCATCCAGGCGGTGGAAAGTGGCCGCGCCGATATCGGGATCTTTGCCGACAACGTACCGGCGCAGGGGCTGTACACGTTGCCGTATCGCGAGGACCGGCTGGTGTTACTGGTGCCGGTGGGCCATGCGCTGGCTACGGCACGTAGGGTTTCTTTCAGCGACACCCTGGGTTTTGACTACGTGGCGCTGAACCAGGGCAGCTCGCTGCTGCGCCGGATCACCGACGCCGCCGCAAGCGCCGGCAAGGTGCTGAAGGTACGGATTCAGGTCAGCAGTTTCGACGGGATCTGCCGGATGATCGAAGCCGGGTTGGGCATTGGGATCCTGCCGCTGTTATCGGTGCGCGCCGAACTGCTGGGCAGCCGGCTGATCGCAGTCGAACTGGACGATGACTGGGCGCAACGTACCTTGTTTGTCGGGGTCAGCAACCAGGCGCAATTGGCGCCGGAAGCGGCGAAACTGTTCGCGTACCTGAGCCGGGGCAACCCTTAGCGAAACCGCGCAATCACCGCCTCCACCACCGGGTTGGCGCGCTGGGTATTCCAGGCGATGGCCGTGGTCACCACGTTAAGTTTCTGGCTCAACCCACGAAACACCACATTGGCCGGGGCCAGTTTTTTCAGCGACGCCGGCACCAGCGCGATCCCCTGCCCATAGCTGACAAACGCAATCTGCGAGGCCACCGAGCGCACTTCATGCAGCACCCGTGGGGAAAAACCGCTGGCGCGGCAAGTGGCGATCAGGTTGTCGAAATACACCGGGCTGACGTTGCGCGAAAACATCACCAGCGGCTCGTTGGCCAGGCTCGACAGGCTGATGCGCGTGCGGCTCGCCAACGGATGATCCGCGGGCAAGGCTACCACCAGCCGATCCTCGGTCAATGGAAGTGACTGCACCGAAGCCCCCAGGTCGCCGTCCAGGCGCGCGAATGCGAGGTCGATATCCCCGGCCTCCAGCGCCGGCAGTGCCTCGACACTATCGATTTCGCGCACCGATACCGTGAGCTGCGGGTAATCGAGCTTCAGTTGCTCGATCAGGCCGGGCAACACATCGAACATCGCCGTGGAGATCGCGCCAATGGTCAGCATCCCCGACTGCCCCGCCACTGCTTCCTCCACCGCAAGCTCCAGGCGCTCCAGTTGCTCGGCGAACTTGCGCACCGCCGGCAGGATTGCCGCGCCCACCGGCGTGAGTTTTGCCCCGCGCCGGGAGCGGTCGAACAGCTTGACCTTGAGCGCCTGTTCCAGCACCTGGATCTGCTCGCTCAGGGGCGGCTGGGACATGCCGAGGCGCTTGGCGGCGCGGCCGAAATTCTGCTCCTCAGCCACCGCGAGGAACAACCAGAGGTGACGAATCAGACGAAAATTGATCATGGTTTTTCCATAGGTTAAGCGTATGCAAGGCTTATGTACTTCGTAATATACCTATCAAAGCGACTCGCTGACACTGGCCGTCTCCGTCACCCGAGGCTCGCCCATGACCGCTGATCACTTGCTTGACCGCCTGGCCGCACTGGACACCAACACCGTGTCCGACGCCCTCGACTTCCTCGGCCTGCCCGGCGCCACTGTGGGCCTGCGCCCGTTGTGGAACTGCCCGAAAATCGTCGGCCGCACCAGTACCGTGCTGCTCGGCCCCAAGTCCGACACCGCCCCGTCGGTGCACCTGATCACACCGGTGATCGAACAGGTTGAAACGGATGACCGGGTGCTGGTGATTGCCGGCGGCACCGAGGGCATTTCCTGCTGGGGAGACATCATCGCCAACGCGGCATCGCGCAAACACATACGTGGCACGGTGATTGATGGTTTCAGCCGCGATATCGACGGCAGCGAGGCCATCGGCTATCCGGTGTACGGGCGCGGCGTGACCATGATCAGCGCGCGCAACCGCGTGGTGCAGGTCGGTGCCGGCGTGACCTTAAGCATCGCTGGCGTAAGCGTCAGCGAGGATGACTATGTGATCGCCGATACCTGCGGCACGGTGTTCGTGCCTCAGGCGGTGATCGAAAAAGTACTGGACCTTGGCGAGCGCATCGCCCGCCGCCAGGACGGCATGGTGCAGGCGGTGCGCAGTGGGCGTTCAGTGGTTGAGGTGATGCACGACGCGCAGTTTGAGGCGATCACCCGATGAGCACCGATACCCAACGGCTCAACCCGCGCCTGGCCAGCGCGCAACCGTCCGCCACCTATCGCATCATGGACCGCGTCGCCGAACGCCGGGCGCAAGGCGCGCACATCATCTCGCTGTGCGCCGGTGAGCCGGATTTCGATACCCCGCGGCATATCCGCGAAGCCGCGATCCAGGCCATTGAAACCGGGCATACACGCTACACCCAGGTCGCGGGTGCCCGCGCCTTGCGCGAAGCGGTGGCGGCTAAGTTCCGGCGTGAAAATGGCCTGGACGTGTCCTGGCAGGACACTCTGGTGTGCAACGGCGGCAAGCAAGTGATCTACAACGCCCTGGCGGCCACCCTCGATGAAGGTGACGAGGTGATCGTGCCGGCGCCGTACTGGGTCAGCTACCCGGAGATGGTGCACCTGTGCGGCGGCGAAGCACGCATCGTCACCTGTGATGCCGACAGTGGCTTCAAGCTGACACCCGAGGCACTGGCCGCCGCCATCACCGCGCAGACCCGCTGGCTGATCCTCAACTCACCGTCCAACCCCACCGGCGCGGTGTACAGCGAGGACGAGTTGCGGGCACTCGCCGACGTATTGCTGGCCCACCCGCAGGTGTTGGTCCTCGCCGACGATATTTACGAACACCTGATCTTCGACGATCAGGCGTTCCATACCCTGGCCCAGGTTGAACCCCGGCTGGCGCCGCGCACCTTGACCATGAACGGTGTATCCAAGGCCTACGCCATGACCGGTTGGCGCATCGGTTTTGCCACCGGGCCGCGCTGGCTGCTGGAGGCCATGGAAAAGCTGCAAGGCCAACAAACCTCCGGCGCCTGCTCGATCTCGCAACAGGCGGCACTCGCCGCACTGGAAGGCCCCAAGGATTTCATCCGCGACAGCCGCGGGGTGTTCCAGGCGCGCCGGGACTTGATGGTCGAGTTGCTGAACGACACACCGGGCCTTGAGTGCGTGAGCCCCGCCGGTGCCTTTTATGCCTTCGCCTCCTGCGCGGCGTTGATCGGGCGTACCTCGGCGGGCGGCCGGCTGCTGCGCAGCGATGAAGACGTGGCCCTGGCGCTGCTCGACGAGGCCAGTGTGGCCGTGGTGCAGGGCAGCGCCTTTGGCCTGGCGCCGTACATTCGTATTGCCTATGCGCTGGATGATGCGTCATTGCGCCAAGCGTGCGAGGCCATTCACCACTTCTGCACCCACCTGCAGACTGAAGAAGAAAAGTGATGAATTCACATAGATAAATATCGCTAATGGTGGCGTGCGGCGCTTCTTAAGATTAGGGCCGATCTGGACAACACTCACAACAACAAGGTCCGCCCCCATGTCTATGCCTGAAGTCATACAACCCGCTGTGCGCAGCCAATACCGCTGGGTGGTTGCGGCGCTGATTTTCCTGATCTACACCGTGGCCGCGGCCGACCGCGCCAACCTCGGCGTGGCGCTGCCGTTTATTCGCCAGGAATTTGCAATGAGCAACGCCCAGGCCGGCGGCCTGGTCAGCCTGTTCCTGCTGGCGTACGCCTTGGCACAACTGCCGGCGGGCTTTGCCTTCGGGCGCTTTGGCGTCAGCCGGATCCTGCCGGGGGCCATGGTGCTGACCTCCCTGTTGACCGGGTTGGTGGGCACCGCCAGCTCACTGCTGGCGCTGAAACTGTATCGCCTGGGGCTGGGCGTCGCCGAAGGCCCACTGCCTATCAGCATGACCACCACCATCAACAACTGGTTTCCGGCACGGGAAAAAGGCACGGCGTCGGGGATCTTTCTCTCGGCGGTGAAGTTCGGCCCTGTGATCGTGCCGCCGCTGTGCGCGGTGATCATTTCGGTGTGGGGCTGGCGCGAGATCTTCTACTTCTTCGCCATCCCGGGCATCGTGCTGGCGCTGATCTGGTACTTGCTGGTCACCGACCATCCTTCCCGCAGCCGCTTCGTCAACAAAGCCGAATTGCAGTACATCGTCGAAGACACTGCGGTCACTCAAACCGCCCGCGTACACAAGACCCCGGCCTGGGTGGAGAAGCTCGACCGGGTTATCCGCACCCGCGATGAAACGCCGCTGGAAACCAACCGCCAGGTGTTCAAGTCCTGGAACATCTGGGGATGTGCCACCAGCTATTGCTTCCAGCTCGGTGTCTCCAGCGTGCTGCTGGCGTGGATCCCGACTTACCTGATGACCGTCAAGCAGTTCTCGATCATGAACATGGGCCTGGTCTCGGCAGCACCCTGGGTGGGCGCGGTGCTGGGCAACCTGCTGGGCGGTTTCTGCTCGGACCGCCTGATGGGCGGGCGCCGCAAGCCGGGCATGCTGCTGTCGGCGGTCGGCACCTCACTGATGATGTACCTGCTGATCAATTCACCCGCCGAGCCCCTGCCCTACGGCCTGCTACTGATGTTGACCGGTATGGTGTTGAGCCTCGGGTTCTCCTCCTACATGGCCTACCCGATGGGCCTGACCACCAAGAAAACCTTTCCGATCTCCAACGCCATCGTGAACATGATCGGCCAGCTGGGGGCCGCCGCAACGCCCTTCATCACCGGCCTGCTGCTGGACAACTATGGCTGGAACTACGTGTTCGCCTGGCTGGCAATCGGCTCGTTCATCAGCTTCATCATTTTGCTGACCATTGCCGAGCCGCGGCCACAACCCTGACTGATTTCCCCCAACACAAGGAGTTACCCATGTCACCCCAAGACCAAGAATTGGTTGCCCTGTTTGCCGGCCTGGACACCCCGGGCGTGTCCGACGCCCTGGACAAACTCGGCCTGCCCGGCCAATGCCTGGGCATCATGCCCCTGGACAACTATCGCCAGGTGGTCGTCGGCCCGGCCTTCACCGTGCGCTACGTCAGCGCCAGCACCCCGCCGGGCACCGTCGGCGACTTTGTCGATGACGTGGCCGAAGGCGATGTGGTGGTGATCGACAACGACGGGCGTACCGACTGCACCGTGTGGGGCGACATCATGACCCAATACGCCGGCAGCCAGCGGATCGCCGCGACCGTGATCGATGGCGTGTGCCGCGACGTGAGCAAGGCGCTGGGCGATGGCTACCCGTTGTTCACCAAGGGCCGGTTCATGCGTACCGGCAAGGACCGGGTTGAAGTGGAAGCGGTGAACCAGCCGGTGTCCATCGGCCAGGCCCGTGTGTGTGCCCGCGACATCGTGGTCGCCGATGCCAACGGCGTGGTGATCGTGCCGCGCGAGCGCGCCCATGAAGTGGCGGCGTGCGCGCGTTCGATTGAAGCGGTGGAGGCGCGTATCCGGGCGTTGCTTGATGAAGGCAAATCGTTGCGTGAAGCCCGGGCAGCGCTGGGCTATCACACCTTGCAACGCAAGGGCTGACGCGCCGTTCAGTTCGCCGGGCGCAACAGCTGCATCTGCTGGCGATAATCATCCGTCACCTGCCGCGACTGGCTGCTGCTGGTAATCACCCTGGGCGTGATCAGCACAATCAACTCGGTGCGATCCCTGGACTTGCTGGTGCTGCCAAACAACCAGCGCAGCCCCGGGATTTTCCCCAGGTACGGCACGGCGCTGACGCTCTCGGCGTTGTCCTGCTTGATCAGCCCGCCGAGCAAGACGGTCTGGCCGCTTTGCACCGCCACTTGGGTGGACACCGAGCGCGTGGAGATACGCGGGTTGTTGGGCGTGTCGCTGCTGTTGGTGGTCGGGGTCTCGGCGTCACTGACCTGCTGCTGGATGTCCATGTACACCAGGCCACCCGGGTTGATGCGCGGCACCACGTCAAGGATCACCCCGGTCTGCACGTATTCCACGCTGCTCAAGGTGCTGTCGGCGTTGCCGGTGTTGACCGTGGTCTGGCTGATGGGGATGTTGTCGCCCACCTGGATCTGCGCCGGCTGGTTGTTCATCACCACCAGCGACGGCGCCGACAGCACCTGGGTTCGGCCATTGGTCTCCAGGGCATGCAAGGCCACTTGCAGGTTGGAGCTGACGAAGGAATAGAACAGCGAATCTGCGCCCAACCCCGCGCCGCCACCGCCCAGCGCGCCCTGACTGCCGGGGGTATTGGCCACGGTGGTACTGGTGGAGTTGCCTGCCAGGCGTCCCAGGTACCATTGCACGCCGAGGTCGAGTTCGCCGGTGAGTTTGACTTCAAGGATGCGCGTCTCGATCTGCACTTGCAGTGGTGGGTTGTCGAGGCGTTTGATCGCCGATTCGATCTCCTTCCACTGCACCGGGCGCGTGCGCACCAACAGTTGGTTACTGCTTTTTTGCGCGGTGATTCGGGTGCCAGCGTCGAGGCTTTTGTCGCCAGCGCCCGGTTCCACGCGTTCATTCTCTTCGCTGGCGGCCGCGGGCTGCTCTTCATCATCGCCTGCGGGAGGGCTGCTGCTCAGGCCCGCGCTATTGCCGCTGGTGTTGAGTGAGGACAAGGTCGCGGTGCGCAAACCCGGCGCCACCTTGGCCGGCGTATCGTCCTTGATCGCGCCGGTGCCGTAGATCTGGCGCAGGTACTTGGCGAGGTCCGTGGCTTTCATATTGCGCACGTCGTACACGTACATCTGCGGTTCGTTGCCGCCGCCTTCGTCGATGGTGTGAATCCAGTCGCCAACTTCACTGAGGTACTGCGGCTGGGACGAGATCGCCACCACCGAGTTGGTGCGCTCGATCGGCAGGAACCGCACCATGTCCGCCAGGGGCATGCCGCTGTCGGGGCCGAACATCTTTTGCAGCTCGGGCATCAACTCGGCCACCGAGGCCCGCTGCAAGCCGAACACCCCCACCGACATGCCTTTGAGCCAATCAACATCGAAGGTGTCGATGGTGTCCTGGTAGTTGGCCAACTCATCCGGCGTACCGGCCAGGCTCAACACATTGCGCGCCGGGTCCACCAGCAGGAACGCGTTTTCCCGGGCAAACGGCTTGAGCAGTTTCTGCATTTGCGTGGCCGAGATAAAGCGCAGCGCAAACAGCCGCGCCGAGAGCCCGCTGGAGGGTGGCGACACGCTCATTTGCGGCACCAGCTTGCCCGTCACCGCCTGGTTTGCCGGCAGGATCACGTAGCGCTGGCCCTGGCGAATCATCGCGTTATCGGTCCAGGACAGCAGGGTTTCGAGGATCGACAACGCCTGCTGCTTGCTCACCGGTCTGGAGGTGGAAAAGCTCACGTTGCCTTTCACGCCCTCGGCGATGCTGTAGTTCTCGTGCAACAGGTCGCCCATGACGCTGTTGATCACCGCCTCGATCGGCTGGTCGGCGAAGTTGAACACGATGTCGCCAGTGGCTTCATCCTTGACCGCAGGCGCCGGTGCGGGCGCACGCACAAACTGCTGGTTGCCGCGAATCAACTGGCGCTGGGGCGGCGTGGGTGCTTGGGGCTGGGCAGGCGGGTCGCTGGCTGCGTCCACGGGCGGGCGTTGCGAACCGGTGCCCTGCATCGCCTCGTGGAGCAAGGCATCGTCCGGGTCGAGGTGATCGGGGAATGACCCACAGCCGCCCAGTGAGGCGGCCGTGGCCAGGCAAAACACGGTGGTGCGCAAGGCGCCAGGGCAAGTATCGATCAAGGGGCGGGCTCGTGAGGAAGGGAAATCGGCGGCGTGGTGGATGCCGGCGGCAAACGCGGAACGCTAAGGCTCAGGGTTTGGGTGCGGCCATCCAGCACAAAACGGGCGTGCAACGGTGTCAGGTGTTCCAGGCGCCAGCCGTTGGGCAGGGTCTGGCCTTGGTGGATTTTGAGGGGCGGGCCGTCGGGACGTTTGAGCAGGGCGACGCGCAGGTCGCCGTCGAGCAGTACGCCGGTCAGTTTCAGGCTCGACAGGCTGGACACCTCGGCCTGGCCAATGGCGGCATCGGGGCTGCGGTCGGGGCTGAACAGCGGCTCCTGCCAGGTGCCGGCGAGGCTTTCCAGGCTCGCACTCGGGGCGACGCGGACCTTGGCCGAGGCATTGGCGCGCGCCGTGGAGGCAGGCTCATCCAGCCACTGCGGCGCATCACCGATGCTGCTCAAGATGCCCGCCATCAGCAGGCCCAGCAGCCCGGCCACACCGAGCAGTCCCCATTCCAGAGGCCGTAATGAATTGATCATCGGCGGGCCTGCGTGGCGGCAGCCGGTTGCAGATAGCCGCGCACCAGCAGGTGCACCACCAGCTTTCCGGCGCCGCCGCTGGCGGGAGCATTCGGCCCGCGGCGGATGCTGATTTCGTCCACGAACAGGAACGGCCGCTGGTACTCCAGTTCATGCAGGATCGCGCTCAGGGGTTCGATGGCGCAGTTGAGGGTCAGGCTGACTTTCACCTGGCGATAGGGCTCGGTGTCATCCTGCTCCGGGGTGATGGGCATGCGCTGGGTCAGGCTGCAGCCGCCGCCGAGGCTGGCACGGCTGCTGATCAGGTCGGCGATGCGCTGCATCAGGTCCGCTGCCACCACGCTGGGGTCATCACCGGGCAGCAGGCTGGTGCTGCTGGCCGGGTCCTGGCGGGCTTGCTCCAGTTGCTCGCGCAGGGACGCACCCTGCTGCAGCAGGCCGGCATAGCGTTGCTGTTGTTCGCGCAGCTGTTCGGCTTGCTCGCCCATGGCGCGCAATGGCCCGGCAAACCAGCTGTCGATCAGCAGCCAGTAGGCGCTGCCGAGCACCAGCGCCAGGATTAGCAAGGCCGCGCCGCGCCGTTCACGGGGTGTCAGTGGTCGGCGCATCGGCGGCCTCCTGGTGCAAGTGGGCGCGCAGGGAAAACTGATCCTTGCCGGTTTGCGCGTCGGGTTGGATCACCCCTTCGAACTGGGCGTTTTCCAGGCTGTGGCAGGCCTTGATCCGGGTGATCAGTGCACTCGCCTTGGCGCTCTGCCCGGAGAAGGAAACCTCGGCGCCGTTGTTGACGTCCAACTGGTCGATCCAGGTGTCGGCGGGCAGGCACGCGGTCAGCTCGTTCAGCAGCGCAGCCAGCGGTGGTTGCGCCGACTTGCGGCGGATCAGGTATTGCGCGGCACCCCGGGTGTTGAGCAGTTGCTGGCGCAGGCGCTGGACCTCGGCGACCTGGGCTTTTTGCTGCTGGACCTGCTCATGCATAACGTCGAGCACCCGCTGGCGGTCGTTGAGCCACAACAACATCGCCGCAATCAACAACGCGCCGCACAGCCACGGCAAGCTGCGTTGCAAGCCCTTGCCGGCTGGGCGCTGGCGTGGACGCAACGGAGCCGGCAGCAAATCGATGCCCATTGCGTTCACATCCACCGCGTGGGGCTGCAAGCCGAGGGCGGCACATTCCACGAGTATCTGATCCAGGCGCTCACGCAAAATCGCCACCAGCGTCACCCGCACCTGCGTGGCCGTGCGCTGTTCCTGACGGGCCACGAAGTACAGCTGTTCAGCCTCGAACGGGGTAAAGCGGTCCAGCTCATAGCCCACCACCGTCGACAGGTTGCGCGCAGCCGCCAGGGGCAGTTGAAGGGTTTGCAACAGCACCGCCCCCTGCGCAAGCACCAGCACCTGGCGCACTTCACCGCCAGGGTGTGCCACCGGCTCGGTCAACGGCCAGTGGTAGCGGTACTCGGGGATGTCGTGGATCGATAGCCATGCCGGCAGGCAGCTACGCAGCTCCTTGAGCCACAGCTGCCCGCCCACGTTCAGCAAGCTGCCGCGCCAGCGCCGGGTGAGCGGCTCTGCCAGCCGTTGAAGGTGCGCCATGGGCGCCGAAAGGTATCGATTCATTCTTGCCAACGCAGCACCCGATAAGGCTGTGCGCTTTCCTCCGATGAGCTCAATAACACCGTGGTTCGTAACCGGGCGTGGTAACCGCCGGGGCGTTGTGCGCGGCTGTCGATCACCAGCACGTCACCCGGGTCGGCGCCCACCGCGCTTTGCCGGGGCAGGTTCAAGGCGCGACGCATCAAGGGGCTGGCGAAAGCGGGATCGGGTCGGTCCAGGCCACTCCACAAGCTGATTTCCGGGGCCAGCCGGCGGTACAGCGCCTGAGTCATGCCGGGGAGTTGCCGCACTTCCTCCACCACCCGGAACGGCGCCAGGCCTTCGTTGCGCCGTGCCTCCAAATCCTTGGCGAGCCGGCTGGCCTGGGCCTGGGTCGCACCGCAGGCCAGGGCCAGGCGGGCGAAGTCGGTCGCCTCAGCGCTGTTCAAATACAGCTTGCCGCGCTCGCTGTGCAGGCTCACGCGTAACTGTGCATCGTCAAACACCAAGGGCATTTCACGGCCGTCGGCGATCCATTGCTTGCGTTGCAGCGGGTCGGCCAGGGCCCGCATGGCCAGCGCCACCCCCGCCTCTGCCGCCAGCAACGCCTGGGTGTGCTGGCGATGCCAAAGGGCCTGGCGGCTTTCCAACTGCACCCACCCGGCCAGACCGCCCAGCAGCAGACTGAGCAACGCCAGCACCCACAGCACCAGCAGCAGCGCTACGCCGCGCTGGCGCTTCATTGGTCCGATGCGCCGCTGGAGAGATTCAGTCGCAGGGCCACCACTTGGGTCACCCACGGCACCGGCCCGTCGACCCGTGCCGCAATGCGCACCGCGTACGGCAGGCGCTTGGTCCATGGCCAGTCGCTGACCCAGCCGGTGGCTTGGCCCTTGGGCGACACGCCGCGATACCTGAATTGCAAATCCTCGACATTCTTCAGCAGCACCTGCGGCTCGCCGCGGGTAGCCGGCACGCTCACCTGGGCGCTGGACTCAAACCGGGCGAACGCTACCTGCAACTCGCGCTCGGTCAACTGCAAAGTGAAACGCTGAATGCCGCCGCCGAGCACGCCCGGCAAGGTCGCGACGAATTGCAGGCGCTGGGCGGAGCCGACGAAAAAGCCGTTGGTTTGGCTGTCGTCCTCAGTCACGTCCAGAGGCAGCGCCTCGCTGATGGACGTGCGCAGGAACTGTTGCGCGGCGCGCATTTCATCCAGGCTGGCCGTGTAGCGCTGGGCCTTGAGCACCGCATGGTTGGCGCCCAGCAACGCACCGCCCACCAGGGCCAACAACAGCCCCAGCAAACTGAGCACGATCATGATCTCCAGCAAGGTAAAACCCTGCTGACGCCGATTCACAGACCCGCCCTGTCGGTGGCAGCGCGCAGCTTCAAGGTACTGAAACGCGCCTGGCGCCGGGCCTCGCTGACGGTCAGGTCGAGGCGAAACAAGCGTGGCTGACCGATACGTGTCGGCTGCTGGGCGATGCTCAATTGCCAATCGATACCATCGCCCAGGCTGCCCTGGCGAGTGCCGCTGGCCAGTGGGCCGGAGGTTTCCTGATCCATCACGCTCAAGGCGGCATGGGTCAGACGGTCGCTGTGGGCGACCTGTAATAACGAGCGCGCGCTCTGGCCGAATGCGACCAGCAGTACGCTGCTGCAAATCGCCATGAGGGTCAGTGCGGCGAGCATTTCCAGCAAGGTGAAACCCGACTGGCGATTCATGGCAATACCTTCGACTGCACGCTGCCAGTCAGCCAGCCAATATCGATGCGCCAGCGCCGCGAGCCATTGGCCAACAACAGGTTGCCTCCGGTGGAACTGCCGTCGGGGTAAAACTCCACGGCCGCGCCTGCGTGTTCGGCGGTGTGCACCGTCACTTGCAGGTCGGCCGGCCAATGCCTGACAGGCCGCCCCGGCGCCTGGAAACTTAGTTGCTCCAGGTCAAATACCGTCCTGGCCGGCGTGCCGCTGATAATCGCCTGCGCCCGTGTGCTGCGCAGCGCACCGACCATCTGCCCGACCGCCTGGCGCTCCTTGGCAACCCGCAGGCCTTGTTGCAGGCCAAATCCCACCAACCCGGCCGCGAGGCTGATCAAGATGATCACCGCCAGCATTTCCAGCAGGGTAAAACCGCGTTGGAGGGCCGGCATTATTCCCAGTTGCCCAGGTCGGCGCTGTAGCCTTCGCCGCCGGGCTGGCCGTCCTGACCGTAGAAGATCAGGTCGAAGGCGCCGTGCTCACCGGGGAAGCGATAGCCGAAGGCGTGCCCGAACGGGTCCTTGAGGTCTGAAGGTTTGGCGTACGGCCCAGCCCAGCCGGTGGTGTTGTCGGGCTTCTCGACCAATTGCCGGAGGGTCTTGGGCGGCGCGCCGACGTCCAGGCCATAGCTCTCGATTTTCATGCTCAGGCTGGCCAGTTGCGCTTTGCCCGCGCCGTATTTGCCCTTGTCGACGTTACCGCCAACCTGGCGCACCACGATGGTGGCGACGATGCCCAGCAGCACGATCACCGCGAGCATTTCCAGCAAGGTGAAACCAGCCTGACGGCGGGCGGGCTTGAAACGGGTATGGCGCATGGGCTTGCTTCCTTGGGTCTTCATATATTGCTGGTCAGGCTCATCAGCGGCAGCATGATTGCCAGCATGATCACCGCCACCAGGACGGCCATGAGCACGGTCAGCGACGGCACCAGCGCGGCCAGCAGGCGGTCGATGCCACGTTTGGCTTCGACGTCGAACACGTCGGCAACCTTGAGCAGCATGCTGTCCAGTTCACCGGCCTGTTCGCCGACTTCAATCATTTGCAGCGCCAGGTCTGGCAGCAGTGGCTGGGCGCCAAACGCACTGGCCAGGGTGCCGCCGCCCTTCACCGATTCGGCGGCTTGCGCGACTTGGGCTTGCAAGGCGCGGTTGGTGCAGACCTGGCGCGCGATCACGAGTGCTTGCAGCAACGCCACGCCGTTACTCAACAGCGTACCGAGGGTGCGCGCCAGGCGTGCGGCTTCGACCCGTTGCAACAGCGGGCCAATAAGGCGAATACCGAGTAAACGCCGGTCGTACTGCTCGCGGTGCCGCGGGTTACGCAGGCGCACAGCCAGGCCCCAGATCGTCACGATAAAGCCCGCCAATACCGCCAGGCCATAGGCACCGAGGAACTGGCCGAGCCCCAGAATCACTTCGGTGATCAGCGGGATCGGCACGCCCAAGTCGTTGAAGATCGGCACGAACTGCGGCACCACGTAAGCCAGCAACAAGGCCAGCGAACCGAGCACGCCCACCACCAGGAATGCGGGATAGATCAGCGCGTTGATCACCTCGCCCCTTAATAACTGGCTGCGTTCCAGGTAGTCGCCGAGCTGGCGCAAGGTGTTCTCCAGCGCGCCGCCCGCCTCGCCGGCGCGAACCATGCTCAGGTACAGCGGCGAGAACTGGCTGCCCTGCTCCGCCAGCGCCGCCGACAATGGCTTGCCCGCCTTGACGTGCTCGCGGATGCGCTCGATCAATGCACGGGTTTGCGGCTGGCCGGGTTGCTTGAGCAGGATGCCCAGCGCACGTTCCAGCGGCTGGCCCGCGCCCAGTAGCGTGGCCAGTTGCTGGGTAAAACTCACCAGCGCCGCGCCGTTCAACTGGCCGCGCCCGAACGCACTGCGCAGCCCTTGGGCACCGGCGGCGTCTATCTGCAACAGCAGCAGCCCGCGTTTTTGCAGCGTGGCGACGGCGGCGGCCTGGTCCCGGGCTTCGAGGGTGCCGTTTTGCGCAACGCCCTGGCTGTCCAGGGCCCGGTATTTGAACAGGCTCACGCGCCCTCTCCACGGGTGACGCGCAACACTTCTTCAAGGGACGTGACACCCGCCACCGCCTGGCGCAGGCCCTCTTCATGCAGGGTGCGCAGGCCACCGCGGCGGGCGGCGTGTTCGAGGGTCGCGGCGTCGGCATGCCGCATCAACAAGCTGCGCAGTTCGTCATTCATCACCAGCAATTCGGTGAGTGCACTGCGCCCGTGATAACCGCCGCCGAGGGCATTGGCGCGGGGCCGGTACAGCAGGATCGGGCGCTGCTCGGTGAAGCGGTCCAGGCCATGCTCCTCGATCAATTCCGGGGGCGCTTCGAACGCCTCGCGGGTCGCCGGGTCGAGGCGGCGCACCAGGCGCTGCGCGAGGATGGCATTGACGGTCGAGGCGATCAGGTAGCTCTCCACGCCCATGTCCAGCAGACGCGTGATACTCGCCGCGGCGCTGTTGGTGTGCAGGGTCGAGAGCACCAGGTGGCCGGTCAGGGATGACTGGATGGCGATGCGGCAGGTTTCGAGGTCGCGGATTTCACCGATCATGATCACGTCCGGGTCCTGGCGCACGATAGAGCGCAGCGCCCCGGCGAAGTCCAGCCCGATGGCGGGTTTGACCTGGATCTGATTGATGCCTTCCAACTGGTATTCCACCGGGTCTTCGACGGTGATGATCTTGCGCTCGGCGGTATTGAGCCGCGACAGCGCGGTGTAGAGCGTGGTGGTTTTGCCCGAGCCGGTAGGCCCGGTGACCAGCAGGATGCCGTGGGGCCGCTCGAGTACTTCAAGAAAGGTTTGCAGGCGCTGGCCGTCGAAACCCAGGCTCGGGAAATCGAACTGCACGGTCTGGCGGTCCAGCAGGCGCATCACCACCGACTCGCCAAAACTGGTGGGCACCGTGGATACCCGCAGATCCAGTTCCTTGCCCTGGATGCGCAACATTATTCGCCCGTCCTGGGGCAAACGGCGCTCGGCAATGTCGAGGCGCGCCATGATCTTGACCCGGGAAATCACCGCCGCCGAGGAACTCGACGGCGGCGCTTCGGCTTCCTGCAACACACCGTCGATGCGGTAGCGCACCTTGAGCTGGTTTTCGAACGGCTCGATATGGATGTCCGAAGCGCGATGCTCCACGGCCCGTTGCAGGATCAGGTTGACCAGGCGAATCACCGGGGCTTCGGAGGCCATGTCCTTGAGATGCTCGATGTCTTCCAGGGCGCCGCCCTGCTCGTCGAGGTTTTCGATCAGGGTGCCCATCGCCGAACGGCCCTGCCCGTAGTAGCGCTCGATCAGCGTTTCGACTTCGTTGCGTGGCCCTACCGCCAGCCACACCGGCACGCCGCAGGCATACGCCAGGGCCTGGAACGGGTACAGCAACGCCGGGTTGGCCGCCAGCACTCGCACGCCACCATGGCTCCAGCCCACGGGCACCAGTTGGTAATGGCGCATGAAGCGTTCGGTCAGCACCGGCAGCGGGTCGAGCACCGGGGGTGCAGCGTCGGCCAATAACAGCGGTGCGCCAAGCAAATCGGCCCAGGCCCGCGCCAGTTCCACTTCAGAGACCAGCCCCAGGCGCGTCAGCAGGCCGAGCAATTCGCTGTCGTCGGTGTCCTGGGATAAGCGCCGGGCGCGCTCCAGGTCGACGGTTTTCAAACCGGCCTTTCGCATCAGCCACGCGCACACGTGTTCGGCATCCGGAACTTGCATTCGGCATGCATCAATCGGCGTTGGCGGTAGGGTCTGGAACATCTGCACCAATCTGAAGAACCCGTTGAGGAGGCTGTTTCAAGGGTGCAGAAACAACAACGAGTCCCAGCGGCGCCTTGAACAAGATCAAGACCCTGCACTCAAGCGATGTGCAGGACAGCCGTGGCAAATCATGGCCTTTTACAACTAGTGACCAAGGCCATTAGTTCGCCATAATTCATAAAATCTTGTTAAACACATCGACTAACATATTGTCACTTAGTTCACGATTGCATATAGCCAGCCCTTCGCAACTGCACTATTCGTTGAACTTCAGGTGTTTAATCTTTAACTACGGGAGAGTGCCACTTCCCTGTGGCGTGGTCGCGATTAGAAGTCGACCGTGGCCGACAGCAGGTACGTACGCGGCGTCGACAAGGTCAAGCCCGGCTCGCTGTCATCCGAGGCTCCGGCCGAACTCCAGTAGCGTCGGTTGGCCACGTTCTCAACGTTGGCCCGCAGGGTGATGTGCTTGTCGTCGACCTTGAAGGCATAGCGTGCGCCCACATCGAGGCGGGTCCATGCGTCGATTTCCTTGACGTTGGACTGGTCCAGGTACTGCGAGCTGGAATAGATCCCGCGGCTGGTCAGGGTCAGGCCTTCAACGGTCGGCACATCCCACTCGGCGCCCAGGTTGACGTTGTACTTGGGCGTGGCCGGCGCGCGGTTGCCGTCGAAGGTGCCGTTGGTGGTGTTGGTCAACTCGCTGTCGATGTACATCACCCCGCCCAGCAGGCGGAAGCCCTTGAGCGGCTCGCCAAACACGCTGAGTTCCACGCCGTCGTTCTGGCGCTTGCCGTTGGGGCCGAAGACCAACGTGGTGGCATTGGTCTCGTAGGCCGGTTGCTTGATGCGGAACACCGCGGCGGTCACCGCAAACGCACCGGCGTCGTACTTGGCGCCAACTTCGACCTGGCGACTGATAAACGGCGGGAAGATTTCGTCGTCGTTGACCGAAGTCGACGGCGCAACCTTGCCCTGGCTCAGGCCTTCCATGTAGTTGGCGTACAGCGACAACTTGTCGGTGGCCTTGAACAGGATGCCGCCCGAGGGTGAGATCTTTTCTTCGTCGTAGGCAGTCTTGCCTTTGACGTCATCGGTCCAGTCGTCGACCTTGACCCGCTGCCAGCGCGCGCCGAGGGTCAGCAGCAGCCGGTCATCGAAGAAACCCAGGGTGTCGGACAACGCCACGCCGCTGAAGCGGCTCTCGGTGTACACCTTCGAGTCGAATCGCGTCGGCCTGCCGGGCGCGGGGGTTTGCACCGGGTTGTAGAGATTGCTCGACCCCGACGCATACCGCGCGCCGCCGTTTTCAAAGTCCATGTAGAAGTAACTGGCCGCCAGGTTGACCTCATGGCTCACCGGGCCGGTATGGAACCAGTTGCGCACGCCGGCCGTGGCGGTACGCACGTTTTCGTCGCGGGTAAAGTCGCGGGGCTGCACACTGAAATCACCGGCATTGTTGGTCACCGACACGGCATGGCGCAGGAAGTCGTGGTTACTTTTGCGCGCGCCCACGCCGCCGTAGAGCATCACGTTGTCGCTGAGGTCGAATTCACCGTTGAACGTGCCAAAGGTGTCGTTGGTACTCGCCTTGCTCCAGGGCTGCGCGTAGTTGTGGCGCACGTCGTTGGCACTCGGCACGTTGGCCTTGGGGCCGACTTGCACGCGCTCTTGCGGGGCGTCGGTGTCGCGCTCGGTGTGGCCGACGTCGGTGGAGAGTCGCAGGCGCTCACCGCGAAAATCCAGGCCCAGCACGGCCATCTCGCGGTCGACACTCTGGTGATCCCAGGCGGTGTCGCCAGACTGTTTCACGCCGTTGAAACGCAGGCCGAACTGGTTGTCTTCACCAAAACGCCGGCCTATATCCACCGCCCCGCCCGCCTGGCTGTCGGAGGCCCAACTGCCGGTAAACGAGGTGATGGGGGCGTCGGTGGCGCGCTTGGGCACCACGTTGATCCCGCCGCCCACGCTGCCCCGTGGCGAGATGCCGTTGATCAACTGGCTGGGGCCTTTGATGATGTCGACGCGCTCGGCCATTTCCATGTCGATGGTGTAGGTCGGCAATACGCCGTAGAGGCCGTTGTAGGCGACGTCACTGTTGAACAGGCTGAAGCCGCGAATGGTGAACTGCTCATAGCGCCCGCCCGCCGGGTTGGTGGCGCGCACCGACGGGTCACTGGCGATCAGGTCGCCGAGGGTACGCGCCTGCTGGTTCTTGACCGCCTCGCTGGTGTAGGTGGTCATGCTGAACGGGGTTTCCATAAAGTCCCGCGAGCCGAGCAAACCCTGGGAGCCACGGCGCGCCACCTGGCCGCCGGCGAAGGACTCGCTGCCGGCATCGCTGGTGGTGCCCAGAATCGAGGTCGGCGCCAATTGCAGGCTGCCACCCTCTGGAGCCGGGGTCAGCATGTACGCCTGCTCGCCCATCGGTTGCAGTTGCAGGCCAGAACCTTGCAGCAAGCGGGCAAACCCTTCTTCGACGCCGTATTCGCCCGACAACCCGCTGCTGTTGCGGCCGCTGACCAATGCCGGGTCGACCGACAGGTTGACCCCGGCCAGGCCGGCGAAACGGGTCAACGCGGCACTCAGGCTGCCGGCCGGCACCTGGTAGCTGCGCCGGGACGCGCCGTCGTCGGCATAACTGATGGGGACAAACAACGGGCTGGCACTCAGGCTCAGGATGAGGCTGAAATTCAGCAACGGGCGTATTGCGGGCATTGGCAGAGGCTCTCGATTTTGTTCACTTACCTGGAATGACCAGCCACGTGACAAAAGGGGACAGGCTTGAGCCAATATTGTTTGAAATTACGGTTTGATGCTTTTCAGCTTGTTGAGCAGACCCAGTAATTGTTCCAGGGATTCCTCGCCGAACTGCTCCTGGATCTTCAGGTAATTGCTTTCCATCCCGGCGCTCATGTCGACAAAACACTGTTGCCCCTGTTCGGTCAGGGCGACGAACATACGGCGCTGGTCTTCGGCCGATTTGCGCCGGCGCACAATGCCGTCACGCTCCAGCCGGCCCAGTACGCCGGTCATGCTCGGCTTGAGGATGCACGCCAGGTGTGCCAGCTGATGGCTTTCCAGCTCGCCTTGCTGGCGCAGGATGCGGATCACCCGCCACTGCTGTTCGGTCAGGTCATGTTCATTGAGCAACGGCCGGAAGAACGCCATGGTCGCTTCGCGGGCCTGGAGCAAGGTGAGCGTAAGGGACGGTCTTGGGGTGGGCATGGTTCACGCGTATCAGAGGTCGAAGCGTCGAAGCTTAGAGTCGGTACCCCGTGCACGCAACCCAGCGCTCGCAGCAAGTCGTTAATTTCGAAATGAATTCGCAAAAACCTGTGAATCCCGCTATCCAGCTTAAAGATAACATGTTAACAATATGCCGCCCCTGACCTAGCAGAGGGCGCATACCAACAAAAACAACAAAAGGAACGCCCCTCATGCATTCGTGCCTCTTTCGCACGGCGGCAAGCGCTGGCCTGTGCGCCGCGTTTACCCCTCTGGTCGCCCACGCCGACTTTATCCAGGACAGCAAAGCCAGCCTGGACCTGCGCAATTTCTACATGAACCGCGACTTTCGCCAGGCCAATGCGCCGCAGAACAAGGCTGACGAATGGGCGCAAGGTTTTGTGCTGCGCCTGGAGTCGGGCTACACCGAAGGCGTGGTGGGTTTTGGCGTGGATGCCCTGGGTGAAATGGGGCTGAAGCTGGACTCCAGCCGTGACCGCCGGGGCACCGGGCTGCTGCCGTCTGGTGCCAGCGGGGAGCCGGCCGACAGCTACAGCGAACTCGGCCTGACCGCCAAGGTGCGCCTGTCGAAAACCGTGCTCAAGCTCGGCACCCTGCAACCGATATTGCCGGTGGCCGCCTACAACGACACCCGCCTGCTGCCGTCGACCTACAACGGTGAACTGCTGACCTCCCAGGATATCGACGGCCTGACGTTGAACCTCGGGCGCCTGGAAAAACAGAACCTGCGGGACTCCTCCAACAACGAATCCATGAGCTACGGCGGCGTCACCAGCAGCCACCTGGACCTGGCCGGTGGCACCTACGCGATCAATCCGCACCTGGCCGCGACGTATTACTATGCGCAAATGCAGGACATCTACCGCCAGAACTTTATCGGCCTGGTGCATGACCTGCCGCTGGCCGAGGGCGTAAACCTGCGCACCGACCTGCGCTACTTCGACACCCGCGAACAAGGCAGCGCCTTGCTGCGCAGCCCTGCCCGGGTCGACGGCGGGCGAATCGACAACCGCTTTTTCAACGGCATGTTCAGCTTGTCGGTGGGCGCACACAAATTCGGCCTGGGCTATCAGAACCTTTCCGGTGACGGCGACTTTGCGTTCCCGGGCCAGGACCCGTACTCGGTCAACCTGGTGACCATCAATATCTTCACCAAGGCCAACACCGACGCATGGCAAGCGCGCTACGACTACAACTTCGCCGCCCTCGGCCTGCCCGGCCTGACCTTCATGACCCGCTACGTCGATGGCAGCCACGCGCAAACCGCCACGGTGCGCAACGGCCGGGAATGGGAACGCGACACCGACCTGGTCTACACCGTGCAGAGCGGCCCGCTGAAAAACGTCAACGTGCGGCTGCGCAACGCCACCCTGCGCTCAAGCAACGGCCTGACCAGCGACATTGACGAAAGCCGGGTGATTATCGGCTACACCGTGGCCCTGTGGTAACGCCGCGCGCCTCAACGCAAGCCCGATTGACGCTGGCGGTATTCCCCCGGCGTCATCTGCGCGTAGCGCTGGAAGAACCGGCTGAAATACGCCGGGTCCTTGAACCCCAGCTGGTAGCAGATTTCATTCGCCGAACTGCCGGTAAACAGCAGCAGGCGCCGGGCTTCCTGCATCAGCCGTTCGAGGATCAGGCGCTTGGACGGCAGGTCGGCAATGCGTCGGCACACCTCGTTCAGCCGCGCTTCGGTAACGCCCACACCGTCGGCGTAGCGCGACAGCGGCCAGTGTTGCAGGTAGTGGTCTTCGATCAGTTCGTTGAAGCGGTGGAAAATCCGCAGGTCTTCGTGGCGGGCCGGGCGGGCCTCCAGGGAATTGGCGCAAAGCCTGAGCAGGCTGATCATGATCAGGCGCGTCAGGCTGTCCAAGGCCGAGCCGCGTCCGCTGGCCTGAGCGTTGATCTCGCTGCACAGCTCGTCGAACAGGAACTCCAGGCGGCGCACCTCGGGATGAAACTCCGGCGCCAGCCGCGCCAGCGCCACACAGGCTGCCGGCAATTGCGCGCCCGGGGCCAGGCTTGGGTCGGCGTCGATCAAGGCCCACACCAGTTGCTGGCGCACGGTCAGCACATGGCCGTCGGCATCGGCTTCGGTGACGAACGAATGCGCCACCGTCGGCGGCGTGAGGAAAAACATCGGCCCGGACTCGAGGTACTGCTGGTCGTCCAGATAGACGCGCACCGCGCCCGTCTTGACGTAATGCACCTGGAAAAACCGGTCATGGCGATGCACCGGCATATTGCGGCCAAAAAAACCCGCCAGGTTGCCGAGCCTGTCGTAGTGCACCTCGGCATCGCTGTAACGCTGGTCGTAGACCTGCCCGATGTTGATGTTGGGGATCGGCTGACGATCGCTCATCACTGCATTCTCTTTGTTGTTTTGAGTGCCCTGAAATATTGCCACGCTTGACGATAGTTAACATCTTAATTATAACGTTAACAGGTTAACGAATATTCCACGGAGCAGGCCCGAATCTGCCCCGCCACTGCCAGGAGAAAAGCATGAGCCGTGCCCTGCATGATGTTGCGAACGGCACCCTGTTCGGCGTTGCGCTGAACTACCAGGGGTTGCTGAACCAACGTCTCGTCGAATTCGAACAAGCGCCTTACCAGAAGCCACCGGTCAAACCGGTGCTGTTCATCAAGACGCCCAACACCCGCAACGGCCACGATGGCGTAGTGCTGCACCCCCAGGGTGAACGCCTGCAACCCGGCCCGGCACTCGGGGTAGTGATTGGCAAGCGCGCCAGCCGGGTCAGCGCCGAAAACGCCCTGGAGCACGTGGCCGGCTACACCATCGTCAACGAGTTCAGCCTGCCGGAAGACAGCTACTACCGCCCGGCGGTGAAAGCCAAGTGCCGGGATGGTTTCTGCGCATTGGGCCCGGAACTGGTGGCCCGTGACCAGGTCGCCAACCCGCACCAATTGAGCGTGAAGCTGTTCGTCAACGGTGAACTGCGCCAGCAAAACTCTACCGCCAACTTCGTGCGCAGCCTCCCGCAGTTGATCGCCGAGATCAGCGAGTTCATGACCCTGCACGAGGGCGATGTGCTGATCACCGGCACGCCCGAAGGCCGGGTGGATGTGCAACCCGGTGACACGGTTGAAGTCGAGATCAGCGGCCTGGGCCGCCTGGTCAACCACATCAAGGCAGAGGAGCTGTCATGAAACACGCCCGTATTCGCTTTGAAGGTGAAGTTCATCCGGTGCTGGTCGAGGCTGAAAACGCCGTGCGCCTGGCCGACGGCCGCCTGCTCGCCGAAGACCAGGTGGAATGGCTGCCACCGGCCACCGGCAGCATGTTCGCCCTGGGCCTGAACTACGCCGACCACGCCGCCGAACTGGCCTTCAAGCCGCCCACCGAGCCGCTGGCGTTCATCAAGTCCCCCGGCACCTACACCGGCCACAACCAGGTGACCTGGCGCCCGGACAATGTCGCCTACATGCACTACGAGTGCGAGCTGGTGGCGGTCATCGGCAAACCGGCGCGCAACGTCAAGCGCGAGAACGCCCTGGAGTATCTGGCCGGCTACACCGTGTGCAACGACTACGCCATCCGCGACTACCTGGAAAACTACTACCGCCCCAACCTGCGGGTGAAAAACCGCGATGCCACCACGCCTGTAGGCCCGTGGATCGTGGATGTCGCTGACGTACCAGAGCCCGGCAACCTGAAGCTGCGCACCTGGATCAACGGTGAACTGCGCCAGGAAGGCTCGACCTCGGACATGATTTTCGACATCCCGTATTTGATCGAATACCTGTCCAGCTTCATGACCCTGCAACCCGGCGACATGATCGCCACCGGCACGCCCGAAGGCCTGGCCGATGTGGTGCCGGGGGATGAGGTGATCGTTGAAGTGGAAGGCGTCGGTCGCCTGGTGAATCGAATTGTCAGCGAGGCGGACTTTTTCGCCGCCCGTAAAGAGGCTTGAGCAACATGATCAAACACTGGATCAACGGCCGTGAGGTCGAAAGCAAAGACACCTTTATCAACTACAACCCGGCCACCGGCGAAGCCATCGGTGAAGTCGCCAGCGGCGGCGCCGATGAAGTGGCGCAGGCGGTAGCGGCAGCCAAGGAGGCCTTTCCGAAGTGGGCAGGCACACCGGCCAAGGAACGGGCCCGCCTGATGCGCAAGCTCGGTGAGCTGATCGAGCAGAACGTGCCGCACCTGGCTGAACTGGAAACCCTCGATACCGGCCTGCCGATCCACCAGACCAAAAACGTATTGATTCCACGCGCCTCCCACAACTTCGATTTCTTCGCCGAAGTGTGCACCCGCATGGACGGCCACAGTTACCCGGTGGACGACCAGATGCTCAACTACACCCTGTACCAGCCGGTGGGTGTGTGCGCGTTGGTGTCGCCGTGGAACGTGCCGTTCATGACGGCCACCTGGAAGACCGCGCCGTGCCTGGCGCTGGGCAATACTGCGGTGCTGAAGATGTCTGAGCTGTCGCCGCTGACGGCCAACGAACTGGGACGCCTGGCGGTCGAAGCCGGGATTCCCAACGGCGTGCTGAATGTGATCCAGGGCTACGGCGCCACCGCCGGCGATGCACTGGTGCGCCACCCCGACGTACGGGCGATTTCCTTCACCGGCGGCACCGCCACCGGCAAGAAGATCATGCAGACCGCCGGGTTGAAAAAGTACTCGATGGAACTGGGCGGCAAGTCGCCGGTGCTGATCTTTGAGGATGCCGACCTGGAGCGCGCCCTCGACGCGGCGCTGTTCACCATCTTCTCGTTGAACGGTGAGCGTTGCACCGCGGGCAGCCGGGTCTTCATTCAGGAGAGCGTGTACCCGCAGTTCGTCGCCGAGTTTGCCGCCCGCGCCAAACGCCTGATCGTCGGCGACCCGCAAGACCCGAAAACCCAGGTTGGCTCGATGATCACCCAGGCCCACTATGACAAGGTCACCGGCTACATCAAGATTGGCCTCGAAGAAGGCGCCACCCTGCTGGCCGGTGGCCTGGAACGCCCGGCCAACCTGCCGGCGCACTTGAGCCGCGGGCAGTTTATCCAGCCGACGGTATTTGCCGATGTGAATAACAACATGCGCATCGCCCAGGAAGAGATCTTTGGCCCGGTGGTGTGCCTGATCCCCTTCAAGGACGAAGCCGAAGCGCTGCAACTGGCCAACGATACCGAGTACGGCCTGGCGTCGTACATCTGGACCCAGGACATCGGCAAGGCGCATCGTCTGGCCTACGGCATCGAAGCCGGCATGGTGTTCATCAACAGCCAGAACGTGCGGGACTTGCGCCAGCCGTTCGGTGGCGTAAAAGGTTCCGGCACTGGCCGTGAAGGCGGCCAGTACAGCTTCGAAGTGTTCGCCGAGATCAAGAACGTGTGCATTTCCATGGGCAGTCACCACATCCCGCGCTGGGGTGTTTGAGTGACCCATGTAGGAGCTGCGATGCAGGCGCTGCGCTCTGCCAGTGACAGCGCGGTGATCCCATCGCAGCCTCGCCTGGGCTCGACAGCTCCCACACTTGATCTTTGACAACACGCTTCCAAGACAAAAACAATTATTCAGGAGAATCATCATGGGCGAAGTCGTCCTGGCCGCGAAGATCTGCCACGTCCCTTCGATGTACCTGTCGGAACTGCCCGGCAAGCACCACGGTTGCCGCGAGGCGGCCATCGCCGGGCACAAGGAAATCGGGCGCCGCGCCCGCGAACTGGGGGCCGACACCGCCGTGGTGTTCGACGTGCACTGGCTGGTCAACAGCGGTTATCACGTCAACTGCGGCGAGCACTTCAAGGGCACCTACACCAGCAACGAGCTGCCGCACTTCATCAAGAACATGGAGTACGAGTACCCGGGCTGCCCGGAACTGGGCGAGTTGATCGCCGCCGAGGCCAACCTGGCCGGCGTGCGCACCATGGCCCACAACATCCCGAGCCTGGAGCTGGAATACGGCACCCTGGTACCGATGCGCTACATGCACATGGGCGTGCCCGACGAGCAGAAGTTTGACGTGATCTCGATCGCCGCGTGGTGCGCCTGGCACCGCCTGCAAGACAGTTTCGCGTTTGGCGCCGCCGTGCGCCGGGCCATCGAGAAGAGCGACCGCAAAGTGCTGGTGCTGGCCTCGGGCTCCCTCTCCCACCGTTTCTCGGACGACCGCGAAGCCGAAGCCAACATCCACAACTGGACCCGTGAATTCGACAAGCAAATGGACCTGCACGTGGTGGAAATGTGGAAGCAAGGCCGCTTCAAAGAGTTCTGCGCGATGCTGCCGGACTACGCCGAGCATTGCTTTGGCGAAGGCAAGATGCACGACACCGCGATGCTTCTGGGACTGCTCGGCGGGCCGGAATACAACAAGCCGGCCGAGATCATCACCCAGCCGTTCGGCAGCTCGGGCACCGGGCAGATCAATGCCGTTTTTCCTTTATGAGCCTTGGTAAAGATCACCTGTAGGAGCTGGCTTGCCTGCGATGCAGGCACCTCGGTGTATCTGTCTCACCGAGTTGGTGCCATCGCAGGCAAGCCAGCTCCCACAAGGAATTCGCTGCACCTCACCCCAAGAGGAGATAGTCACATGCCGCACTTCATTGCCGAATACACCGACAACCTCGAACAGCAGGCCAACCTGCCGGCACTGTTCGAAAAGGTCCACGCCGTGCTGGGCGACAGCGGTGTGTTTCCCCTGGGGGGCATCCGCAGTCGCGGCGTGCGCCTGGACACCTGGCGCATGGCCGACGGCAAGCATGACTACGCCTTCGTCCACATGACCCTCAAGGTCGGCCACGGACGGGACTTGGAAACCCGCAAGGCGGTCGCCGAAGCGCTGTTCACGGTCATCACCGAGCACTTCGCCGAACTGCAAGCCCAGCGGCTGCTGGCGTTGTCGTTCGAGATGATCGAGCTGCACCCCGAGCTGAATTTCAAGCAGAACAACGTGCACGCCTTCCTGAAGAACCAGGCGAGCTGACCACAGCCCGCCTTTCCGCCCATGGCCACTCAAACCAAAAAGAACAACATCATGAGCACAGCCAATACTGCCGACAGCACCACCCTGATCGAACATCAGCGCACCCACAGCCTCGTCACCTGGCGACTGATGCCGTTGTTGCTGATCTGTTACCTGTTTGCCCACCTGGACCGGATCAACATCGGCTTCGCCAAGATGCAGATGAGTACCGACCTGCACTTCAGCGACACGGTGTACGGCCTGGGGGCCGGCCTGTTTTTTATCGCCTACGCGTTGTTCGGCGTACCGAGCAACATGGCCCTGGACCGGGTCGGGCCACGGCGCTGGATCGCCTGCCTGATGGTGGTGTGGGGCCTGCTGTCTACCAGCATGCTGTGGATCGAAAGCTCCACCGGCTTCTACGTGCTGCGCTTTTTGCTGGGGGTGGCCGAGGCCGGTTTCTTCCCGGGGATTTTGGTGTTTCTCAACCGTTGGTACCCGGCCCGTCGCCGGGCGCAAGTCACCGCGCTGTTTGCGATCGCCGTGCCCATGGCCGGTGTGGTCGGCGGGCCGTTGTCTGGTGCGATCCTGGAGCACTTCCATGATTTCGGCGGGCTGCGCGGCTGGCAGTGGATGTTCCTGATCGAAGGCGCCCCAGTGGTACTGCTCGGCCTGGTGGTGCTGAAGTACCTGCCCGACAGCTTCGAAACCGTGAAGTGGCTGGCGCCTGCGCAAAAGCAACAACTGCGCGAGCAACTGAGCAGTGAAGAACAGCGCAAATCCATCACCTCATTCGGCGGCATCGTGCGTGACCCGCAGGTGTGGCTACTGGTGGCGGTGTACTTCGCAGTGATGCTGGCGGTGAACACCCTGGCGTTCTGGATGCCCACCCTGATTCACGGCGCCGGCATCGGCCGCGACAGCCAGGTGGGCCTGTTGAGCGCGGTGCCGTACCTGGCCGGGTGCTTCTTCATGATCGGCTGCGGGCGCTCCTCCGACCGCAACCGCGAGCGCCGCTGGCACTTGTGCGTGCCGTTGCTGATGTCTGCCGTCGGCATTGCAGTGGCCGGGCTCTCGCCCACCAACCCGACCCTGGTGCTGGGCGGCCTGATCCTGGCCGGCATGGGCGCCAGCGCTGCGTTGCCGATGTTCTGGCAATTGCCGCCGGCGTTCCTGTCCAACAGCACCCAGGCGGCCGGCATCGCGCTGATCAGCTCGTTCGGCAGCATCGCCTCGTTCCTGGCGCCGTACCTGATCGGCTGGATGCGCGACACCACCCAAAGCGCGAGCCTGGCCCTGTATGTGCTGGCGCTGCTTATCGCCCTCGGCGGCCTGCTGGTGCTGCGCACCCACGCTGCCATCGTCAATCCCCAGTAGAGAATTCGTCATGCTTGATCAAGCCCAAATCCGGCAAGCCGCCGCCCGCCTCGACCAGGCCGAGCGGTCCCGTGAACAGGTGCGCCAGTTTTCCCTGGAGCACCCGCACATCACCATCGAAGACGCCTATGCCATCCAGCGCGCCTGGGTCGCACAAAAAATCAAGGACGGGCGCAAGCTGGTCGGGCACAAAATCGGCCTCACCTCCCGGGCGATGCAAGTGTCGTCGAACATCACCGAGCCGGATTACGGCGCCCTGCTCGATGACATGTTCTTCGACGAGGGCACCGACATTCCCTTCGAGCGCTTCATCGTGCCAAGGGTGGAAGTGGAGCTGGCATTTATCCTCGGCAAGCCGCTCAAGGGCCCCAACTGCACGATATTCGACGTGCTGGACGCCACCGAGTGGGTGATCCCGGCGCTGGAAATCATCGACGCCCGCATCCAGCAAGTTGACCCGCACACCAACGCCACACGCAAGGTGTTCGACACCATCTCCGACAACGCTGCCAACGCCGGTGTGGTGATGGGCGGCCGTGCAGTGCGCCCCACCGAGATCGACCTGCGCAAGGTGCCGGCGGTGTTGTACCGCAACGGGGTGATCGAAGAGTCCGGGGTGTCGGCCGCCGTGCTCAACCACCCGGCCAAGGGCGTGGCGTGGCTGGCGAACAAACTGGCGCCATACGACGTCACCCTGCAGCCGGGCCAGATCATCCTTGGCGGTTCCTTTACTCGCCCGGTGGCGGCAAACCCGGGTGACACCTTCCATGTCGACTACGACATGCTGGGCTCCATCTCCTGCCGCTTTGTCTGAATACTGGAGGACCGTTTCATGCACATGCCCATCAACCGTTTCAAGCAACGCCTGCAAGGTGGCCAGACGCAGATTGGCCTGTGGCTCGGCCTGGCCGATGCCTACTGCGCCGAGCTGGCGGCGAATGCCGGGTTTGACTGGCTGCTGATCGACGGCGAGCACGCACCCAATGACCTGCGCGGCATGCTCGGCCAATTGCAGGCCGTAGCGCCGTACGACAGCCAGCCGGTGATTCGCCCGGTGATCGGCGATACCGCGTTGATCAAGCAGGTGCTGGATATTGGTGTGCAGACGCTGTTGGTGCCGATGGTGGAGACGGCGGAACAGGCCCGGCAACTGGTGCGGGCGATGCGTTATCCACCGGGTGGTGTACGGGGCGTGGGCAGCGCGCTGGCGCGGGCGTCGCGCTGGAACAGTATTCCCGGTTACCTGGATGAGGCCGATGCGCAGATGTGCCTGTTGGTGCAGATCGAGAACCGTGAAGGCCTGGACAACCTCGATGCGATTGCCGCGGTTGACGGAGTGGACGGGGTATTTATCGGCCCGGCGGACCTGAGTGCGGCCATGGGGCATCGGGGCAATCCCGGGCACCCCGAGGTGCAGGCAGCGATTGAAGACGCCATCGTCCGGATTCAAAAAGCCGGCAAGGCGGCGGGGATCTTGAGTGCGGATGAGAAACTGGCGCGGCGGTATATCGAGCTGGGGGCGGCGTTTGTGGCGGTCGGGGTGGATACGACGGTGTTGATGCGCGGGTTGCAGGGGTTGGCTGCGAAGTTCAAAGACACTGCGGCACCGGCCACTACCGGGGGCGTGTACTAACCCCGTCAAACAACAGAGATCAACTGTGGGAGCTGGCTTGCCTGCGATAGCATCACCTCGGTGTACCTGAAGGACCGAGGCGCCTGCATCGCAGGCAAGCCAGCTCCCACATTTGAATCGGTGGTGTGTCAGCGTTTGATGGTTTTCAACTCATCCAGCAACCCCAACAACACCTGCAATTTCTCCTCCCCAAACTGCCCCTGCAAGCGCTGGTAATTTTCCTCCATGCACTGGCTCATCGACTCGAAACTGGCTTTGCCCTTCTCTGCCAGCGTCACCAGCACCCGCCGCTGATCCTGCTCGGCCTTGCGCCGATGCACCATCCCCGCCGCCTCCATGCGCACCAGCACACCGGTCATGCTCGGCTTGAGAATGCACGCCAGTTCCGCCAGTTGGTAAATCTCCAGCTCGTCGTGCTGGCTGAGAATTCGAATAACCCGCCATTGCTGCTCGGTCAGCCCGTGCTCATTCAGCGAGGGTCGGAAAAAACTCATGGCCGCTTCACGGGCCTGGAGCAAGGTCAAGGTCAAGGATTGTCTGGGTTTCAACATAGGCTCAGGGTCACGATAAATTTAGTTAATGTTTTAACGAAACTCTAACACTCTCCTCCCCACCTCACGCTATAACTTGTGAGGCCGGCGAAGGCTCTGGCGCGCAGGAACAAAAAGCCCGGCACGCAGAATCAAGACATCCAGCGCGCCAACGGCCTTAATACGCTCATTAGCTATTCACTGTCAGGCAGCGCAATGATCAATATCGAAACGCCGACCTATTACACGGCGACCAAGAAATACAACCTCAGCTTCCCGACCCTGGAACAGGACGTGGAAGCCGACGTGGTGATCATCGGCGGCGGCTTTTCCGGGATCAACACCGCCCTGGAACTCGCTGAAAAAGGCATCACCAACATAGTGGTGCTGGAAGCGCGTTACCTGGGTTTTGGCGGCACAGGGCGCAACGGTGGGCAGATCATGGCGGGTATTGGCCACGACCTGGAAAAGATCAAGCAGGACGTGGGTGAAGACGGCCTGCGCCAGATCTTCGAGATCAGCGACCTGGGCGCCGACATCATCAAGAACCGCATCGCCAAGTACGACATCGATGCCGACTTCTGCCACGGCTACGGCTACATGGGCTTCAACGCCCGCCAGGAAAAGACCCTGCGCGCCTGGGAAAAAGACTTCAAGTCCATCAACACCCAACACGAGATCCGCTTTCTTGGCGGCTCCGACGTGAAGCAGATCATCGGCTCCGACGCCTACAGCAGCGCCCTGCTGCACATGGGCGGCGGGCATGTGCACTCGTTGAACCTGCTTTTGGGCGAAGCCAAGGCCCTGGCCGGCCACGGCGTGCGGATTTTCGAGAACAGCCCGGCGCTGGAAGTCAGCTACGGCGAACGCATCACCGTGCGCACCGGACGCGGTTCGGTCAAGGCCAGCAAGCTGCTGTGGGCCTGCGACAGTTTCCTCAACAAGCTGGAGCCGGAACTGCACCGTTCGACCATCAACACCTACGCGTTCCAGATGATGACCGAGCCGTTGTCCGAAGAGCTGATCAAGCGCATCAGCCCGATTCGCGGGGCTTACAGCGACATTCGCCCAGTGATCGACTACTACCGCGTCACCAACGAAAACCGCCTGCTGTTTGGCGCCGCCACGCCTTTGGTGGAGCACATCCCCGGCGATTTGAAAGCCTGGAACCGCAACCTGATGCTGAAGATTTTCCCATACCTCAAGGACGTGAAGATCGACCTGGCCTGGGGCGGCCCGATGGCCTGCAGCCCGAACCTGTTCCCGCAGGTCGGCACCCTGCCCGGGCGCAGCAACGCGTTCTACGTGCAGGGCTATTCGGGCTTCGGCGTCACCCCAAGCCACATCATCTGCAAGGTGCTGGCCGAGGGCATGAGCGAAGGTTCGGCGCGGTACGACCTGGTCAGCTCGATCCACCGCCCGACCATCATCGGCAAAGACGCGATCCGCCCGCTGCTGCTCACCGCCGGCAAGTCGTGGCATCAGCTCTCCGGTTACTGGAACGGCCGCCGTTAAAACCCAACACCCGACACCTGACACCTGTAGGAGCGAGCTTGCTCGCGAAAAACTCAAGGCCGGCGCGTTAATCCAGGACGCCCGCGCCCCCATTGCCCCAAATTCCCCCTCATCAGGAGCAACTGCCATGACCCTCGTCACCCTCAAAAAAGACATCCAGCTATCCGAACTCGACGCCTGGGGCACCGTCGCCGACCTCGGCTCGACCATCCTCGAAGGCGAAGTCCGGGCCTTCGGCAAGATGACCTTCGGCGCCCCCACCGACCCGGTCAGCAGCGCCTATTTCGGCATCACCCAGGGCAAGTTCCGCATGGTCTATCCATTTTCCGAACAAGCCGTGGTGGTCACCGGCGAAGTGGTACTCACCGACGAATCCACCGGCCAAAGCACCCGCTACAAGGCCGGCGACAGCTGGTTCGTGACCAAGGGCACGCCGGTGCTGTGGGAAGTGGTGAGCGAAAGTTTCGTCAAACACTACTTCGCCGTAGTGTGATAGCCCCGGCTGCCGGCCCCCGTCGGCAGCCCTTTGGCGCAGGTGCCCACCGATGCACACTCTCCCCGCCCATGAAGTCGCCGGCCAGTGCCTGCAGGCTTTCACCCGCTTGATTCCGGTCAGCCAGGCCGCGTTTTATTGTGTCGACCGGCACCTGCAAGCCCGCGATTTCCAGTTGCACAGCATGAGCGGCGAGATGCACCGCGACTACCTCGACAACTACTGCCAGTTCGACCCGTTGCAACCGCGCAACTGCCTGTCCAGCGGGTTGGCCGTGGTGCCGCTGGGCTTTGCCATGGCCCGCCAGCCGGCGCGGGATACCCGGCGGTATGGGGATTTCCTGCGGCGCTATGGCGTGGTCGATGTGGTGGAAATCCTGGCCCAGCGTGCCGGCCGGCCCCAGGCGGGGATCTCGTTGCTGCGCACCGCTGACCAAGGCGCCTTTACCGGCGCGCAACTGGCCCAACTGAACGCCCTGCAAACCTTGCTGCAACTGGCCGTAGCCAACATGCAGCCAGCTGAAGACGCACTGGCTTGCCTCACGCCCAAGGAACGCCAGATAGCCTTGTTGTTGCGCCAGGGTGCCAGTAACAAAGAGCTGGCCCGGGAACTTGAAATCGGCCTGCCGACCATCAAGACCCACCTGATCAACCTGTTTCGCAAGACCGGCGTCAGCAGCCGCACAGAGCTGGTGAGCACGCTGTTTCTGTAGCCCGCCTCAACCATCCGGTTGATACCCGGGCCTGCTTCCGGGCGCGATGATCCGTGGTGTTCATCCCCCTACCGGAGCATCGTAAAAATGAGCACATCTTCTGACTGGATCACCGTGGGCGCCCTGGCCGACGGTTTCGCCCCAGCGGCGTTCATCCTGCCAAACCTGGCCGACCTGAGCGGCAAGGCCTTTACGCTGTACTTCGCCAATGGCTGGCAGATCGAGCATCGCTTCGAGCGCGACAGCCTGTCCTGGATCGCCGCCGACGGTCACTCCAGCGGCAGCGCAACCTACCGCGCGACCTCGGTGCGCCCCGGCCTGTACCTGGTGGACTTCATCAAGCACGAAGGCACCCAGGCCTGGTCGGTCAGCCTGGTACTCGACACCGCCAGCGCCTCGTTCACCGCGGTACTTGGGCGGATGCCAACCCACGAGCAAACCCGCGAAGGCCTCTACAGCCGCGCCCTGGCCGGCAAACCGCTGACATCCGTGGAAGTGCAATTCCTCCACGGCAGCCTCGACCGCCCCTGGCAGCCAGGCCAATGTCCCCACGCCCCCACCACTGAACTGACCGGCTTGCGCAACCAGTACCGCTACAGCCCGAGCGAAGTCTACGAGCACATCTACCTCAACGATCAGTTCTACGCCTGGCAATGCCTCAAGGGCGTCGAGCAAGGCCTGTGCGACACCGACCGCTGCCACTACTACAAGATCGCCGACCAGCTGTACCTGTTTGTGTGGCGCGAAAAAATCATCCCCACCCTCGGCCTGGTGCTGATCGACCTGCAACAGCACCGCAGCGACGGCAAGATCTTTGGCTATGCCGACGCCTCCTTCGATGAGCTGTCTAACTTCCCTATCAGCTCCTACTGCCAGGTGCTCAACCGCACGGAGCATCCCGATGACTGAGCCGCGCACGATTGTGATCACCGGGGCGGGCACGGGCATCGGTGCTGCGTGCGCCCGGCTGTACGCCGCCGACGGTGCGCAATTGGTCCTGATCGGCCGTCGTCGCGACCCGCTGGAACAGGTTGCCCGGGACACCGGCGGCCTCGTGTTGGTAGGTGATGCGGCCTGCCCGCAGACGTGGGAGGGTTTCGCCACGCAGATTCGCCAACGCTATGGGCGGATCGACGTGCTGCTGGCCTGTGCGGGCGGGCATGGCGTTGGCAGCGCCACCGACACCAGCCCGCAGACCTGGGAAGCAGCGCTGCGCAGCAACCTCGACAGCGCCTTTTACAGTGCCCGGGCGTGTTTGCCGCTGCTGCTGGAAAGCGCCGGGAATATTGTGCTGATGGGCTCGATTGCCTCCCTGGCCGCCGGGCCTGAAGTGTGCGGCTACACCACGGCCAAGCATGCCTTGCTCGGACTCAATCGCTCACTGGCCCGGGATTACGGCCCGCACGGCGTTCGGGTGAACGCCGTGTGCCCCGGCTGGGTCCGCACACCGATGGCGGATGAGGAAATGCAGCCGCTGATGGATTTTCATGGCGAGACGCTGCAGCACGCCTATGACCGGGTGTGCGCCGACGTGCCGTTGCGCCGGCCGGCCAGCGCTGAAGAAATCGCCAGGGTGTGCCGCTTCCTGGCGTCCAGTGACGCGTCGATTATTACCGGGGCAACGTTGGTGGCGGACGGAGGCTCAAGCATTGTCGATGTGCCAACGCTGGCCTATGCGCGTATGGAGCTTTCTGATGGTTGAGGATCTGGATTTCAGCGGTCGCAGCGTATTGGTCACCGGCGGCGCCCAGGGCATTGGGCGGGCCATTGTCGAGGCCTTTGCCCTGCGAGGTGCGCGGGTAATGATCGCTGATCTGCAACTGGCCCAGGCACTTGCGCAAGCGCTATGCGGGCGCGGCTGCCAGGTGGAAGCAGTGGCTGTGGACCTGGCAGATGCAGCTGCGGTATTCGGGCTGGTTGAAGGGCTGGAACAACGTTGGGGGCGGCTGGATATTCTGGTGCATAACGCCGGGTATTTTCCGCTGACGCCGTTTGGCGAAATCACCCCGGCGATTCTCGAGCGTACTTTGGCGGTGAATCTCTCGGCGTTGTTCTGGCTGACCCAGGCGGCGCTGCCGATGTTTCGTCGCCAGGGCCGGGGCTGCGTGCTGGTCACGTCTTCAGTCACCGGGCCCCGGGTCGCGTTTGCGGGGTTGAGTCACTATGCGGCGTCGAAGGCCGGGGTCAACGGCTTCATTCGCAATGCGGCGCTGGAGCTGGCCGGTTTGAATGTGCGAGTCAACGGTGTGGAACCCGGCATGATCGCAACCCCGGCTATGGGCAATCTGGGGGATGACCAGTTGAACGCACAGATTGCCAGCCGGGTGCCGCTGGGACGGCTGGGCGCGCCGGCAGATATCGCCGGGGCGATGCTGTTCCTGGCATCGGACCTGGCGGGCTACATCACTGGGCAAACGCTGGTGGTGGATGGCGGCTCGACCTTGCCGGAGGTTTAACGAAACATCCTACCGAACTGCCGGATAACCTCTACTCCCCCGCCCTGAGAATCTCTGCAAAGTCCCTCGCCTGATCACACAGCGCGAGGGAACGCCGATGTTTTTTACGCTTAATGCCCTACCCAGTGGGGCCGCCTCTTGAATCCCGCCATTGGCTTTCTGGTCGTGGCGGCGATGGACCCGAAGACGCGCGACGTCGATGCGGTTCTCAACGACTTCACGCATTGCCTGAACAGCTACGACGCATGGGCCGAGAGCTTCTGGAGCTTTTCGGCACTGGACGTCGAGCAGGTGTTCAAGGTGGGGGATGAGGTTTCGCTGGTCGCACCTATCACCCGTTCCTTGTATCCCAGCAGCACCGTCGCGACCTGCAAGGCCAACGCGCCGTTAACCCTGGTGCATATGTTCCAGAGCACGCGGTTCGTGCCCATCGGCAATACACCGGTGATGCTCCAGGAAATCGCACCAGACGGTGGCCCGCTCGGCGCCCCCCTCCATAAAACCATCGGCCCCAGCGGCATGCTCGAAGTCACCGAGTGCACCGTCGACAAGCAGTACCGGGTCAGTTTTTATCCCAACGTTTCCCAGGATCACATCAAGGCGCTGTACGCCTCCTATCAGTCCGAGATCAGCTCGCTGGAAGGCCGCTTGCGCGGCGAGTGGACGAGCACGTTCAAGCCGATATGGGAGAGCTATTCCAAGGCCGGCTTTGTCGAGCGCTACACCTCGCTGCAAATGGCTTATGCGCAAGGGTTTGGCAACGTGCTTTACGGCCTCTGGGACGGTATTGCGCAGCTGTACCAGTGGTTGGCATACATCAAGCCCAACAGCGAAAAGCTTCTGCAGTACCTCTCCCAGGCCGAGCTTGCGGCGCTGCTGAAGCTCAGTAATGAGGCGATTGCCAAAGGATTGTTGATTCTCAGCGACGAGCCGCTGCTATTCGTCTACCTGTCCGCGATGGTCAGTTGGATGCGCATGCTGCCGCCGCATTACATGCTTGAGTTGCTGGGGGAGATCACTACTGAGGTGTTGCTCAACCTGCTGTTGCTGTGGGCCACCGGCGGTATGGGTGTGGCGGTAAGGCTGGGCGCGCAGGTGCTGGGCAAGGTCAAGTCCGAGCGGGCGCGGGAGTGGTTGGAGCAGATTGCAAGATTGGGCGGGACGGCTCGGATGGATGGGCATGCCGAGGTGCTTAAGCCGGTAGCGCTTCAGAGCCATGCAGTGCCGGTGAAAGCGGCGGCGGTGCCGTTGAAGGTGGGTCCAGATCAGGTTTCGAATCCGGCACCGATGGTGCGGGAGCCGAAGACAGCGCGTACGACGCTGGTGAAGCAGGAGCCTGTGGATGATGCGCCGGCTTTAGCGAAAAACCCTGGCGGAGATGCGGCCGCTCCCGCAGATAAGACCGCAACCAATGGCTGCCCGGTGTCGATGGTTACCGGTGAGGAGCTACTGACCCTCACGGACGGCTCGTTGGAGGGTGTGCTGCCATTTGCCTGGACGCGGTTGTATCGCTCCAGTGCGGTGGAGGTGGATTGCGGGCTGGGATTTGGCTGGAGTCATTCGCTGGCGCAGCGGTTGGTGGTTAGCGGTGAATCGGTGGTATGGACCGATCACGAGAACCGCAGCACCACCTTTCCCCTGCCCTCTGCTGCGCGGCCAGCCATCACCAATAGCCTGGCGGAAGCGGCGATTTATCTGGGCGCTTTGCCGGATGAATTGGTGCTGGCTCAGACGGCCCTTTTCTACCACTTTCGCGACGGTGTGCTGACGTCGATCAGTGACGCGTACGACAACCGGCTGCGCATTTCCCGCGATTATTCCGGACGCATTCAGCGGATCGATAACGGCGTCGGCCAGGGGTTGCTGCTGCGGTATGACCGCGGGCATATCGTTGCGGTCGACTATCAGGTGCAGCGGGAGCTGGACTGGATTACCGAACAGAACGTTGTTTCCTACAAGTATGACGACGCTTGGCGGTTGATTGAGGCGACCAACGCGGTAGGCGAAAGCGAGCGTTATCGGTACGACGATCAGCAGGTGATCCTGGAGCGGGAACTGGCTGGTGGGGCGAGTTTCTTTTGGGAGTGGGAACGGGCTGGCAAGGCGGCGCGATGCGTCCGTCACTGGGCCAGTTTTTCGCAGATGGACACGCGGTATGTGTGGGATGACAACAGCTGTGTCACCGTGCACAACGCCGATGGCAGCCAGGAAGTGTACGTGCACGACCAGCGCGCACGGCTGGTGCAACGGATTGATCCAGACGGCGCGCAGCACTTCAAATCCTACGATGAAAAAGGCCGGCTGACGGTCGAGCAGGATCCGCTGGGGGCGGTGACGGCGTATCAATACGACGAAGCCGGTCGGTTGATTGCGCTGTTTCCCGGTGACGATGCGCCGACGTCCTACGAGCATGACAACGGTTTCGTACGGCTAATGCGCCGTGGTGACGCGGTGTGGAAATACCAGCGTAACGACCAGGGCGATATCACCCGCAAGACGGATCCGGATGGTAACTACACCGAATACACCTACACCAAACACGGAAAACTCTCCGGCGTCTGGTATCCGGACAACAGCAGCCAGCGGCTGACCTGGAACGAGCGTGGTCAGCTCACCGAGGAAAAACTGGCCAATGGCGGTGTGCGGCGTTATCGCTATGACGACCTGGGGCGGCAGGTGGCTTGCGAGGATGAGCACGGTGCGCTGACCCAGTATCAGTGGGACGCTGTAGGTCGTTTGCTGAAGGTGATTCAGCCCGACGGTGGCACTCGCGAATTCAGCTACAACCCGTACGGAAAAATCACCGCCGAGCGCGATGAACTGGGTCGGGTTACGCGCTATGAGTACGCCGACGGTCTGCACCTGATCAGCCGGCGCATTAACCCCGACGGCACGCAGCTCAAATACCGTTACGACAATGTCCGGTTGCTACTGACCGAGATTGAAAACGAGGTTGGGGAAACCTATCGGCTCGACTATCACGCCAACGGCCTGATCCAGCAGGAAACCGGGTTTGATGGCCGCCGTACCGCCTACGTTTATGACCTCGCCGGGCACCTGCTGGAAAAGACCGAATACGGTGACGATGGCAGCCAGCTGGTTACCCGATATGAGCGCGATGTAGCCGGTCGCCTCGTAAGAAAAACCCTGCCCGACCGCAGCATGGTCGATTACACCTACGACCGCCTCGGAAACCTTCTCAGCGTCGACGACGGCCACTGGCCGCTGCATTACGAATACGACCTGCAAAACCGCCTCACCGCCGAACACCAAGGCTGGGGCACCCTGCGTTATGGCTACGACGAATGCGGCCAACTCGAAAAATTACGCCTTCCCGATAACAACCGCCTCACCTTCCATCACGACAAAGGCGGCGACCTCGCCACCGTCGAGCTGAATGGCAACCTGCTCACTTCGCACCTGTTCAAATCCGGTCGCGAACACCAGCGCCAGCAAGGCCAGCTCCTCAGCCACTATCACTACGACGACCAGGGCCGCCTGCACGCCCACGCCATCACCCAACAGGAACAACGCCACCAGCGCCGCCAGTACGACTACGACAAACGCGGCAACCTGACCCGCATCCTCGACACCCGTAAAGGCCAGCACGACTACCACTACGACCCGCTCGACCGCCTGACCCGCGCCAACCACTCGCACGACCGGCAGGAACGCTTCGTCCACGATCCAGCGGGCAACCTGCTGATGCAAGACCGCGTCGGGCCGAGCGTGATCAAAGGCAACCGCCTGTTGATGCAAGGCGACCGTCATTACGACTACGACGCCTTCGGCAACCTCCTACGGGAACGCCGGGGCCGTGCTCAACAACTGGTCACCGAGTACCGCTACGACTGCCAACACCGACTGATTGCTGTCATCCAGCCGGACGGTACCCACGCCAGCTACCGCTACGATCCCTTCGGGCGGCGAATCGCCAAAACCCTAAAAGGCCAGACCACCGAGTTCTTCTGGCAAGGCGATACCCTGATCGCCGAACACAGCGCCGATCACCACCAGAGCTACATTTACGAACCCAACAGTTTTCGCCCGTTAGCGCTGCTGAAAGGCTACGGCCCGGAAGCCGTAAAACCCTTCCACTACCAACTCGACCACCTCGGCACGCCACAAGAACTCACCGCGCCCGACGGCGAAATAGTGTGGTCAGCGCATTACCGCGCCTATGGCCAAATCGCGAAGCTGGACGTCAATACCGTCACCAACCCGCTGCGCTTCCAGGGCCAATACTTCGACCCGGAAAGCGGGCTGCACTACAACCGCCATCGCTACTACAATCCGGACGTTGGCCGCTATCTAACGCCTGATCCGGTGAAACTGGCAGGTGGGCTGAACGGCTACCAATACGTGCCTAACCCTACGGGGTGGATTGACCCGTTGGGGTTGAATACCTGCCCGGGAGGAGACGGCTGTAAGCCAACCATTGGCGCCACTGAGCCTTCTGTAGAAGCATCAGTTAATAAAGCAGAACCCAAACAACCGGCACCAGATGGAAGCGAGGAGTATCTTTTTCGCGGAGATAAAACCAAGCCAGATGTAGTGTTCAAAGACGGCTTCAAAAGCAAGGGTGCTAGTGAAGATTTATACTTGCATGCCATTGATAGTGACGACCCTCCAAGCAATTTTATTAGTACGTCCCCCATAAAAGCCGTAGGAATAAACTTCGCCACTAGCTACAAAACAAAACCAGGTTATCTATACACTCTAAGGAGCATCGTCGGTCACGACCTAAATACAGAATTAGGGATGCAAGCCCCCTACCCAAAAGAAAAAGAATTTGCCATTCACCACAGAATACACACAGAGGACATTCTAGGCGTTACCCCTATGAAAAAAGACGGAAGCTACGTAGGCTATTCAATTCCAAATCCGAGCAGGAAAATAGAATGAAGACTAAAAAAATATACATCCTGACTAACAATCAAAAAAAAGAGGCATTTATAAAATACGACGATGAAAAGCTTATCCTGACTTTTTCCGAGGCCGAAAATTTCAAAAAAATCTACTCTGGAAAAGATATATATGTTTGCCTCGCAAAAGTCAGATCAGACTTTCCCCACCTGACCTTTCTATGTAAAGGCGCAAAATTAAACGTCATGCCTTCCAGAATGGCATCTCAAATGGGCGCTGGGCTTGTCGCTTATCAAATGACGATGGGCAAGCCCGCCCTTCCAGAGGATATAGTTCACATTTTTGATTACGAAGAGGAAAACCTGACAAATGACCCACAAGAACAAATTACTTTTTTTAAAACCTGGCTTGCATCGTTAAGCGCCGAAAAATACGAAGACTTCAACTAAGCTGTTAGTACAGTCTCATCTTTCGAATAACGGAAGAATAGCTAGCTTGAAAGTTCAGCCTACTCGGTAAACCCCAGCATGTTTAGCGCCTACCAAATCGCCATCGCAGGCAAGCCAGCTCCCACAGTTAACCTGTGTACGTCAACAAAGCTTCTGCCGTCACCACTCACCCCACCTGCTGCAACCGCCCAGCCCGAAAATCCTTCGGCGACACTTCAAACTGCTTCTTAAAAGACCGACTAAAGTGCGCCGAATCCGTAAACCCCCACTTATACGCAATCGACGTAATCGACTCGCTGCGCAAAAACGGGTTGGTCAGATCATCCGCACTGCGCTTCAACCGCGCCCGCTGGATATACCGGCACACGCTGTCATCCTGTTCCTCAAACAACCGGTATAAATGCCTTACCGAGATATTCAACCGACTCGCCAACCCCACCGGGCTCAGTCCGGGCTGGGTCAGTGATTCATCAATGACCTTCTGCACATAGCTGCGCAGATTACTGCCCTGCAACCCACCACAATCATCCCGCTCGTCATCTTCCTGCTCAAACGCCGACCCCAGCAGCGAGACAAACGCCGCCTGCAACGCCTGCCCCTCGCCGACCGCACCTTCGCCGTTCAGCGCGTCTTTGCACAGTTGGTCCATCAGCACGTGCAACATGCGTCCGCAGGCTTTGCTTGAGGAGATCTTGCCGAAGGTCTTGGGCTGGCTGCCGAATTGTTTGCACACCTCTGCGCGGGACAACGACAGGGATGCGTGTTCGATCAGCCCGAAGGGGGTGATGTCGATGGAGCCCACCGAGTCCATTAGTAACAATTCGCCGGGGGCCAGTTGTACGCTCTGGCCGTCTTGGGTGATCTGGCAGTAGCCGCTGCGCTGGCTGACCAGAAAGCAGTTCTGGTCGTCATCGTGGTCGGAGCGGGCTTTGGGGCGTTTGATCAGGCCGGCGTTGGTGCGCAGGTTGGCCAGGGGTAAACCGCCGCGGGAAAAGGTGCTGATGTTGCCGATGAACAGCGAACGGTTGAAGGCCAGTTCTGTGTCGAAGTGACCGCAAACCGCGCGCAGATCCCGGGTCCAGAGGTCCAGCCCGTCTTGCCCAATCTGTTGCATGCTCATGGTTGTTTCCACCTTGGCTTTTTGTTTTTGTCGGGCAATAGTTAACATGTTATCTATATGCGCGCAACAAGTACGTGTCTGCCAAAGTGGTTGCACTATTGATGCCAAACCTGGCGGTCAGTGGAGCTGTAAAGCGCGCTGAAAACCGCTCAAGGCGTCCAGCAGCCAGGCCCGTTGAACGCTGCTCACGGCGATATAGCGCCGAAACGCCGGCATGCGATTGACCACCTCGCTGCCGCCCATATGCTCAAGCCGTACGCACCACTGCTGATCCACCAGGTCGATGCGCAGGCGCTTGAAGTCCAGCGGCATCAAGGCGCGATGCAGCGCGCTGCCCTCCTGCAATTGGGCTTGCAGAATGCCTGAAACTTCCTTGTCTCCCGAGCGCTGCCGACAGCGGATTCCGGTGCGTCGAACGGCCCCGGTGTGGTGCAGTTCGAAGCTCGCCGTGCCCTGCTGCGAGGCAGGGATGCGCAGTACGAATTCGGTCATCACCAGGTGCATCAACAGTTGCGACTCGGTGCGCTCGACGATCTCCAGATGTAACCCGAGACCGTCCAGGGCAACCCGCGCCGTCGTCGGTCCACACACCTCATAACCGGCCAGGCCGAGGTTACGTCGCAGATGTTCCAGCGTAACGCCGGGCCGATACCCGGCAGGCGCCCGCCGGGCACTAAACAGTTCAGACAGTTTTTGCAGCATGGCTGATATACCCGTTGTGTGGCTGCGGCTCATGGGCGAACTCCCTGGCCAACACCTCTTCCACCGAGGCGGGCTTGAATGGATTGACCTTCTGCACAACAAGCGTCCAGAACAGCGCGTAAGCCGCCGTGCACCCGAGCATCACGCCAAAGGGAATGTAGATGTCGGCGGGGTTCATGCCGGGCGGGGTGATAAACCAAATGCCCAGCAGGATGCCGATGCTCGACAGAATCTGCGGCAGCGGAAACAACGGCGAACGGTAGGCGCGGGGCAGATCCGGACGGCGAATCCGCAGGATCACCACCGACAGCGTCACCAGCAGATAAGCAAAGCTCCAGGCACACACGGCCGCCAGCACCAAGTGCATGATGTTGTCGGTGTTGCCGCCCAGGTACAGCGCGTGCAGGCACGGGATCAGCATCGCCACCAGGATGCACAGCAGCGGTGTCTTGAAGCGCGGGTGCAGGTACGTGAAAACCTTGGGCAACGCGCCGTCGACGGCCATGCCGTACAGGATCCGTGGCACACCGGCCATCAAGGTGTTGATGGTCGCAGCACCGGCAAACAGGAAGCCGATGCCCAGCCACATCGGGCCGATGCTGCCCATCACCTGCTCGGCGAATTTCGGGATGGCCATCGGCGTGTCCAGCAAGTGCACGCCGCCAGCGGCATCAATCAATACGTTTTCCACCTGGCGTTTCATCGCCGCGCCGTAGATAAACATGCAGGTAGCCACGCCCAGCAACCCCAGCACCATCGCCTTGGGCATGACCTTGGCGGAGTTGCGCAGGTCCGGCGCCAGCGGCGTGACAAATTCGCAGCCGACGAACATGAACATCGCCATGCCCACCAACGACAGGATGGTAATCAGGTCGGTACCGACCAGGGACTCACCGAACCAGCCGTCCAGCTGTACCGCCGGGGCCGCGACCAGGCCCAGCACGCCAAACACCATCAAGGTGGTCCACATGCCGAAGGTCAGGATGATCTCGGCCCGGCCAAACGCGCTGACGCCAAACGCATTGAGTACCCCGAACACCACCACAAAACCCACTCCCAGCAACCACGAGCCGCCGGCGGATTCCGCCAGGGTGTTGAGGTGTTCGAAGTTCACCAGCGCCATTACCCCGGACAAGATGGTTTCGGCGGTGCCGGCAAACACATGCACGATCAGGTAGGCCGACAAGGTGCCGGTGATCGCAAAGAACCGGCCCATGCCGCAGTTGATGTAGTCGTAGACCGAGCCGGTGGTGGGCAGGATCGAGGCGGCCTCGGCGAAGGTGGTCGCCTGGGCCAGCATCATCACCACCGCGATCAACATCGCCACCGCGAAGGCGCTGCCGCCGATGCCAAAACCCATGGTCGCGGTGAGGATCACCGGGCTGGCCATGATCAAGCCAATGGTGCTCGCAAGCGCCGTGGGAAAGCCCACCGTGCCGCGTTTCAAGTGTGCGGTGAGCCGGTCGTTGATCGACATGGTGCAGATCCTCAAGAAGCGGATTTTTAGAAGTGCTGGCACTCTGCGCCCCGCCCTGGCTGATCGTCTTGCTCCTGGCTGCCGCCGGTTTTGTTGCTGCCTGCCACCGCTGCGCCGCTGGCGGCCTGGGTCAATTTCCTGGCACGCAGGGGAAAGACTTGGCCCGGTGGCGCTCGCCCTAATGCTCCCTCAATTCACCTTGTTGGGGACTATAACAATGCAGCACTCACAACAAACCCGTCGCCTGTACAGGGCCGTCAGCCTGGGCATCGCGCTGATCATCAGCGACTCATCGGCCCAGGCGTTCGAGCTGTATGCCGATGACGACACCCAGGTCACCGGTAACTTCCTGGCGGTGTACGGGATGTTCAACAGCCGCAAGAACTACGACGGCACCACCGGCGGTTCTACCTGGCGCGAAGGTTTTATCAAGTACGGTTTGAGCATCGACCAACGCTTCGGCGCCCTTGGCAGCGTATATGGCACGGCCAACCTGGTCAGCTCCGGCACCTGGGGCGATGGCGATGCATCCGGCGTGACCACCGGCAGCGAGCGCACCACCAAGTTCGACGAGGCCTTCGCCGGCTGGCGCTCGGGCGAGCTGTTTGCGGGGCTGGGCAAGGATGGCGTCGACCTTTCATTCGGCCGCCAGGTCATCATGCTCGGCGACGGTTTCATCATCAACGACGACGGCCCGAACCTGGGCAAGGGTGTGGGCGACGGCCAGTTCAACCGGGGCGGCGCCTACTACATCGCCGCGCGCCATGCCTTTGATCAAACCGCCGTGTTGCGCCTGGGAGGCAAGGACGGTGTGCACGGCAGCGTGATGTGGATCAAGTCCGACAACCGGGCCCAGGCCAACACCGAAATGGCCGCCGGCACCCTGGACTACACCGCCGCACCCGGCACCCTGGGGTTGACCTATATCCATGGCATCAGCGTCGACGACCGTTATGCCAATGAGCTGCAAAAACAGCGCGCCGGGATGAACATCTACAGCCTGCGGGGCGCCGGTAATGCCGGGATCGAGAACGCGCACTTTTCCTTTGAGTACGCCTGGCAGGACAAGGACGCCGGCCCGGAAAAGGCCTGGTACACCGAGGGCGGTTATACCTTCGCCGCGCTGCCGTGGTCGCCGGACCTGACTTACCGCTACAGCCGCTATTCAAAAAACTGGGATGCGATGTTTTCGGGCTTCAACCGTGGCTACGGTACGTGGGTGCAGGGCGAAGTGGCCGGCAACTACTCGGGGCCGTTCAATACCAACACCGAGGTGCAACACGTGGCATTGAAGGTCAAGCCGCTGGACAGCGTGACTGTCGGCGCGCTGTTCTTCGACTACAAGACATTGAGCAAGGGCGGCATGCTCAACCTGGACGGCCGCGAACTGGACCTGTACGCCGAATGGGCGGTGAACGAACACCTGATCGTCACGCCGCTGCTGGGCCTGTACAAGCCCAACAAGGATGAGCGCAACGGCGGCAACCAGGTGGGCGGCAACGGCACCAATGTCTACAGCCAAGTCACCGTGGCCGTGCCGTTCTAGCGCAAATCCAACGAGCTGATGAAGATCAAATGTGGGAGCTGGCTTGCTGTGGTGAGCGGGCTTGCCCCGCGTTGGGCTGCGAAGCAGCCCCATCAATCTGTGGTGAACCCGACGGGGGGCAAGCCCCCTCACCACAGCAAGCCAGCTCCCACATTCAAGCGGCGTCAATCCTCAAGAGAGGTGTTCGCCCTACGGTTGCCGCTCCTCGATCCGCGCATACGCCCCCTGGTGATAGAGCAACGGCGCACGACCAAAATCATCGAAAGCCACGACCTTGCCGATCATGATCCAGTGATCGCCACCATCCAACTGCTGGTACTTCTCGCAGTGAAACCGCGCCGAGCAATCGGCGAAGACCGGAGAACCGCCCTCCCCCGGTTCGAACTCAATTTCAGCGAAGCGGTCATCCCTGGGCCGGGCGAAGTTGTTCGACAGGTGGATCTGGTCGGCCGCCAGCACGTTGACCGCAAAATGGCTGGCCTGCTCGAACACCTCGTGGCTGTTGGAGCGTTTGTCGATACTCCACAGCACCAGCGGCGGGTCCAGGGACACCGAGTTGAAGCTGTTGGCGGTGACACCCACCTTGCGCCCGCTGGCATCAGCCGCGGTGACCACCGTGACACCGGTGGCAAAGTTGCCCAGGGCCCGGCGAAAGGCCCGTGGGTCGAAACTGTTATCAGACATGCAAGACTCCCGGACTGCATCAACGCGCAGTCCTGATTGGTGTGATGGCCGGGTCGGCGTCAAATCATGCTCGGATCAGGCTCGAGCCCCATCAGCTCACGCCCCAGGATCTGCGCGCACACGTCGTAGTCGGTGTACGCGTGGGCGCCGGTCATATGGGAATCACGGAACAGGCGCTGCATTTCGTTGTGCTCAAACCACGCATTGCCACCGGCTGCCTCAAACAGGCGGTCCACTGCCTGGATGCACATTTTGGTGGCATACGCCTGGTTGGTGCGCCAGAACGCCAGGGTTTCGCGGCTGGGGTAACGGTGCTGTTCACTGTGTTCGGCATGTTCCTGCCAGGTTTTTTCCAGGAACGCCCGGGCAGCCGCCACCTGGTGCGTCGACTCGGCCAGGCGCATCAGCGCCGGGGTCGCGGCGCCTACCGCCGCACCGGTGTAGGCACGGACGCGGGTCCTGGTTTTCTCGCAGAACACCTCAAGCATGCGCTCGGCCACGCCCAGGCTCACGGTGGAGAAACCACTGGCGAAATACGGCCGGTACGGCGAGTAGAAAATCTTGCTGTCGGGGTACAGACCGAAGCCTGCGGACTTGCCTTCCATCATGTCGCGGGCTTTCTGGATGCGATGTTCAGGCACCCGCACGTTGTCGATGATCAGGGTCTTGGTACCGCTGCCTTTCATGCCGGCGGCGAACCAGTCATCGCGAATCTGATAGTCGCTGCGCGGTAGCACCGCGAAGCAATAATCCTGGGTGCCCTCGGCGTTTTTACGGCGGAAGCCGACAATTGCCCATTCAGCATGATCGCAACCACTGCTCCAGCCCATTTCGCCGCTGAACAGCACGCCGCCTTCAACCTCTTCGGTGCGGCCAAACGGCGCGATGCTGCTGCTGGCCGTGGCATTCGGGTTATCGCCCCAGACTTCCTGCTGCAGCTTGGCGCAAAAAAGCCCCAATTGATGGCTGTGGGTGCACAACAGGCTCATGGCCCAGGCGGTGCTGGCACAGGCGCCGGCGAGCAAGGCGATGCAGTCGGCGAATTGCGGCAGGGAGATTTCCATGCCGCCAAACGGTTTGGGTTGGAAGGCACGGTGCATGCCGATGCTCTTGAGCAGCGCAATGTTCTCGTCGGGGACTTTGCGGTCCTGCTCGGCCTGGAAGGCGTTGGCAGCGATGGTCGGCAGAATCGACTTGAGGTCTTCGAGGAGCGGGTTTGGCTTTTTCATGGACGGCCCTGCTTATTATTGGATGTCCGGCTGGCGTTCAACATCAACGAACGGCGCTGGATGCGAGGCCAGTATGGAACGCAGGACAACCCCGGCAAATGCACCTTCCACAGCCAAGATTGCACTTTCCACAGGCCTGGCAGCCACAGACATGCCGCCCGGCAGGCACAGACAAGCCTGGGCCGCCCATGCTGGTTAACCTCGGGCTTTTGCGAGCAGGAAAACCCCATGAGCGATATTGCGCTGCTGCCTGAAGTCCAGGCGTTCCTCCGTCGAAACCACGCCTTGTTTATCGACGGCGGTTACGTCCAGAGCCATTCCAGCCAGACTTTGGAGGTGATCAACCCGGCCACCGGCGAGGTGATCGCCCAGGTTGCCGATGCTGACTTGGCTGATATCGATACGGCGGTGGAATCGTCCCGCCGGGGCTTCGGGCAGTGGTCCCAGGCGGCGCCGGCAACGCGCGGCAACGTGCTGCTCAAACTCGCTGACCTGCTGGAGCAACACCGCGAAGAACTGGCGCAGATCGAAACCTGCCAGTCGGGCAAGATCATCCAGATTTCCCGAGCCTTTGAAGTGGACCAGGCGGCGCACTTCCTGCGCTACTACGCCGGCTGGGCCACCAAGATCAGCGGCCAGACCATCACCCCGTCACTGCCCTCCTTCGCCGGCGAACGCTACACCGCGTTCACCCTGCGCGAGCCGGTGGGCGTAGTGGTGGGCATCGTGCCGTGGAATTTCTCGACCATGATCGCCATCTGGAAGCTCGCCTCGGCGCTGGTGACCGGGTGCAGCATCATCATCAAGCCCAGCGAGTTCACCCCGCTGACCATCCTGCGCATCGCCGAACTGGCCATCGCGGCAGGCCTGCCGGCGGGCGTGCTGAACGTGTTGACCGGCGGCGGGCATGTGGGTAAAGGCCTGGTGGAGCACCCGGGCACCGACAAGGTCTCGTTTACCGGCTCGGTGCCCACCGGCATCGCCGTGGGCCGCAGCGCCATGGGCGCCGGGTTAACCCGGGCAACCCTGGAACTGGGGGGCAAAAACTGCGCCGGGTTTCTGCGGGATGTGGACCTGGACAAGGCGGTCAACGGCATCATCGAAGCCGGCTTCCTGCACTCCGGCCAGATCTGCGCGGCCGCCGAACGCTTCTTCGCCCACCGCTCGCAGATCGAGCCGATCATGGACAAGCTGGCGCAACGCCTGGGCCGGTTGAACATCGGCTCGCCGCTGGACGAGCGCACCGAATTCGGCCCGGTGACCAACCGCCAGCATCAAAAGAAACTCGAATGGTTCTTTGCCAAGGCCCGTGCCGAAAACAATACGATCGTCCACGGCGGCAAGCTGATCGACGGGCCGGGCTGCTATGTAGAGCCCACCGTGATTCTCGCCAACACGATCAACGACACCCTGCTCAACGAAGAAACCTTCGGCCCGATCGCCACATTCTTCCCCTACGACACCGAGGAAGAACTGCTCGAACTGATGAACAACACCCCGTACGGCCTGAGTGCCAGCCTCTGGACCAACGATTTGAGCAAGGCCCTGCGCATGGTGCCGGCGATCAATGCGGGCACGGTGTGGGTGAACATGCACACGATGCTCGACCCGGCGGTGCCGTTTGGCGGCAACAAGTCTTCGGGGGTGGGACGTGAATTTGGCGCAGCCTTTATCGAGGACTACACAGAGCTCAAGTCGGTGATGATTCGCTACTGATCGTCGCGTTCAGGGTGTGGGTGCTGGTGCGCTCGGTCGATACCCCACACTTGAAACGTGGGCACGGCCCACTGTAGGCGCTGGCTTGCCGGCGATGGCATCAGTTGGGTGTAGCTGATGCACCGAGTTGTCTGCATCGCCGGCAAGCCAGCTCCTACAGAAAAGCAGCTTGGTGTTGGCTCTGGCTTCTTCCACTCGAGCTGCTGTGTGCTTGATCTAAAGGCCCCGTCAACCATGACGGCCAAAAGTAACCGCGACGGGCCCGGGGGCCAAATGGGCAGACCGCCAGGCGGGAACACTCTCGCATCTCTCTAAATACCTGTACAAATTTATTATTTTGTACAAGTATCAGTCACATCAAGCCCTCTCCGGGAGTAACGCAATGACCCGTCTATTGGTTTCGCTGGCCCTGGTGCTTGGTTTGGCCAGCTGTGGCAGCGTCGATGTCAAACACTACGCCGACCAGCAACCGCCACTGGACCTGGCGCGTTTCTTCAGCAAGCCCGTCAAGGCCTGGGGGATATTCGAAAAACGCTCGGGTGAAGTCGCCAAGCGCTTCGAAGTCAATATCGCCAGCCATCGCGACGGTGAGAACCTGATTCTCGACGAACGCTTTCTCTACAGCGACGGCACTCGCCAACGACGTGTCTGGACCCTGACCCCCGACGGCCCGGGCCACTGGCGCGGCCGCGCCGACGACGTGGTCGGTGAGGCCAAGGGCGAAGTGGCCGGCAATGCGTTGCGCTGGCGCTACGTCCTGAACCTGCCGGTTGATGGCTCTGTGTACGAAGTGAGCCTCGACGACTGGATGTACCTGATGGACGAGGACACGTTGATCAATCGTTCCAGCATGTCCAAGTTGGGTGTCGAGGTGGGCCAGGTGACGTTGTTCTTCCGTCGCCAGTCTTCAGCAAGCGCCGAGTGAACCCACCCTGCCAGGCAAGGAGTGAACCATGAACCTGCAAGCCCTGACCCAACTGGCCACCCAAGGCGATGTACGTGAAATGGAGTTGCTGTCGCTGGAAGGCGGCTTCTACCTGGCACGCGTGCGGCTGGACCACGGCCAGTTCACGCTGCTGGACGCCGCGGCAAAGCCCCTGCACTTTCGCTCCGTCAATCACCTGCGTGAGGTGTTGCAGTCGGTCCCTGCATTCCCCTGCACCCTGGTGCATCAGTGCGTCCATGATGAAATGTGCGGCCGGCGTGAAGGGCCTGTTGAGCCACTGCGCACGCCGTTTTCCCTGGCGGCGCCCTGGTGATGCCGGCCGTTCGCAACCTGTGCCTGGTGCTGGGCGACCAGTTGTCGTTTGACCTGGCCTCATTGGAAGGCTTGGATACCCCGCTTGATGCAGTCTTGATGGTCGAGGTGATGGAGGAAGCGAGCCATGTGCCCCACCATCCGCAAAAAATCGCGCTGATCTTCAGCGCCATGCGCCATTTTGCCGAGGCGTTGCGCGAGCGTGGCGTTCGGGTGCAGTACGTCAGCCTGGATGACCCGCAAAACACCGGTTCGGTACCCGGCGAATTAGGCCGCTGGCAATCGCTGATGCAAGCACATGAACTGCACCTGACCGAATGCGGCGACTGGCGCCTGGAACAATCGCTGAAGGACAGCGGTTTACCGATCCAGTGGCACGCCGACGGCCGCTTCCTGTGCAGCCGTGACGAATTCACCGGCTGGGCTAATGGCAAAAAACAGCTGCGCATGGAGTACTTCTACCGGGAGATGCGCCGCAAGAGCGGGCTGTTGCTCAACGGCGACGGCACGCCGGTCGGGGGCGCCTGGAACTTTGATGCAGACAACCGCAAGGCGCTGCCCAAGGGCACCAAGGCGCCCTACCCGTTACGTTTTGGCTCGGATTCAATCACCCAGGACGTGCTCGTGCTGGTGGCAAAACACTTCAGCAGCCACTACGGCGCCCTGGACACCTTCGATTACCCGGTGACCCACGCCGACGCCCAGGCACTGTGGGACTATTTCCTGGAGTACGGCCTGGCCGGGTTCGGCGACTACCAGGACGCCATGGCCAGCGACGAGCCCTTCCTGTTTCATGCCCGCATCAGTGCGGCGCTGAACATCGGCCTGCTGGACCTGCGCCAGCTGTGCAGCGACGTGGAAGCGGCCTATTGGTCGGGCAGCATCGCGCTGAATGCCGCCGAAGGTTTTATCCGCCAACTGATTGGCTGGCGTGAATACGTACGCGGTGTCTATTGGCTGAAAATGCCGGACTACGCCGCGGGCAATGCATTCGGCAACACCCGCCCGCTGCCGGAGTTTTACTGGACGGGCGAGACGCAGATGAACTGCATGCGCCAGGCGATCGGCCAAAGCCTTGAACATGCCTACGCCCATCATATCCAGCGGCTGATGGTCACCGGCAATTTCGCCTTGCTGGCCGGGATCGTGCCCAGCCAGATATGCGAGTGGTACCTGGCGATCTACATGGACGCGTTCGACTGGGTTGAACTGCCCAATACATTGGGCATGGTCATGCACGCCGACGGTGGCTACCTGGGTTCCAAGCCTTATTGCGCGAGCGGCCAATACATAAAGCGCATGTCGGACTATTGCCGCGGCTGTGCCTACAAAGTCACTGAAAGCACCACCGAGAATGCCTGCCCGTTCAATGCGCTTTACTGGCACTTCCTGATGCGCCACGGCGACCTGTTGCGGGGCAATCAGCGCATGACCCTGCTGTATAAAAATCTCGACCGCATGCCTGAAGCCAAGCAGGACGCGCTGTGGGAGCGGGGCCAGAGGCTGCTGGAAAAGCTGGATGCGGGTGAAACGCTGTGAAATTTTCCGGCCGCTGCGAATTGTTGTGAAGCCGGCGATAAATGGCCAATTGCCCATGCTAACGTCGGCCTCGATGTCATCCAATCCATTGAGGGAGCAGCGCCGATGTCTACTACCGTAACACCCGCCGGTGGCGGACCGACCACTCAAAAAGCCTCAACATCGGTGTTCGACGACAAGTTGAACATTGCCAAGTCGAGCAAGGTGGTCGCCGATTACATGCGTCAAACGGGCAAGTCGGCCATTACCAAGCAAGAGCTTTCACAACTGGCCAGCAATGCTTCGGGCAAGGTTCCTGCCGATGTGAGCGCTGCGGCCCAGTACATGGAGCGCCATCCCGACGTGTTCACCGCGATCGAAACCCATGATGTGGCCGGTGCCGATAACCTGTCCGGGGTGTGGAACTTCGATTGGGCAGCCAACGGTGGGCTGAACGGCACGGCCACCGATGCCATTGCCAAGATGCAGGACACCTTCGACTTTGCGATCGCCAAGTCGGCGCAGATCACCGAGATCTCTACCGGCAAAAAAGCCGAGCTGGATTCGACCAAGCAGCGGCCGCAGAACTGAATCTCCAGCAGCAACAAAAACCAACGCAGGCGCTGGCTTGCCGGCGATGCAGGCAACTCGGTATTTCTGTCACACCGAGGTGATGCAATCGCAGGCAAGCCAGCTGCCACAGTTGTCAGAAGTGAAACGCAACCCCCGTGGTCACGTTGAACGCATCCCCCACATAGAAGTTGGCCGAGTCCTGGCCCTTGGCGTCGTACGCGGTGTTGGTGGCCGTGGCGTAGCGTTTGTTGGTCAGGTTGCGCGCGTCGACGAACACTTCCCACTTCTTGCTCGGGGCCTCGTAGCCCACCTTGGCCCCCCATAACGTATAAGACGGCGCACTCAGTGAGTTGGCAAAATCCACGTAATAACTGGACGCCGCCCGGGCGTTGAGCTGCGCGTAGAAACCGCTGCCCTGGCGATATTCCAGCTCGGCCTGGTAGACCTGGCGTGGCAGGCCCGGCAATTGGTTATCGCCAAACACCGAGTCGTTGCGGTAGTGGAAGTCGTTGAAGGTGTAAGCCTGGCGCAGGGTCACGGTGTCGCCATTGCCGCCGTCCCACAACTGCGCATTCAAGCCCGCTTCGATGCCCTGGTGAATCGTCGCGCTGCCATTGGAGGTGGCGACTAACTGGTCCTGGGTAGCGGTTGCCTGGCGCACCACCACCGACAACAGCTCTTTCTGCACCCACGAGCGATAGACCGTCAGGCTGCCGTCGAAAATGCCGTGGCCGCCGCGAATACCAAACTCCACGGTGTTGGCTTTTTGTGGCCGCACATCGCGAATGTAAGGGGTGCCGGTGCTACCCAACTGCCAGGTAACCGGTGGGTCCACCGAGCGGCTGACGTTGCCGAACACTTCGAACTCCGGGGTCAACTGGTAGCGCAAGCCGATCCGCGGGGCGAGGTCGGTCTCGTCGTACTCAACCCCACTGGGGAATGCACTGGTATTGGTGCTGGTGCTGTATTCGATCTGCGCCTTGCGCTTGATATCAATCAGCGACAGCCCGGTGGACAGCCACGTTCGGTCGTTCAGTTGCAGTTCGTTGCCGAGGGAAAACACCGTGTCGCGTGAACCGGTGTAGTTGGTTTTCTGCTGGGTGATGCCGGTGGCCTTGCTGTGGGACTTCACGTCGGCCAGGTACGCCAGGGTATTGCTGAACGTCACACTGCTGTCACTGCGCAGGCCAAAGAAGGTGTCGGCGGTGCGCAGGTAGCGCAGGGTCAGGTTGACGTCCTGGGAGCGCCATTCCTGGGGGGTTGGCGAGTAGCGCCAGCCGTTGTCCAGCGGGTAATCGTTGTAGCCCAGGCCGACTTCGAGCTTGGCATTATCGTCGAAGGTATAGGTGGTGGTGCTGCCCAGCAGGGTCGAGCCGTCCTTCTTGCGCCCGATGGGCACGAGGTTGCTCGTGGGGTCGTGCTTGAGTTGGTATTTGGTCAGGGTATTGCCCTGGCTCAGGGTTTCTTCCTTGTAGCGAATGTAGAAGCGCGTCTCCAGTTGCGGGCTGAACACGTGGCCGAAGTTGGCGACGATGCCTTGGCCCTTGTTCGGCGTGTTGTCCTGGTAACCGTCTCGCTCGTTGTGCTGGATGCTGACGTAGTAGTCGTTGTCACCGTCCACGCCACCGGTGCTCAGTTGCTGCTTGCGATAGCCGAAGCTACCGGCTTCAAAGCGTGCGTAATTGCCGGGGTCGGTGCGGCCGGTCTTGCTCACGAAGTTGATCGCGCCGCCCAATGACAAGGCCGAATAGCGGAAGGCATTGGCGCCGTAGAGCACCTCGGTGTGGTCCACCGAGGCCATGTCCAGCATGTCTTCCTGGGTGCCGCCCGGGCCGGTCAAGGGCAGGCCGTCGTAGAGGAATTTGATCCCCAGCACGTAGCCTTGGTAGAAGGTATTGAGGCCCGAACCACGGATCGAAATCTTGTTGGCGCCCGAACCGCTGGTGGCCTGGGCGAATACCCCCGGCTGCAACGCCAGCACATCCTCGGCATTCGCCGCCCGGCCCTGCTCGATTTTGCGGTTGTCGATCACTGCGGTTTTGCCGGGCACCCTGGCCAGCTGTTTTTCGGCCTTTTGCGCTTCGCTGGCTTGCGCGCCGGTGACCACCACCGTAGCCAGGGTAGGGTCGGCCTCGGCGGCAAAAGCCGTGCCCTGTACCAGCATCAATAGCACGCCAAGGCTGGAAGCAGTGGCCAATGACTCAAAAAAACGAGCGCGTGGTTCAAACAGTTGCCGCATGAATTAAATACTCCTGGGTTCTCTATTGAGTGGGAGCATCTATTCGTATAGTCGCGCTCTGGTTTCAACTTTGCAGAGTTCGTGCCACGTCAAAACTTCAATAAATGAAGGCCCGTCGACTTCGTTATCCGCCCCGTGTTCAACACTTTGCTGCGGGCCTGTTCATTTTCCAACACGCGCGAAAAAGCACTATTAATTATATAGTTAAGCGATAACGGCATAACGCGCGCGCCCCCCGCTAGAACTGTGCAACGCCAAACACCTGTTCAACAAACTATGCACTTTTGACACGCGCCGCTCTTAGACAGGCATCAAAAAACCCAGGTTATCCGCCTCTCGTTACGTGGTACGTCTCTTGCTCTATTAACGGCGCTTGAAACACATTAATCCGAACACTATCGGGTCGAACTTTTATTGATAGGGATCGCCATGCAACTGCTGACCTTACCTCCCTCGCCCGCCCTCGCCACCTCCATCCGCGCCACCGCTCAGGTATTCGAAGACCCCAGGTCCAAGGCCCTGCTCAGGCATGTAGAACAAGTGGCGCCGAGCGAAGCCAGCGTGCTGATCATTGGCGACACCGGCACCGGCAAGGAGCTGGTGGCGCGCCATATCCACAACCTCAGTGGCCGCAAGACGCAACCCTTCGTGGCGGTGAATTGCGGCGCGTTCTCCGAATCGCTGGTGGAAGCCGAACTGTTCGGCCACGAGAAAGGCGCGTTCACCGGCGCCCTCAGCGCCAAGGCCGGCTGGTTTGAAGAAGCCAACGGCGGCACGCTGTTCCTGGATGAAATCGGCGACTTGCCGATGTCGATCCAGGTCAAGCTGCTGCGGGTACTACAGGAGCGCGAAGTGGTGCGCCTGGGGTCGCGCAAAAGCATTCCGATCAATGTGCGGGTGCTGGCGGCGACCAACGTGCAGCTGGAAAAAGCTATCAATGCCGGGCATTTTCGCGAGGACCTGTTCTACCGCCTGAACGTGGTCAACCTCGAACTCAGCCCACTGCGGGATCGCCCCGGCGATATCCTGCCGTTGGTGCAGTATTTCATCGACACCTACACCCGCCGCCTGGGGTATGGCGAGGTCATCTTGAGCAAGGAAGCCGAGCAACGGCTGGCCACCTACAGTTGGCCGGGGAATATCCGCGAGCTGGAAAACGTCATCCACCACACCTTGCTGATCTGCCGCGATGGCGTGATCCAGGCCGACGACTTGCGCATGTCCAACCTGCGCATCGAACGCCAGGAAGACAGCACCACCGCCCATGACTTGCTCGACCAGGCCTTCCAGCGCCTGTTCGAAGAGCAGATCGACAACCTCCATGAACAGGTCGAGCGCAGCCTGCTGACCGCCGCCTACCGGCTGTGCCACCAAAACCAGGTGCACACCGCCGAGTTGCTGGGGCTGAGTCGCAACGTGACCCGTACCCTGCTGATCAACCTCGGTGAGCTGAAGGTCAACAAACGACGACCTTTGGCCAGTGCCAAGGATGATCGGGTGCTACACCTGTCGATCTGAACCTCAACACGCGGCGTACCCGATGCGCCGCGTGATCACAGCGCCGCTTCATCCAGCGCATCGCTGAACTGGCGACTCCACAACCGCGCATATTGCCCGCCCTGGCGCAGCAGCTGTTCATGGCTGCCGTCCTCGATCACCCGGCCATTGTCGAACACCAGGATCCGGTCCAGATGGGCCACGGTGGACAGCCGGTGCGCCACCACCAGCACGGTCTTGTTCTCCATGATTTCGTCGAGCTTGTCCTGGATAAAGCGCTCGGTGATCGAGTCCAGGCTGGAAGTGGCTTCATCCATCACCAAAATCGGCGCGTTTTTCAGCAACACCCGGGCGATCGCAATACGCTGGCGCTGGCCACCGGACAACTTGACCCCACGCTCACCTACCAGCGACTCGTAGCCGTGTTCCATGCTGTCGATAAACTCACTGGCGCCGGCGCGGTGAATGGCCTCGGCGACTTCGTCCATCGAGGCGTCCAGGCGGCCGTAATGGATGTTTTCGCGAATGCTGCGGTGGAACAGGCCGGGCTCCTGGGGAATCAGGCCGATCTGCTGGTGCAGCGAATGCTGGGTAACGTCGCGTACGTCCTTGCCGTCCACCAGCACCTGGCCTTGTTGTACGTCGTAGAGGCGCAGCAGCAGGCTCAACAGTGTCGACTTGCCGGAACCCGAAGCGCCCACCAGGCCGACTTTCTGGCCGGCGGGGATGACGATATTCAGCTGCTCGAAAATCGGCCGGCCGGCGCCGTAGCTGAAGCCTACGTCGCGAAATTCGATATCCCCGCGCTTGACCAGCAGTGCCTTCGCACCGGGCTGGTCGATGACTTCATGAGGACGAATCAGGGTACGCACGCCGTTGGCGATATTGCCGGTGGCCTCGAAGAACTCGAGAAAGCGCCGCGACAGGTTGCCCACGTCGCTGATGATCAACAGCGACAGGCTGGTGGACATCACAAACGCGGCGATGTCGATGCGGTGACTGCGCCACAGGTAGAGGGCAAGCAGCAACAGGCCCAGCTTGAGCACCACGCCACAGCTGGTCTGGAACCAGCGGATGCGCTCCATGTAGCCGAGGGAGCGATAGGCCGCAGTCACCTCCTTGTCGAGGAAGGTGCCCAGGTAACTGTGCTCGAACGCATGCCGGGCAAACAGGCGGATATTGGCCAGGTTGGACACGGCGTCCACGACCTTGCCGGTACTGGTGCTGCGCGCTGCCGAATACTGCTGCGCAAGGGGATGACTGCGCCGCGCAAGCAGGTAACAGATGCCGATAAACACCACGGACCAGCCGGCCATGAACAAGGCCAACAGCGGTGATGCCGTCCACAGCAACGCCGTGGCCAGGCTCAGCGTTACCAGCAGCGGGATCAGGTCGAACAGCAGGATGCTCAACGTCTGGTTCACCCCAAGGGTCACTTCGGACACCCGGTGCGCCAGCGCGCCGGCAAACTCATTGCTGATAAAACGGTGGGAGTGCTGTTGCAGGTAGGCGAATACCACATGAGTCACCGTGCGCCGCTGCAACGGCAACACATGGATATGGCAGCCCGCCGCCGCGCGGGTGAACACCACCTCGCACACCAACAGCACGGCGAACAGGGTCAAGGGCCAGCGCAGCACCTCAAACGCACGCTCTGCCTCCAGCCCGTTGCTGACCGTACGGGTGATTTGGCCCAAGCCCCAGGGAATCAGAATCGAGCACACCACGGCGGCAATCTGCAGCAGCAAAATGGCCAGGTACCAGCCTTTGAAATGACCAATGAAATGTCGCACAAAGGCTGCCGGGGTCGACGGCAAGTGCTGGACATTCCAGGTGCGAAACAATGAGAAAGACGAGCTCATGGCCAATGACATTCCTGAATGACGCCTGTGGCCGCGCAGCTTTCAGGCAAAAAATGGCACCGTTGGTGCCTGATGGTCAGCAAATGGAACAGACAACCGATCACTTGTGGCAGGACGCTGCTGTGGCGAGGAAGCTGCTGTGGCAGGGAGCTGCTGTGGCGAGGGAGCTTGCTGTGGCGAGGGAGCTTGCTCCCGCTGGGCTGCGCAGCGGCCCCAAAATCCTGGGAGCGCTTCGCACTCCAGCGGGAGCAAGCTCCCTCGCCACAGCAAGCTCCCTCTCCACAGCAAGCTCCCTCGCCACAGCAAGCTCCATCGCCACAGCAGCTCCCTCTCCACAGCAAGCTCCCTCGCCACAGGTTCAGTGTTACGTTCGGGATTGGTAGCGAACTTCTTCCAGCTCACGACCGCCACGCGTGAGGGTGCGGCTTGATTCGGCCTGTGCTACCCATCCGGCGTTTTGGTAAAAACGTATGGCCCGCCGGTTTCCGGCAAGCACCCACAACGTCGCCGTCTCCAGGCCCTGGCTGGCGAGATGTTCCAGGCCTTTGAGCCACAGCGCCCTGCCCACTCCGGTTCCCCAATGCTCGGCAAGCACATGCAACGCTTGCACTTCGCCAGTGTCGTCGGGATCAGCATCCTCGTCACGGCTCGGGCTCACGACAATCCAGCCCACCACACGCTCCTCCACCAGCGCGACAAACACCGCTTCGCTTCCCTGTTCAAGCGACTGCCGCCAAAAGGCTTCGCGCCTGGGCTGTGTCGCCTCCAGCGAAGCCAGGTAGCCCGCCGGCATCAGCTCATGGTAAGCCTGTTGCCAACTGCGGATATGCACCCAGGCGATGTCACCCGCGTCCTCGATACGTGCCGTACGAATCATCCGATATCCTCTGCGCGTCTTGCATAGATCGCCGAGCCTGCCTGCGGCGACAACCTACGGTAGACCAACCCCGACAACGCACACAACAACCCGGCACCCGCCATGATCCAGGCGATATCGCTCTGCTCGACCGTGGCATGCCCGCGTACGGCCATGATCAAGCCGAGCAACGCCGCCGCGATGCCCACCGACAAACTCAGCGTCAACTGAATGGTCATCGCCGACAGGCTGCTGGCCCGGCTGGATTGCTCCGGCGGCACGTCGGCGTAGGTCAACGCCCCCAGCGTGCTGAATTGCAGCGAGCGAATGATCCCGCTGCCAAACAGCACCAGCACCACGATCCAGTACGGCGTGGACACCTCGAACAGGCTGCACGCCAGGATGGTCAGGCCGGTGAGCACGGCATTGCTGATCAAGGTACGCCGAAAGCCGAAGCGGCTGACGATCCGTACCGCCAGCATCTTCATCAGGAACGCGCCCACACCACCGGCCACGCTCAGCAGCCCGGCCTGCAGCGGGTTAAGCCCGAAGCACAGCTGAAATAGCAGCACCAGCAAAAACGGCTGTGACGCACTGCCGATGCGCATCAGGTTGCCGCCCCAGAAACTCACCGCAAACGTCGGGATTTTCAGCAGTGAAAAATCGATCAACGGGTGCGCCGTGCGCCGGGCATGCAGAACATACAGCCAGGCACTCGACAGCCCACCGCCAATCAGCAGCAACGCCCATTGGCGCGGCAACAGGCCGTGGCCCAGCACCTCGAAACCGAACACCAGCCCGCCCAGCGCCACACCACTGAGCAACAGACCGGGAATATCCAATGGCTGGCCGGGCACCCCGGAGTAATCCGGGATGTAGCGCAACACCAGGATCACCCCGAGCACGCCGATCGGCAGGTTGATCAGGAAGATCCAGTGCCATGACAACACCGTCACCAGCAGCCCGCCCAACGGCGGCCCCAGCAATGGTCCCACCAGCGCCGCCACCGTCAGGTAGGACATGGCGCGCAGCAGGTTTTCCCGCGCCGACCAGCGCAGCAAAATCACCTGCCCCACCGGCACCATCATTGCCCCCGATGCACCCTGGGCCAACCGCGCCAGGGACAATTGCAGCAGCGAACCCGAACAGGCACACGCCACCGACGCCAGGGTGAACAGCACGATCGCGCTGATAAATACCCGACGCGGCCCAAAACGGTCGGCCGCCCAGCCGCTGACCGGCACGAACAGCGCCACCGCCAGCAGGTACAGCGACACCACCAGGTTCATGCGTACACTGGGTTCGCCAAAGTCCCGCGCCATCTGCGGCAGCGCCGTCAGCACCGCCGTGGCGTCGATCAGCTCCATGAACAGCGCACAGCCGATGATCATCGGCACCCGGCGAGAATGACCGCCGGCCACCTCGCCCAGAGCCTGTGAAACATTACGGTCGAGGGCTGTGTTCAAAACAGCCCCGATGTCGGTGGCGGCGTGCCCTTGAGTTGCCAGGCGCCCACGGCCGCGGCTTTCCAGTGCCGGGGGTTGTGGTTGGCCACGGTGCGCGCGTTGCGCCAGTGCCGGTCCAGGTTGTGGGCACGGCCAGTGGTGGAAGCGCCACCCACGTCGAACACCAACTCGGCGGCCTTGAGTGCCGATTCCGCCGCGATGTATTGCGCTTGGGCCACATCCACTGCCGCCTGGTCCACGGCCACCGAATCAAGATCCGCAGCCCAGGCGCGGTCGATGGAGTCGGCCGCGTGCAGCACCACCGCTTCGGCGGTAAAGGCCCGGGCCGAAACGTCGCCCACACTCAGTTCCACATACGGGTCATCCACCGAGCGCGTGGCGCTGCTGTGCTTGATCGGCCGCGCATGTTCCTTCGCAAAAATCACCGCATCATTCAGCGCATTACGCGCAATACCGGCCTGCACCGCCGCGAGGAACACTTGCAGGAACGGCGTGACAATCGTGCGCTTGCCTTCCTCGACGGTGCGCGTGCGGATCTCGCTGGCCAACACCTGCACATCATGCAAATGGGTGGTGCCGCTGGCGGTCAGGCGCTGGCCCATGGCGTCGAAATCATCCAGCAGCTCCAGGCCCTGGCGGTCGCGCGGCAAGATGAAGGAGACGGGCTGGTCATTCTCGTCCAGGGCCACGGCGCTGACCCAATCGGCATACAACGAACCGGTGCTGTAGTACTTGCTGCCCGAAGCCCGAAAGTGTTCACCGTCGGCCACGATGCGCGCGCTGATCGAACCGTTGGCACCGCCGACTTCCCAGCCGGCATTGCCAATCACGGCGCCTTGCAGATAACGCTCGAACCAACGCTCACGCTCCTCCTGCGCGCCCTCTGCACGGGAGGCCAACAGGCCTTCGATAAACCCGAAACCGGGGCGCAGGGCCTGGGCCACGTTGGAGTCGGCCGAGGCGATGCGAATCAGCAAGGCTATCGCGTCCTTGACCGAACCGCCGGCGCCGCCAAAACGCTTGGGAATCCGCACGGTAAACAGCCCGGCCTGGGCCACCTGCGCCACGGCCTCGTACGGCAGTTGCCGGTCGCGCTCGCGTTGCGCAGCGCCGGCGGCAATCTGCGGCAGGATGCGGTCGGCGCGGGCATTCAATTCAGCCACCGTCACAATCGACGGTGTGGGTACAGCAGACAACTTGCTCATGGCACTTCCTTGATTCAGGTCTAGATGGCGATTTTCCACAGGCGCGATTCATCAAACAGCCAGCCGGGGTTTTCCGGTTCCAGGGCCGGCACCACCAGTTGCGTACCGCTGCCAGGCAGGCGCGGCACTGCGCCCAGCAAGCGCCGGGTGTATTCGTGTTGGGGCGATTCGAACAGCGCTTCAACGCTGGCGCTTTCCACCACCTGGCCGTGACGCATTACCAACACCTCGTCGCTGACGTGACGGATAACCCCCAGGTCGTGGGAGATAAACAGGTACGCCAGCCCCAGCGAGGCTTGCAGGTCGGCCAGCAGATCCAGGACCTGGGCCTGCACCGACACGTCCAGCGCCGACACCGGCTCGTCACAGATAATCACTTTGGGATTACTGGCAATCGCCCGGGCAATCGCCACACGCTGGCGTTGCCCGCCCGACAGTTGCAGCGGCCGGCGCTCGGCCACCTGCGGCGCCAGGCGTACCTGGTCGAGTAACTGCGTCACCCGTTGTGGCTGTTGCTCGGCGGCGATCCCGGCAACGTCCAGCGCATCACTGAGGATCTGCCCGACGGTCCAGCGCGGGTCGAACGAACTCAGCGGGTCCTGGTAGATCACGCTGATGTCGCGGCGGTGCAAACGTCGAGTCTTCTCCTCCACCCGCCCAGGCCCGGCCGCCGCCCATGGCTGGTTGAGAAAACGCACCTCGCCGGCATCCGGTTGCAGCAGCCCGAGGGCGATGCGCGCCACGGTGGTCTTGCCCGAGCCGGACTCACCGACGATGCCCAGGGTACGGCCGGCACGCAGTTCGAAGCTGACGTCGTCCACCACCTGGCGCGACTGTTGATCGGGCCCGATATAACGTTTGCCCAGGCCCGATGCCCGCAGCAACACCGGCGAATCCGGGCCCGGCCGAGGTTGCGCAGCAGTGGTGCTGCGTTCCGGCGACAGACGTGTGCCACGGGCATGCTCGGCGGGCACCGCATCCAGCAGCGAGCGTGTGTAGGCGTGGCGTGGATTGAGCAGCACCTGGTCCATCGGGCCCTGTTCCACCACTTCACCATGGCGCAGCACCAGCACCTCATCCGCCAATTGCGCGACCACTGCCAGGTCATGGCTGATGATCAGCAGCGAATCGCCACGGGCCTTGATCTGCTGCAACACGTGCAGGATCTGCGCCTGCACCGTGGCATCCAGCGCGGTGGTGGGTTCATCGGCAATCACCAGGCCCGGGTTCAATGCCAGTGCACTGGCAATCAGTGCACGCTGGCGCAGGCCGCCAGAGAGTTGATCGGGACGCTGGCGCGCTCGCAGGTGGGGTTCGGGTACGCCCACCAGGTCCAGCAGTTCGATCACGCGTTGGCCACGGCTGCGACGGTCGCCCCAGCGATGCGTCTCAAGCACCTCAAGAATTTCCTTGCCCACTGGCCGCAACGGGTCGAGTGACACCAATGCGTCCTGCAAGACGAAGCCAATGCCGTTGCCACGCAAACGGCGCCAACCGCGCTCGGACAGCCTGAGCAGATCCACACCGGCATAGCTCAAGGTGCGCGCGGTGACCTTGGCGCCCGCGCCGGCGAGGCCAATCAGGCTGCGGGCGGTGACGCTTTTACCGGAGCCGGACTCGCCCACCAGCGCCAGGGTCTTGCCCGGTTCCAGGGTAAACGACAAATTGCGCACCACCGACTGCCCGGCAAACTCGATGGACAGCCCTTCGACGATCAAGCGTTTCTGGTCGCTCATGAAAGACGGCCCTCCAGGCGTTGTTGCAGGTAACGGCCCGTGACCGTGGTCGACAGGGTGGTGAGTACGATGAACAGGCCCGGGAAGAAAGTGAGCCACCAGGCGTTGGCGATAAAGTCGCGGCCCATGGACAACATGGTCCCCCACTCCGGCGCGGGCGGGCGGGCGCCAAGGCCGAGAAAACTCAAGGCCGAAGCCCAGACAATCGCCTGGCCCACGCCCATGGTCAGTGTCACGATCAAGGGGCGCATGGCGTTCGGCAGCAATTGGCGCAGGATGATGCGCGACGGCGGATGCCCAAGGGCGCGGGCCGCCTCGATGTAGCCCGCGTTGCGTACCGCCAGCACCTGGCCTCGGACCATGCGCGCGTAACCGGGTGCACTGCCAAGCCCGGTGGCGACAATCAGCGGGCCGATGCCGCTGCCGAAGATCGCCACGAACAGCAGTGCCAGGATCAGGCTCGGGAACGCAAACAGCACTTCCAGCAGCCAGCCCACGCCCCGGTCCAGCCGCGTGCCGCCAAGCCCGCCCAACAGGCCGAGCACGATGGCGATACTCATGGCAATCGCGGTGGCTGCCAGGCCGATAAACAGCGACTGACGGGTGCCGTAGATCACCCGTGAAAAGATATCTCGCCCCGACTGATCGGTGCCGAACCAGTGGGCCCAACTGGGCGAATGAAACGCATCGCGAGGCACGATGGCCAGCGGGTCGCTGTAGGCGAACAGCTGCGGCACCAGCGCCGCGACAATCACCAGCAGCAGAAAGGTAATCGCCAGCAGCGGGCCAGGCCGCAGCGTGCGGGGGGTGCGCTGAATCCGTAGCGCGGGCAGCGGTGTTTCCAGGGTCAGGCCGCTCATGCTGGAAGCTCCTGTTGGCGAGGGTCGACCCACAGGTACAGCAGGTCGACCACTATGTTGGCGAGCACGTAGCCGGCGGCAACCACCAGGCTGATGCCGATGGTCAGCGGCAGGTCCTGTGCCTGCACCGCCTGGTACAACTGGCGGCCGAGGCCCTTGCGGGAAAAAATCACTTCGATTACCACCGCGCCGCTGATCAGCGCGCCGATGGCCCAGCCCGACAGCGAAATGCCCGGCAGTACGGCGTGGCGCAACGCATGTTTGAAGCGCACGTTGAAATCACTCAGGCCACGGGTTCGGGCGGTCAGGATGAAGGGTTGGTCGAGGGTCAGATCGAGGGATTCGCGGGTGACCTGGGCGATAAACCCGGCCAGCGGAATCGCCAGGGCGAACGACGGCAGCACCAACGTGCGCCAGCCGTCGCTGCCCGCCGGCGGGAACAGCCGCAGGCCGAATGCAAACACCGCCAGCAGCAAAATCCCCAGCCAGAAGTGCGGCAACGCAGCGGCCAGGGTTTCGGCCAGCGAGGCCAGGCTGGCCACCCAGCGGCGGCGCCCGGCGGTCAGCACTGTCAGCGCCAGCACCAGAATCCAGGCCAGTGCGAGAGAGGCCAGGGTCAGCTCCAGGGTCGGCCAGGATTGCTCGGCAAGCACTCGAGTCACCGGCAGATGCTGGGAATAGGAAACCCCCAAGTCCCCCTGCACCAGGCGCCCCAGGTACAACGCGTATTGCACCGCCAGTGGCTTGTCCAAACCGTACTCGCGGGTGGCCTCGGCAATGGTCTCGGGGGTGGGGTTACCGCTCGGGCCGCCAAGGATCGCCTGCACCGGATCACCGGGCATCAGGCGCAAGGCAAAGAAGGTCAGCGTGGCCACCGCCCAGAGCACCAGCACGCCGCCGGCAAGGCGCCACAGCGCCCGTTTGCCGAGCCGGGCCAGGCGCTCGCGCCGGGGGTTGGCAAGTGATGTGCTGCTCATTTGTTCACCCATGCGTCATAGAGATAGGTCACCGCCAGCGACGGCTCCAGCCGCACGCCCTGGGTGGTCTTGTAGATACCCAGCCGCGTGCTTTGCGGGTAGGTGGTCAGTTGCAGGTACTGGCTGGAAGCGATCTTCTGCGCCTGGTAATACAGGGCCCGGCGCTGCTCGCTGTCCTGGGTGGTGAGGGCCTGCTGGATCAGCGTGTCGAAGGCCGGGTCACTGAAGCCTGCGGTGTTCTGGTGGTAACCCCCCACGCCTGCCGGGCGAATGAACTCACTGCCGAAGATGATCCGCAGCACGTCGGCGGTGTTGGTGTTCCAGTAGCCGAGACGGATGTCGTAATCCCAATCAGCCTGGCGTTTGGTGGCCTGCACGTCACTCATTTGGTCGACGATCAGCTCGAAGCCGGCCTGCCGGGTGGTGGCTTGTACCTGCTCCCACAGGGTGTATTCCGAGGGTGGTGTGCGGTTGCCCATCACCACGTGGACTTGCAGGCGCTTGCCGTCCTTGGTGCGGTAGCCCTCGCTGTCGCGTTGGGTCCAGCCGGCTTGATCCAGCAACTGCGCGGCGCGGGCCGGCTCATAGTCCTGGGCATGCTCGAACTCCGGGCTGTAGAAGCGCGTGGCCGGGCTCAACGGGCCGCCGGCGCGGGGGAATTCGTTGAAGTACACACTCTTCAACGCACCCTCGATGTCGGCACTGCGCACAAAGGCTTCGCGCACCCGCAGGTCATCGAACGGCGCACGGGTGATGTTCAGCGTGCCGTTGGTGGGGTTGCCGGGGCGTTGGGCGACCACCAGGGTCAGGTCCGGATTACGCCGGGCGGCCTCGTGGGATTCGGGCGGCAACGCTTCAATCACATCGACCTCGCCGGCCTGCAACGAGGCGAAGCGCACCGAAGGCTCCTGGATGAACTTCCAGACAATCCGGTCCAGCCACGCCGGGCCCTGGTGTTTGGCGGTCGGTGGTGCCCAGTTGTAATCTGGGTTGCGCACCAGTTCGACCTGGCTCTGGCGGTCCCAACGTACGACCTTGAACGGGCCGCTGCCCACCGGGCTTTCGCAGTTTACGTCGCGCGAGCGCAGTAGCGCCGTGGGGGACTCGATTCCCAGGAAGCCTTGGGCGAGTACTTCAAGAAACGCGGCGTAAGGTGTGGCCAGGTGGACCACGGCGGTGTATTCGTCGAGCACGTCGGTGCTGCGGTATTGGCGAATGTAGCCGCCTGCGGTGCTGGACTGGGTCTTGGGGTTGGCCATGTGGTCGAGGTTGGCCTTGACGGCTGCGGCGTTGAACGGGGTGCCGTCGGTGAAGTGCACGTCGGTGCGCAGGTGGAAGGTGTAGGTCAGGCCGTCCGGGGACACTTCCCAGGTCTTGGCGAGCCAGGGGCCGATGCGGCCGTCGGCGTCCATCGAGACCAGGGAGTCCAGGTACTGCTGGGCGACGAACACCTGGGGCATGTCGCCGGCCACGTGGGGGTCGAGGCAGGTGGGTTCGCGGTCGGTGGCGTAGACCAGCGTGCCGCCTTTTACCGGTTGGTCACTGCGGGTGACGGTCGAGCCGCTTTGGCCGCAGCCCAGGAGCAGGCCACAGAGTGTGGCGGTGCCGATAAGGAGCAGCGGGCTGGATCGTCGCGGGTAATTGGCGGGTTCTAGCATGATGAGTGAGGCCTGAAGTCCGGGGATTGGGTCATTGCACAAGGCATGCCGGGTTTTCTGGCCTGTAAACAGGGGGGGTTGGGGGTTCAGGCGATTGCGGAAAACGACAATGTGTGTGGGAAGTGTTGGTCAGCCAACAGCCAGGCCTTGGGGGGGATTTTTGGCGGGAGTCCATATCCGTTATTCAGGTAACGGCCGCCTACCGGGCCGGCTTGAGCGGTGTGAAGCAAAGGCAAAATCAAAAGCCAGAGCCAGAGCCAGAGCCAGAGCCAGAGCGGGCACGGTCAAATGTGGGAGCTGGCGTGTCGGGCCGTCGCATCGCTGCGATGGCATCGCCTCGGTGTACCTGAAAAACCGAGGTGTCGGCATCGCAGGCAAGCCAGCTCACACAGAAAAGCAGAGCTGCCCCATCAGCGGGGGTACTCAACCCTCACCCCACAGAAATCACCAAAGGCACCCGATAACGCACCAACGGCAACGGCTCATCATGTTCCACCACCGTCTTTTCAGTATGTGGCTCAGTCACAAACCCAAGCGCCCGGTAGAAACCCAAGGCACGCCGATTCCCCTGCACCACCCAAACGGTCGCACTGGCATACCCAGCCTCAACCAACTGCTCCCGAACCCGCCCCCAAAGCTGCGTGCCAATCCCCTGCCCCCAAATTCCGGGTAACAGATTGAGCGCACGCAACTCTCCAGTGGCCGACGACGCATCCACATCCCGACTGCTGCCAAAGGACGCCCACGCCACCAACTCCCCCTCCAGCTCCACCACCCACACCGACAATGTGCCGTCGGCTATGGCCTGGGCCAGAAAGACCGTGCGCTGGGACACGCCGTTGTTCAGGTCAGCAAGAAAACGCTCGGACAGAATCTCCCGATAGGCCGCCTGCCACGTCTGCAAATGAATGAGCGCCAACTGCGGCGCGTCTTCTACCCGCGCCGGTCTGAAATGCAGGGGTTCCTGCAGCCCTCCACTCACGACGAAAACCGCAACGGCAACGCCGGCTGAAGTAACGCCGCCGGATCCCGATAACGCGCGCCAAAATGATCATGCGGCAACCGCGCCTGCCCAGCCCCGAACAACCGCTCCCGCAACGTCTCGCCTTCGTTATACCGCTCACGAAACCGCCCACGACGACGCAACTCCGGCACCACCAACTCAATGAAATCCCGCGCCGTTTCAAACGACAGGTACTGCCGCAAATTGATCCCGTCGATCCCATCCTCATCCAGCCACTTCTCAATGGCGTCCGCCACCACCGTCGGCGTACCCGCCACAAAAAACCGCTCTCGATTAAAACCGCCCAGTTGCGCCAATACCGCGCCCACCGTGGAGTCCAGCTTGTACCGACTCAAACTCTCCCACCCCTTGACCTGACGGCTGACCAGATCACTGATCAAGGTATCGCGCGGATACGCCGTCAAGTCGATCGCCGACTGCCCATGCGCCAGCGACGCCTCGACACTCACCAGCTTGCGGTAGCTATCAAGCTTGGCACTGACCTCCTCATCGGTACGCCCGACGATCACCCCAGCCATCACGATAAACTTCAAACCCGCCGGATCGCGATCATGCTCAACCGCCTTCTGCCGCATCGCCTGGATATTCGCCCGCACCGCCGGCGCATCGTTACCGCCCGTAAACACCACCTCAGCGTGCCGCCCGGCAAACTCGATACCCGCCGGTGAACCCGTGGCCTGGAACAGCACCGGCGTACGCTGCCGCGAGGGCTGGCACAAGTGCGGCCCGGCAACCTTGAAGTGCTCACCGACATGGTTGATGTAGCGCACCTTATCCGGGTCGGTGTAGATCCGCCGCTCACGGTCGACGATCACCGCGTCGTCGTCCCACGAGCCCTCCCAGAGCTTGTACAGCACGTCGAGATATTCGTCGGCGATCTCGTAGCGGTGATCGTGAACCACCTCAGTGTCGTGCCCAAAGTTGCGCGCGGCATTCGGCAGGTACGAGGTGACGATGTTCCAGCCCACCCGGCCCTTGGTCAGGTGATCGAGGGTACTTATGCGCCGCGCAAAGGCGAAAGGCGGCTCGTAGGTGGTGGAAAAGGTCGCACCAAAACCAAGATTCCTGGTTACCCCGGCCATCGCCGGAATCACCAGCAGCGGGTCGTTGCTGGGGATCTGCATGCCTTCACGCAGCGAGGTTTCGGGGCCGTCGCGAAAGCGGTCGTAGGTGCCGATCACGTCGGCCAGGAACACCCCGTCGAAGGTGCCGTATTCCAGCAATTGCGCAAGCTCGGTCCAGTAGTCCAGGTCGTTGAAGCGGTGCCGGTTGTTGTCCGGGTGTACCCATAAACCATGGACGATGTGGCTGACGCAGTTCATCTCAAACAAATTCACGTGCAGTTGCTTGGGCACCAGGAGCACTCCTTTCGTAGGTACTTTTTCCAACACGTCAGATCGCGACGTTCAGGTAGAACGGGATTGGCGTGTAGTCGGTTTCAAGGGTCGGGATCGCGTCGATCAGCGCGCGGGTATAGGCATGGGCCGGGCGGTCGAACACCGCGCGTACCGAGCCGGACTCCACCACTTCGCCGGCCTTCATCACCAGCACGCGCTCGCTGACGTGGTTGATTACGCCAAGATCATGGGAGATGAACAGGCAGGCCAGGCCGAGGCGGCGCTTGAGGTCATCGAGCAGCTCCAGTATCTGTGCCTGTACCGACACATCCAGCGCCGATACCGGCTCATCGCAGATAAGGATTTGCGGCTCGCAAGCCAACGCCCGGGCTATCGCGATGCGCTGGCGCTGGCCGCCGGAGAGTTCGATGGGGCGGCGCGATAATGCGCTGGCATCGAGGCGTACCAGTTCCAGCAGTTCCAGAGCACGGGTGCGCCGGGCATGGCGCGGTACACCGGCCACTACCAGCGCTTCGTACAGCACACGCTGCACGGTGTAGCGCGGGTCGAAGGAGTTGAGCGGGTCCTGGAACACCACCTGGACCGCACGCCGGGCCTCGCGTTTTTGTTTAGCACCGAGGTCGGACCAGCGCTGGTTCTTGATCCATACCTCGCCGGCATCGGCGGTTTCCAGGCCGAGTATCAGGCGGGTCAAGGTGGTCTTGCCGCAACCCGATTCGCCCACCACGCCCAGCGTCTCGCCACGCCGCAGTTGCAACGATACCTGGTTCAGCACCGTGCGGGTTTTGCCGTCGGGGCCGACAAAGGTCTTGCACAGTTCCCGTGCTTCCAGCAGGACTTCACCCTGTGGTTCAGGCTCGGCTTCAACCACCGCAAGCAACCGGCGCGGGGGCTGGAAGTGCACAGCCTTGGCCGCCCGCAGCAGCAGTTGGGTATATGGATGACGCGGGTCTTGCAAGACCTGTTCGGTGCTGCCCTCCTCCACAATCACCCCATGGCGCATCACCGCCACACGGTCGGCCAGGCGCGAAACCACGGACAGGTCATGGCTGACCATCAGCAGTGCATTGTCTTCACCACGCAGGCTTTCCAGCAGCGCAATGACTTGGGCCTGCACCGTGGCGTCCAGTGCAGTCGTCGGCTCATCGGCAATGATCAGCCGTGGATTGCAGGCAATGGCCGAGGCGATCAGCGCACGCTGGCGCAAACCACCGGAGAGTTGCCACGGGTATTGGCTGGCACGCAGCTCCGGCTCCGGCACGCCCACATCCCGCAGCAGCTCCAGCACTCGCAGGCGGCGCGCTTCCAGCCCCAATGCGGTGTGCAGGTGCAACGGTTCCTCGATTTCGGCACCGACGCGGCGCAGCGGGTCCAGTGCGCCGAGTGCGTCCTGCATCACAAAACCAATGCTCGCGCCCCGCAGTTGCCGCCAGGCCCGCTCATTGAGCTGGCGAAGGTCGATACCCTGGAACGCCAACTTGGCGGCCTGGACACAGGCGTCCTTGCCGGTGAGGCCGGCCAGGGTGCGGGCGGTGACGCTTTTGCCCGAGCCAGACTCCCCGACAAGCGCCAGGCATTCACCGCGGTGCAATTGCAGACTGACGCCGTGCAACACCGGCTCGGCCTGGCCAAAACGTACCGTCAGGTCGCGAATGTCGACCAGCGGGCCGAGGGTATGGATGTTCATCGTCATAGGGGCTTTCCTTCGCTGCGGCGCAACAGTTCGCGGCCGATGGCACTGATGGAAACAACGGTTAGCGTGATGATCAGAGCAGGCCAGGCGACCAGCCACGGCGCGTTAGCCAGGAAGCTGCGCCCGATGGACATCATCGCCCCCCACTCCGGCGCAGGTGGCGGTGCGCCAAAACCGAGGAAGCTCAAGGCGGCGCCGGCGGTGATCGCACCGCCGATGCCGATGGTGGCGAGGATCAGCACCGGCTTGAATGCATTTGGCAGGATGTGCCGCAGCACCACTGCCAGGTGCGATTGGCCGAGGGTAACGGCGGACTCGACGTAACCTGCGTTGCGCACATTCAGCGTTTGTGCCCGCACCAGTCGCGCATAACGCGGTACGCCAGCGATGCCTATCGCGAGAATCAGGTTGGCCGTGCCCTGGCCGAAAAACGTGATGATCACCAGCGCCAGCAACAGGTCGGGAAACGACAGCAGCACGTCGATCCCGCGCATCAAGGCGCCATCCAGCCAGCGCGGTCCAAGGCCGGCGATCAACCCCAGCAAGGTGCCCCAGGCCAGTCCCAGCGCGGTGGCCGCAAGCCCCATAAACAGCGACGAGCGCACGCCATAGAGCAACCGGCTGAGTACGTCCCGCCCATTCTCATCGGTGCCCAGCCAATGCACGTTGCTGGGTGCCTCAAAGGCCATGCGCGCCGAAGCATCCAGCGGGTCATATGGGGCCAGCCATTGCGGAACAATAGCGGCCAACAGCAGCAGCGCAACAAACACCCCGGCGAGCAACAGGCCCGGCCGCAGCTGGGTCAGCCCGGCAAGACCCGGCGCACGATGGGCGCTCAACGTTTGAATGGTTTGCGTCATGCCAGGCTCCTGGTTCTAGGGCGCGGGGTTGGGAATGCGCTGGTGGATGGCCTGCACCTGCGCCTTGATCTCGTCGCTCAAGGTCAGGTCCAACGCGCCGAGGTTGTCGCGCAATTGCGCCAGGCTGGTTTGCCCGGTGAGCGCGCTGGTGACGAAGGGTTTGTCGATGATGAACGCCAGCGCCAGCTGGGCCGGGGTCCAGCCATGCTGCCGGGCAATGTCCACGTAGCTGCTGATGGCGTCCTGGGCCGAAGCGCTGTCATAGCGATTGAAGGTGCGGTACACCGCCGACAGCCGCGAACCCTCGGGGCGTGCACCGCCCAGGTACTTGCCGGTGAGCGCGCCGAAGGCCAGCGGCGAGTACGCCAGCAGGCCGACGCCTTCGCGGTGAGTGAACTCCGAGAGGCCGCCCTCGTACAGGCGATTAAGCAAGCTGTAGGGGTTTTGTACGCTGGCAATTCGCGGCAGACCGAGGCGCTCGCTTTGCTTGAGAAATTGCGCCACGCCCCACGGGGTTTCGTTGGAAACCCCGATGTGCCGTACCTTGCCGGCCTTGACCTGATCGGCAAGCACCGCCAGGGTTTCCTCGATGGCGACGCCCTGGGTGTCGGCCTGATACGGGTATTCGCGCTGGCCGAAGATGTTGGTGGTGCGGTCGGGCCAGTGCAGTTGGTAGAGGTCCAGGTAGTCGGTGTTCAGGCGTTTGAGGCTGCCGTCCAGCGCCTCGACAATGTTGCGCCGGTCGTGGTGGCTGAGGCCATCGCGGATGTGCTGCTGGCTGTTGGGGTCTCGTGCCGGGCCGGCGATTTTGCTCGCCAGGATCACCTCGTCACGTCGACCACTGGCCGCCAGCCAACTGCCGATATAGCGCTCGGTGGTGCGCCAGGTTTCAGCCTTGGTTGGTGTGGGATACATCTCGGCGGTGTCGATAAAATTGATGCCCTCAGCCAGCGCCAGGTCAATCTGCTGATGGGCGTCGTGTTCAGTGTTCTGGTGGCCCCAGGTCATAGTGCCCAGGCCCAGCACGCTGACCTGAATGTCGCTGCTGCCCAGTTGGCGGTAACGCATGGATGATCCTTTTGTGTTCAAGGGTTGAAGGCTCATACCGCGCTCGCTTCGTCGCGGGCGGCCTGCTGCTCGGCGTCGGCGGCTTGCAGGCTGCGCCAGGCGGCATTCGGGGTGACGTCGTTGAGGTAGTAATTGCCCAGGGCCCGCTCGCGAAAAATCGCCGGGTTGTGGGAGGCCAGGGTTCGCGCGTTGCGCCAATGCCGGTCGAAGCGCCGCGACTCGCTGGTGGCAGAGGCGCCGCCGACTTCGAACAGCAACGTGGTGGCTTCCAGCACCTGTTCCAGCACGATCTGTTGCGCCTGGAAGGCGCGAATCTCGGCCTCGGTGTAATGCTGTTCGTTGGCGTAGCCGCCCTGCTCCGCTTCGTGCGCTTGCTGCAGCACCTCGGCGACGGCCAGCACCTGAGTGCGGGCGGCATAGGCCAGGCTCGACAGCCGGCCGATCACCCGCTGTACCAGCGGATCGTCCTTGGGACTGGATTGCCCCGGTACGCCAAACGCACGGGTGCGACCCTTGACGAATTCGGTGGCGTCGCGCAGCACCGCGTTGGCGATACCGGCGAGGGTCGCCAGGTGGAACAGCTGGTAGAACGCACTCAGGTAGGACTCGGCGCGCAGCTCGTCTTTCTTGAAGCGCCGCACGATGTGCTGCGCCGGTACGTCGACCGCCTTGAAGCGCGTGGTGCCGCTGCCGGTGAGGCGTTGGCCGAAGCCGTCCCAGTCGTCCTCGACGGTGACACCCGGTGCATCGGTACGTACCGCGAGGCTGACAAAATCCTCGCCATCCAGCGCGACGGCGGCGATCCAGTTGGCGTACAGCGTGCCGGTGCAGTAGTACTTCTCGCCATCCAGTTGCCAGCCGGAGTCGACTGCGCTGAGAGTTACCGAGTTACGGGTGGTGTCGGTGCGCTCGGCCATCGCGGCACCCCACAGTTCGCCGGCGACGACTTTGGCGAACCAGTAGTCCTGGGAAGCGCTGTCGCGGCTGGAAAGCCGGCCTTCGACGAAACCGAAATGCGCGCGCACGATCTGTGGCAGGTTTGAGTCGGCCTCGCCCAGCTCGATCAACAGGCGGAACAACTGCGGCAGGCTCGCACCCAGGCCACCCAAGGCCTGCGGCACGCGCAGGGCTCCAAAGCCGGCCTCGCGCAGCCATGCCACCGCGTCATGCGCCAGCTCGCGCTGCTGTTCACGGGCGACGGCGGTGTCGGCTATCCGGGCAAATACGTCAGCGAAACGCTGGTGCAAGTCGGCATAACTCACTTCAGTGGAGATCGAAGCACTCATGGTTTTTCCTTCTTCAAAGGCACTCACGCTGGATTGGCCCGGGGGTCAATCCAGCGGTTGATCAAATCGACGGCCAGGTTCACCAGCACGTACACCGTGGCCGCGAGCAGGGTCACACCCAGCACCATCGGCACGTCCTTGTTGCTGGTGGCGTCGAGCATCAAGCGCCCGATGCCCTGGCGTGCAAACAGCAATTCCACCACCACCGCGCCGCCCAGCAGGCTGGCGAACACAAAGCCGGCCAGGGTTACCAACGGCACCAGCGCGTGGCGCAAGGCATGGCGCAGGCGCACGGCGGTTTCAGACAAGCCGCGTGCTCGGGCCATGGCGATAAAGGGTTGCTCCAGGGTGTCTTCCAGGGACTGACGCAACAGCTGGGTCAGCACCGCCGCTACCGGCAATGCCAGCGACACGGTAGGCAGAATCAACGAGCGCCAGCCCACGGAACCGGACGGCGGTAGCCAGTGCCAGTGAAACGAGAACACCAGCAACAGCAGCATGCCGATCACGAACGAAGGCGCGGAAGACAGCACCAGCTCGGTGCCTGAGACGGCTGAGCGAACCCAGCGCGAACGGTTGGCGGTGAGGATCGCGCAGACCAGTGCCAGCACCACTGCGAGCAACGCAGCGCTCAGAGACAGCTGAATGGTTGAGCCGATCTGCTCGGCAATCGCCTGTTGCACCGGGATGCGCAGACGGTAGGACTCGCCCAGGTCGCCATGGGCCAGGCGCATCAGATAATGGCCGTATTGCACAATCAGCGGTTGGTCCAGGCCATATTCAGCGCGCACCCTGGCCAACAACTCCGGCGTAGGCAGCGCTCCGGGGCCACCAAGGACTGCCAGGGCAGTGTCACCGCCGCTGAAGTTGACAGCCAGAAAGGTCAGCGTCGCCGCGCCCCACAGCACACCAACACCTGCCAGCAGGCGCCAGCCAATGGATTTGAACAGGCTCATGGTTGCCCCCGGTCCAGCCAGACGCTGGTGAAAAATGGCACGTTGTGGGAGGTATCAAAAATCACGCCCTGCACTTGGCGACCATAGGCGCTGAGTACTTGGGCCTCCAGGGAGGGCACCGAGGGCACGGTCTCGGCCAGGCGCTTTTGCGCTTCACCGTAGAGCGCCTGCAACTCGACCGGATCGCGGGACCGACGCGCAGCGCTGAGTACTCGATCCAGCTCGGCGTCGCGAAAATGCCCGACGTTCTGGCCGATTCTTTTGTCGGTACTGATGGAGTCGCTGTGATAGAGCACGAACAGGCCATCGGGTGTGTTGGTGTGCCAGTAACCGTCCGCCAGTGCCTGGAATTGCCCGGCGTAGCGCCTTTCGATTACGCGCGTCAGCGGCAGTAGCTCGATGGGCATTTCGAAGCCGATTTTTTTCAGGTCGGCCTGGATAGCCACCGAGACACTGGGGGGAAAGGCCGGGTTACTAAAGGTCAACAGGGTCGCCTTCAGGCGCTCCCCGCCTTTAGTGCGATAGCCCCCGGCATCGCGCCCGGTCCAGCCGGCATCGTCAAGCAAGGCATTGGCCGCCTTGACGTCGTAGGCCAACGCCTCTTTGTTGGGTTGATAAAACCGCGTGTTCGCCGCCAGGAAGTCGGCTTTGGCGATGTATTCGCCGAAGCCGGAAATCCATGCCAACCCTTCGCTGTCTATAGCCTTGGCCACCGCACGGCGTACCCGCACATCATCAAAGGGTGGCTGCTCGACGTTGAACACCATGCTGCGGCTCGGGTTGCCTTTGCGAATCCGGCTGCGCATCACCAGGTCGGGGCTGGCGCGAATCGCGGCAGCATTCTGGGCCGGCGCGTCGATGGCGAAATCCGACTGGCCGGACTCAAGTGCCGTGAAGCGAATCATGGCTTCGGGGACATAGCTCAACTCGATACGGTCCAGGTACGCCTCCCCCTTATGGCGCGTCACCGGCGGTGCCCAGTGGTAGCCGGGGCGCTTGATGAACACCGCGCCCTGGTCACGGGTATAGCTCTGCAAGATGAAGGGACCGCTGCCGATGGGGTGTTCGGCGATGGTCTTGGGCGCTTCACGGATCTGCTTGGGCGAAATCATGCTCAACCAGGACTGCGCCAGCACGTCGAGAAATGGCGTGTAGGGTTCGCGCAAATGGGCTTCGAAGGTGAAGTCGCCGATGACCTTGCCGTCCAGATACGGCGCGATATACGCCGCTGCCAGCGGGGACTTGGTCGCCGGATCGCGCATGTGTTCCAGGTTGGTTTGCAGCGCCTGGGCGTTGAATTTTTCGCCGTCGCTGAAGGTCACGTCGTCGCGCAGGTGAAAGGTGTAGGTCTTGCCGTCTTCGGAGATGTCCCAGGAGCGGGCAAGCCAGGGGCTGATATTGCCCTGCTCGTCCTGGTACACCAGGCAATCGAAGAGAATTCGGCCCATCCACTGGATGTTGCCGTTGGACAGTGCGTGAACATCGAAACTGCCGGCGTCGGAAGCGGCTGAAACACGCAAAGTTCCCCCGCGACGCCCCGATGACAACTCATGAAAGTCCGCCTCAGAATAAGTCACCACACCATTGGTGACGATGCCGTCGGCCGCCGAAGTTTCATGTTTGGGTGCCGCAGCCGGCGAACAGGCAGTGATCGCCAGGCACAGTGAAATAACCGCCGAAAGTTTCAGGATGGTTGTCAATTACGCTTCCTTAGAGAAACTCTATAAACACCGAAAGTTTGCAACTACAGGGTGTAATGCAGCGAGCATGCCAGTCTTCAAAAAATGCGATCCCGACGACAAAACAAGCCAAAAACCCTTACAAACAAAGGCCATACAACCAAACACTTATATCGTTATACCCGATAGACAGCCTTGAATTGTTGGCAGCCTTACACACTGCTTATCAACTGTCTGGTTCGCGACAGTTGTAGCAAAACCGAGCCACTAAGTTGGCTGTTTAGAATCAAACAGTGGTTCAAAACAAAGTACCGCGCAGAACACTTCGACCTCACTAAGCCACCGTAACTCTTGATAAATAGCGTTGGCACAGAAACTGCTAAGAGCGAAACAGGCATGACTATTCGAATAGAAAGCTGGGGCTCATTTATCTATTCACAAGGAACACGCTTAATGGATCAAATCTTTCGGGGAGAGTTGCAAAAGTTGACACTTGCCGTGCGGCAAGCAACTTGGCTGGCGATGCTGGGACTGGGTTCAGCCGTGGTATTTTCCGCCGGCGTACAAGCCGATGACGAAGTCGCGCCATCCACCGGGACGCGGCTGAAAACAGTCACGGTAGAGGCACAAAAAATCACGCCCGTTGAGGCGGCGAAGAGTCAGTTGTCCGAAGTGCCAGGGGGCACCAGCGTGGTGGACAGTGAACAGGTGGCCAAGGGGCGGACCGCTACCTTGCAGGACACTCTCGCCTATCAGCCGGGCGTGTTTGTGCAGTCTACCGGCGGTAATGACGCGGCCAAGATTTCCATCCGTGGATCGGGCGCCAACACCTCGCCGGGGTATTTCCGCGAGGGCATCAAGTTCCTGTTCGACGGCCTGCCGATCACCGGCCCAGGCGGCACACCCTACGAATTCCTCAACGGCTCGGGGGTGAACTACACCGAAATCCTGCGCGGCGCCAACGCCTTCCAGTACGGCGCGTTGAGCCTTGGCGGCGCCATCAACTTCGTCAACCAGACCGGCTACACCGCGCCCGGCCTGCGGGTGCGCGCGGAAACAGGGAGCTACGGCTACAACAAACAAAGCCTGAGTGTCGGCGGCGTCGAGGGTGCTTTTGATTACTATCTCAATGCCGACAACTACCGCAGTGATGGCTACCGCGACTACAGCCTGTCGAAAAGCCAGGGCGTGGTGGCCAACTTTGGCTACCGCTTCAGCCCGCAACTCGAAACCCGGGTGATGCTGCGTTACCGCGACGAGTTCCACAACGACCCAAGCGCCACCACCCTGGACGCGGTCAAGCATCACTCCGACCGCGCCAGCGCCACCGCCGAAAGCAGCGGCGCCGGCAGCCGCCGACCCGGCAGCGTATGGGCCGGCAGCAAAACCACCTACACCTTCGACGACGACGCCACCCTATCGGTGGGTTTCGTCTACTATCAGTACGCTCACAACAACAGCCCGAACAGCCCAAGCAACCCCAGCTACTGGGACTGGCATGACCTGAGCGCCGTGATCAACTACGACCGCCGCGACACGCTGTTCGGCCACGAAAGCCGCTCCAGCCTGGCCTTCACCTCCACCGAACACCTCAAGGGCCAGGTCGACTCCACCTTCGCCAACAAACAGACGCGCAAGTTCGTCGACTACAGCTCCTCGTTCGACCACGTGTTCTCCCTGGGCAACGACCTCGAACTGGTCGACGGCCTATGGCTGACCAGCGGCGTCTCGGCGATCAACGTGCGCCGCCATGCCGACGTCAAGGAGTCGCTGGTCGCCAATACGACCACTTACCCGAGCGACGTGACCTACGACAACTGGAGCCTTGCTCCACGAGTCGGTGTGCGCTACGAGTTCAACCCACAACTGCAAGTGTTCGCCAACGTCAGCCGCTCCGTCGACCCACCGGCGTCGTGGGAATACTCCGGCTCCGGGCCGACTTCGCCGTATGTACGGCCACTGGTGGAACAGAAAGCCAACACCGTGGAAGTCGGGATCAAGGGCTCATCAGGCATCTTCGACGGCAGCCTGGCGCTGTACCGTTCGTGGGTGCAAAACGAATTACTCAACGTGCAGATCATTCCGGCGACGTCCAGCGCTGCGGCGGTGACCGGCGCGTTCAACGCCACACCGACGATCCACCAAGGGATCGAGGCCGGGTTGAATACGCGCCTATGGGAAAACACCTCGGGTGAAAAGATCACCTTGCGCCAGGTGTATACCTATAACGACTTCTACTACCGGCACGACCCAACCTTCGGCGACAACCAATTGCCGGGGATTCCGAAACATATCTACCAGGGCGAAGTGCAGTATCAGCATCCGGCAGGCTTCTATACCGGAGTGAATGTGCAGTCGGCCTCGCGTACAGCGGTGGACTATGCCAACAGCTTCTACGCGCCCTCCTACACGATCTTCGGGGCGAACGTGGGGTATGAAACGCCGAGTAAGGACTGGAAGGTGTCACTGGATTTGAAGAACCTGACCAATCAGAAATACGTGACGGCGGTGCAGCCGTTGTATGACGCGAAGGGGCAGGATACGGCGTCGTTGTATCCGGGGGATGGGATTGGGGCTTATGTGGCGGTGGAAATGCGCTACTAGCAGGCCTTTATGAACCATCGATGGTTGAGCTTACGGCGTAGCCTCAGCCATCGTGCATCAGCGTTGATCACTGAAAAAAGGACGCCACCGTGAGAGGCGTTGTATAAAGCTGACCTTCAACCCATGGAAGGCCATACCAGGATGCTCGAAAAAAGCTTGACGACCGCAATCGTGCTTGGCGTCTTCAGCCTGTCTGCAACTGCGGACAGCTTTACAGAACTCAATACGCCAGACAAGTCGGGGTACATGTGGGGACAGCTATACAAAAACACCAAAGCGGCGTGCGGAACACTGCCTCAGGATCTTGAGGATGATTATGCAAAATCCATTCAGCTGCTTTCAGAGGCGAGCCCGGAATTTGAATCCACCTATCAGGATGGCCTGAAGCCCGCTATCAAAAAGCCGCCGTCTCGCTCTGCTGAAGAACGGGAAAGCGATTGCAATACGGGCCGGTCAGCCATGAGAACCCAGGTCAAGCTGGCACGGTTCTGGTTTATGGGGAGTTGGTGAGTCGCGGCATAATCCCGGGACGCAAAAAAGCCGGACTGGCGACAGTTCGGCTCAATTACTGAAAAATATGGTCGGGACGGAGTGATTCGAACACTCGACCCCTAGCACCCCATGCACGCAGTAACACCGTAAGCCCTTGTGAAATGGCTGTTTTTACTGGCGCTCGCTGCAATCGAATGCCCACAAGAGCTTACAAGTGCGTGAGAGAGTCACGCAAAAGTCACGCACCCTCCCCGGCGTCCTGCCGACCTAACACAAACTACCTAAATAACACCGACTGCTAAACTGTTCACTCCACCAGAGGAACGCCGATGCCAAACTCAGACCTGCTCCCTTCCCTGCTCTCCAAGCTCTACGAAAACCAGCTTGCGCTCGAAGCCTCGATCATGGAGCTATCGAACTGGGTCGAGCAGCGCGGTTCCGCCGATGTGGCCGAAAACGTGCGCGGCGCCCTACACACCATCGACGAGAACGAAGAGTTCATCAAACTGACCCTGGCCGTCCTCATGGCCCCTGACTGATCGTCGGGTAAGCCTGCATTTCGTCGGCCAACACCTCCGGCATTCTCACGCCTCGACTACTGTATGCACATACAGCATTCGGACCCCCCCACATCATGAATATCAATGAAGACACCTGCGAGTGGCTTGGATGCCCTACGCCCTTGGAAATGTACAAGCACCACTGCTCGATGATCGAAGATGAGGTTTCCGAGCTGCAGGTGCAGCTGCGCAAGGCGCGGGCGAACATATCCGGCCTGGTGCAGATGAATGACGCGCTGGCCACCGGCAAAGCGAAGGTAGAGAAAACGCTCAAGATAGCCCTGGTTGAAATCAGTGGGCTGAAAGAACGATGCTCGGAGCCTGCCATTCTCGGCATGAAGCTCGTTGCCGAGCAGCGCGATTACCTTCTCAGGGAGAACCAGCGGCTGCTGGCTGAACTTAAGAGACTAAAAGAAACCTCAGCCTAACTCCTCGCCGTACGCGGCGACCGCCTCTTCAACCAGCTCGCACCACTCTCCACTGTCGATCACGCCGCGCTCTTTCATGTCGTCAGCCAGTACCAGGCGCGATTCGTATCGATCTTCCGGAGCGGCCGCGATGAAGTCCGGATCGTTGCGCAGCGCAAACCATGCCTCCATTGCGCTGATCTGTTCGATGTTGATCGCCATGACGAATACCTGGGGCCAGTGTCTACAGTGTAGAGATTGGCCTGGTCCCGGCTGTTCATTGGGGCCGACGAGCGGAGACAGCTATGTGCGGAAGACTTTCCCAGTACAGCGGCATCCACGACTTTGTTGCAGCACTCAGCATGCCCAATGCCTTGGCGAACTCCGTCGGTGAATTACCGCTGGAGCGCTACAACGTCGCCCCGACAACCCAAGTCGCCTTGCTTCACCTGCAGGGCTACCTGCTGCATGCCGACCTGGTGCGCTGGGGATGGCGACCGCACTGGGCTAAGGATAGGGCCGCGCCGATCAACGCCCGCGTCGAGAAGGTGGCCCACGGCCCGTTCTTCCGGGCGATTTGGCCGCACCGGGCAATCACGCCCATAGATAACTGGTTTGAGTGGGTGGACGAAGGCGGGCCGAAGAAGCAGCCCTACCTGATCCGCAGGCGGGATGGCGCGCCCGTGCTGTGCGCCGCCATTGGCCAACTGCCCGATAGCGATGAAGGCCCGGGCGAGCATGATGGCTTCGTGATCATCACTGCCGACAGCGCCGGCGGAATGGTGGACATCCACGACCGACGGCCCGTGGTGCTGACGCCGGACCTGGCCAGGGAATGGCTGGACCCGGCCACGCCCAAAGAGCGCGCCGAGCAGATGGTGCTGCACCAGGGCGAGCCGGCCGAGGCCTTTGAATGGTTCAAGGTCGATACGGCCGTGGGCAACGTTAGGAGCAAGGGGCCGGAGCTAATCCAACCAACCAACGTCTAGTTTGGAATATGGCGCAGCCAAGTTGGCAGGTTGATCAAAACGCCATGAAGCTATGTTGACAAAACCCTGAATTCACCATCACGGGAATTTTCTTCATGTAATCCAGGTAACGGGATTAGGCTCGAGCAGGCAACATAACCTTTCATGATATCTTCCCGCCATACCCGCTTTTATTGAGGGATGGGGTGGGGATAGAAACCCCGAAGGTCAGGGAGTTCGGGTTTTCGATTGCCTATGGCGATAGTGTGCAAATGATTAGGGGCAGCGACCCTGAAGTGGAGACGTAGCAATGTGCAACTCATATCCTAGTAAGCTAATTATTAAAACGACCTCAAAGCCAAAAAAACATCTATCAGGCCTTTTAGCCTTACTTATAGGTGGTTTTGTTTTTGCGAACTCCAGCACATCTTTTGCTGATGAAAATCTCGACATGTATGACGCAAAAAAACTAATAGAACAGGGTAAGTTTAAAGAGGCAAAGACAATACTACTAAGAGAAGAAAAAACCATAACCGACATTGGAAAACTATGCTCCATATACAGCTCAATGCTAGGCATAGCATCAATAAGCGATAACAAAGAAGAAGGAGCACAATACGCTAACTTATTTCAAAAATGCTATAAGGAAAACAGCACCCCCTATATTTTTCTTGGGGCCATGACAATCTATTTTAAAGGAGAGCACGATAAAGCATTACGTATCATGGATAAACTCTTAGACAAGATAAGCAATGAACTTACCGAGGAAAAAAAACCAGACCTCCATGTTTTTGAGGATAAAAATTTAGTATCTACTATTTATAGACTTAAAGCCTCTGACCTCCTGATCCGCCAAGAGCCACAAAAAGTAAAAGCCACGATTATTTCGTTTGCGGAAAAGTCTTATGAAGCGACACCATTTGGTGACGCTGAAGTATTCTTAGCTGCCATCTACAAATTTTATGGCGATACTGAGCGTTCAAAATCAATTATAGAAAAAAGTGATGGAAGAACTACTGAGGCACACTCTGTTGACGTAATTTTAAAATCGATCAAGCAGAAAATAGATAATGCTTCAGTCTCACCTTAAGTACGTTGACTCGGAAAATTATGGCAACTTTCAAAAAAAACTTAAATTACCGAGACACCTCCCTGACATACGCTTGGCACGCCCGTAGCGCGATCAATCCTTGGTCGCCGGCATCGGTGATGCCGATAATTCGTTGAGCATGCGCTGGGTCAAGTTGGGCTCGACGGGCCGCATGAACCATGCCGACGGCGCCGGGGGCGGCAGGCATGTTGCAGCCACTGGCTGAATCCGTGGCGTCGAGAAGGACTGACAGCCGCACATCAGCAGTAGCAAGACGGTCACGCAGCAAAGCCTGGTTGCGCTGGGCATCGGATAATTCCTTGGTGTGTTGTTGGTCGGAGGCGGCCAGTTGCTGCTCGGTGGCCAGGCGCTTGTCCTGCTCGGCACGGGCCTGGGCTGCGGCGGCATTGCCGATCGCGGCAAGGTCCGTCTGAAACTGGGCGCCCTGCTCTGCCACTACCTTGCCCAGGCGCCAGTCCTGCACCTTCCAGGCAGCTCCGAAACTCGCGGCCATGGCCAGGAGGATCAGCACCGCCAGGCCGGCCAGCTTCTGCACCGGCGTCATAACTCATCCTCCCAGTCGGGCAGATCAACCGTCTGCCCCGCCAATTTATGCGTGCAGTCACCAAGGAACTGAATGCGCCCGTCGGTCACGAACGAATGGCAAATCCTTGGGCCGTCCGACCAGTTATATCGGACCAGCACCGACGGCGTGAACGTGGGGGCATCGGCGTTGCCGTTGTAGCCCCAGCGAGGGCCTGGGCCAACTCCAGTGGAAATACCGTGGACCATGTCGCAGCCCGGGCACTCGAAGAAAAGATCACCCTCCCTGGCCTTGGCCAATACCCTCGACAGCCTGGTGAATCCTGTGCCGCTCATGCCAGCACACCGCCAGCCAGGCGGTACTGCTTCAGCAGATCCTCCAGGCGGTGTTCGCGCTGCCCGTATCCGGCCCCGGGCAGGCTGGCCCAGATATTCCGGCACTTCGCGATAGCCGTTTCGATCCGACCGGCAACCACGTCGGGCAAAGCCCGGCACTCCCGGATGTGCTGCAGCGCCAGAAGATCCTGGCTGATCGGGCTGAAGTCAGGCAGCTGGAGCAGCGCTTTGTAGTGCGGCCAGTCCTTCAGCATCTGCTGGTACCGGCCGGAAGCATTGGAAGTCAGCCCCTTGCTGTTGATGACCTTTGACGCGCGACCCTTGGCGAACGGGTGATCGGTGAAGTCCTTGAAGATCTCGGGCTTACGATCGGCACCAGTGACGATCACGTCGTAACCATCCATGACTGTTGCCGGTGATGTGCTGGTGCCCTCGGACCAGGCGAGCATATCGAGGAAGGCCAGCGCGTTGCGGCCGCCAGCGAGCGATTCAGAAAGTCGTGCCATTGCTTTTCTCCAGGCAATAAAAAGCCCGCTCAACGGCGGGTATTGGTGTTCATTTGGGGATCAGCCCACGACAGGATCGATAGCGGCGGGCAGCGGGTACCGGGCCTTGATTGCAGCCACGGACGCCAGCCAGGCGGCGTAATCCGGTTCGCGCCCCTGGCTCAGGGCGTCGTAGTCAGCCTCCAAGCGCAGTGGGTCGGATTCGGACAGGTAGGCCGAACGGCGCAATGACAGCGCCGTGTCGAGGTCCGCTTGCAACTGATCGGTCTGGCGCTGTTCGGCGGTGATCATCTTGCTGAAGTCGATATTGCTCATGCTGGCAGGCTCACTTTTCCGTCAGGCGGGTCGATGATGTCCGAAGGGAACCGTGCCGAGACAGATGCCTCTGGGCCGCACGGGAACATCAGGGTCAGGAACAATTGCCCGTTGATGCGCGTCACATCGCTGGCCAGGGCATCGCACTTCACCGCCTCAGCTGGGAGCGTGGCGCCTTCTGGCATTGCGCTGAAATCGAAGCGCTCGCCGTTGATGGTCAGTACGTCCGCGCGCCGCACAATCGTCAGCGCTTCGCTCGGGTCAATCGGGGCATAGGGTGACAACTTGATCTTCATTAGAACCACCGTCCGATGCATAGAATTTGTGTGGTGCCGATCGTCTGCGCTGTTGCGCCGTTCCTGTAAACGATCCTGACTGTGTTGGAGTTCACCGAGTAGGAGGTCGTAAACCCGTAAGTATCAAACGACGATGTTGGAATGCCGGTCGCAACTACTGAGAACGCCGAACTTGCGAACTGAGCAGCAATGGTCATGTTGCCGAAGTCCTTCAGCTGGTTGGCCGTCATATCAACGAGGGTTGTCACCAGGCGCTGGCAGATCATCGTGCCGTCGGCAAACTTCACGTAGGTGCCGTTTGCGTTCGACCCGGACTCAAACACGGCGCCTGTCGGCACACCGCCGGCCTGCGACACAGAGCCAAGCAGCGCAGCAACTGCGGAAGAGCCCAAGCCGAGGCTGTTGCGTGCTGCGGCCTGTGTACTGCCCCCGGTACCGCCTTTCGCCACGGGCACGATGTTTTCCGTGGACACCGAACCCAGGCCGGCAAGTGTTGCGCCCCATTGCTGAATCATGGCCCGGGCTTGGTCGGCCAGATCCTTGGTATACCCCTGCACTGGTGTCAGCGCATAAACGCCGGCGGCGTTGGTGGCGCTTCTATAGTTTGGCGTGATGGAAAGCGCGGTATTGCTCGCGATGTTGGTGATTTCGTACCAGCCACCATCAGGCCCAAGGAACGCATCCCCTACCCGGCTATTTGCCAGGAAAGCCGTACCGGTGCCAATGACCGCGTTTGAGTTCAAAGTTACAGAAACTGTGCCGGCTCGATACCAGGGCATGTTTATCTCCAGAAAGCATTAAACCCGCCAACGAATCAGGCGAGCGCTAGTTAATTAAGTGTTGGAGGCGCGGCGGTGTTACTGAACGATTCTTCCGACCATCACGGTAAGGCCGGCGACAATGGCGTTTTGAGTGGAGATCATGCCGAGAGTAAGAATTCTGCTCGGGTAGTTCCACATAGCCGCAATTTGACGACTCGCAGTGCCGGAGGCGATGGTCACCGACCTCATGGTCAAGTTGTTTATAAGCATGTATTCGTCTTCAGCCATGTTGAACTGGGAGTTGAAGTAGGTGATTGATACCCCCTGTCCGGTTGAGCCACTGCCCGCGTACGTCCAGTTGTTGCTAGACCGGACAAACAGAGCAGACGGGGTCCCGGAGTCAAAAATGACATTGCGGTTTGCATCCCGCAGGCGGGCGCCATAAGTCGCAAGAGCCTGAGCAACGAAGGTCGCAACAAACCAGCGCCCCACCGGCTTGATCGTGTACTTGTTGAAGATGCGCACACGAAACCCGGTCCAGTTTCCCGGCGAGCCAAATATTTCAAGGTTGCTCATCCCAATAATGCCTGCGGCACTGTCGGGCCTGATAAAAACAAGGGGCTGCTCTTGAGTTGTAATTGGTGATGGGAAGTAAGTAGACGAGGAGTTTCCGTTCTCCTCGGTGCCCACGTACCGGCCTTTGTAAAGAACGACCAGCCTGGAGAATTCAGAATCGAGAATAATTCGATCGTCATCGACAGACTTGAACATCAGGCCATATGAATCCGCCATGTTATTTGAACCTCGTAACGACCAGTCGCTGCCGCGTTATTGTTATTGCGGAGTTCCCGTAAGGATCACCTCTAATCGTTCGCCAGACCCTGACGAACCCGTTAAAAACCTCGGGTTCAAGTTGAGCATCCTGCAAAGCGTTCAGGCTCTGTACGGGCATCACAAACGCAGCCGCGTTTTGAGGGGTGATACCCGCAACAGCAAGGTCCACATACTTCGTGGACCAAAACTGAGGCTGCATAATTTCGGAGTAAACGACCCTCATCGTGAACGAGTTTTCATCGATCTCAATGACCCCAGTTGGTCCTTTGACCCGCATCCCGAAATTCATACGGAAAGCCTCCCGACCGTCACCCGATCAATATCGTTCGCGTCATAGACGGTCAGACCGTTGTTGTTGAGCAAGGTGGATCCGTCAGCGCCCGTGCTTCGCAGCGTGAAGGTGCCGGCCTTGACGTTGATCTCCAGGAGCGGACGACCTTTAGCGTCAACCGCTTCAGAGCGAAGCGTCATACCCAGCACGATCTCCTGGATAAACGCCTGGCTGATCAGCGCGGTATCGATAACAACCTGTCCGTTTTGAACTACAAACGGGGTGACGAAGCCTCCACCCGCCAGAGTGTTCACCACCGCGAACCTGTCAGCGCTCACCAAGAACTGGCTTTGCAGCAGACCATCAGCACTTTGCTCGATGCCAAGCCCGATGCCGGCGGCCACGTACTGGCCGTTTTGGTTGACCTGCATCTTCACCGCCCACATTGTGGACAGCTTGCCGTCGGTATCCGCTTGGGCTTTCGCCGTGATCTGGATCGCCGCCTGGCTCTTCCACTCGTTGAGCGCGCTGGCCAGGTCACCCTCATCTGTGCCGTCACGCCCGCCACCGATCACGGCCTGGAGCGTGGTGGTTTGAGAGGCGATCGCACTGTTGGTATCGGCCAGAGACTGAGTAACCGTCCGGACGGCTGCAGAGTTTTCATCAACCTTCGCCTGCGTGGTATCGACCCTCTTACCCAGAGCGGTGTCAGCGTCCGCCCTGGTAGTTGCCTCTTGGCTGATCGCCGCAGCGTTACCGCCGACGGTGACACCCATCTGATCTATGCGTATGCCAAGGGCGCTATCAGCATCTGTTCTGGTCGAGGCCTCACTACCAATCGCCGCCGTGTTGCCGTCGACATCGCTTTTCAACTGATCCAGTCGAGTCGTTGTCGCCAGCTTATCGGTGGCCACCGCCCGCTCCAGCGTAGTCAGCCCGGCCTTGTTCGCACCCACCGCGGCATCCAATGACGTCGTGCGCTCTACCAGCGCCAGGTTGTCAGAGGCTTGCACCTTCACCTGCTGGGCGAACTTCGCCGTGGCATCCCAGCCTTGCAGGGCGTCGGTCAGCGCGCCCTCTCCGTTATCCTCCCGCCAGCTCGCCTGAAGCGATTGCAGTGCAGATGCCTGGGCAGTGACCTTGCCATCCACAGTATCGATGGACGCCTTGTTCTGCTGGATCTGCAGCGCCATGGCCTTGGTTGTCTCGGCAATGGTGCCGATATCGAACCAGTACGCAGCGTTTGGTGGTGTAGTGTTTTTCGGTACCGGTGCGGTGGCTTGGTACAGGTGCTGACCCTGCCGCACCACGTCGCCGGCAGCGTAGGTTTTGGTCGGATCGTAGACCAGGGCGTCCGTGATCTGGTCGATCAGGTCTTCCAATTCCTGCTTGGCCTGCTCCAGGCGGTCATTTACCGACCCTGGGCCGTCGCCGGAAATCAGTTCGATCTCCTTGACCAGTTCCTGAGCCAGTTGAGTTTTGCCGATCTGCCCGGCGATCAGGTCGAGGATCGGCCCGGCCTGCGAACTGGCCCGACCCATAACCCCATTCACCACCGGATAGAACGGACCGATGTTGCCAGTACGGTCCACCAGGCGCGCCCAGAAGAAGAACTGCGCGCCCGCCAGCAGCGACTGCATGCGGTAGTCAGCCTGCGGGTATGCCAAATCCGCCAGCTTCGTCGCGGCGCCGAGGTTGTTCGTCGGGTTATACCAGAGCTCCGTTCGCTGGGTGTCTTCGGCGCCAGCAGGGAAACCCCACTTCAAGCCGATGCCGAACAGTTCACTGGTGGTGGTCAGGAACGACACCGCCGGCGGCAGGCCGACCTTCCCTTTCAGGTTGGTCAGGTTGGAGCTTTTCCAGATCGACGAGATCTCGAACGCGCTCACAGAGCGGACCCGGGCCAAGTAGGCGCCCGAGTAGATGCCGGTGACGTCCACACTTGTCGACCCGGTGCGCTGGACCTTGATCCAGTTGCCACTGTCCTTGCGCCACTCCACGTCGTAGGCGATCGCACCGTTCACGGCTGTCCACGAGATGTTCATGGTGCTGATGGCGATGCCCTGGTTCACGGCGTAGCTCGACGTCAGAGTGACGCTCGCCGGTGCCGGAACCACGGTGATCGGGATAACGCTGATTGGCCGCTCTTCCAGCCGGGCGCCGGTATCGATGTGCGCGAACTTGCTCGGGTCGTACTGCACGGCGGAGATTTCGAACACGCCAGGCTCTGGCCGGGAAACGCTGGTCACACGGTACAGCGGGATGGCCAGGTCGTCAGCGTCGAGCGCCCACACCAGTTCTCGCTCAGGCGCGACGGAATATGCAGTGGTCACGGTGACATGCCGACCGCTGACCAGTTGCACGGTGCGTCCTTCGCACTTGCCGTCGGGCAGATTGAGGATCAGCCGGTCACCGGGTTTGGCCTGGGTGTCGCGATCGAGGGTGATGAGCTTGCCGTTGACTGCTGAAATGCGGCCGCCCACCGGTCGCCCAGCCAGCAGTTCGTCAGCAATCGGGATCACGTAGCCGGGCAGCGGGATACGCCCATCGAGGCCGACACGAAACGTCACAGCCCTGTCCTTGGAGTTAGTGAGCAGGGCCCACTTGCCACGGCGCTGGGCTTCCGATTCACGCGTGCAGCCGATCGCGCTGATCTCCAGCGGGTTATCGCCGTAGCGCCGCTGCAGCTTTTGGTCGGTCACCGCCGTGACGTCGGTGTCGAAGTTGTTCGCCGGGTTGTCGTAGCTGATCAGGGCCCGGCTGTAGCGGGTGCGCTCCGAGGCGCTGGAGTAGGTAAACGGCTGACGACCCTCAGTTATGACGTTCGCACCGGTATAGGCGAAGTCGAAGTCCGTGGCCCGCGGCATATCCGACAGGGTGAACACCTGGCCCTGGGCCCAATAGGTCATGCCTCGGTAAATTGCCGAAATGTCGCGCAGCAATCCCCAGGCATCAGCCTTGCTCTGCAGGTTCAGGTTGCAGATGAAGCGCGGCTCCATGCCCCCCTTCCCATCCGGTACCGACTGGTCGCAGTACTGCGAGATACGATAAAGCTCCCACTTGTCGACCATCCAAGGCTTGATGCGGCGGCCCAAGCCAAAGCGGTCCACGGTGGTGATTCCGTAGGTCGCCCAGACTGGGTTGTTGGTGTAAGCCTCTTTCAGCGTCCCATCCCAGATACCGCTGTATGTCCGCGAAACTGGGTCATAGTTGCTGGGGACCTGCCATTTACGAGCCTTGCAGCCGACTGTTACCGCTGGAATGCTGCGGAACTGCTCGGCCGAAAACTCGATGTAGAGCAGCGCGGTGTTCGGGTACCGCAACTTGGCGTCGATCACCTCTGTAAATCCGGCGATCTGCATGGTGTCGGAGATTTTGTTGTTGTTCTGGTTGATCGTCAGTCGCGTGATGCGCATCAGCCAACCAGAAGCAGCCTTCGGCAAATCGATTCGGCGGGTCCGCTCGTACACGCTGGTAGTCTTGCCGTCGACAGCCTCACTCAGCACCTGCTGATAGGCGCCGCCGTCGGTTGCCAGTTCAACCTTGTACTCGATCCGGTACCCGTTGATGTTGCCGCCGGCGTCTACGGACTGAAGAGCTGGCCAGGCGAAGCGCACGCGCACGGCGGAAAGCTGAGTGTTGCTGATCGACTTAACCCATGGCGTGCCGCTGCGCAACTCGGTGCCAATCGTGGTTTCGTTCTCGACAGATGGAATTCCGTGGATATAGGTCTGGTCCACCCCCCCGGTGCGCCATTCCCACTTCACGTTCGGGAAGTTCATGTTGCCCTGAGGGTCTTGCAGCGGGGTGTTGTCGAGATAAATGTCCTGGGCAGTTGGCGTACCCTCGAACTCACCCTCCCCTATGGCGATCAACATTTTGGCGATGGCAACGGAGCGCAGGCTGTCCGGGGCCTCAGTTGGCGTTTTTGGTTTCTCTTCGCCGCCTTTGGCGCCGTGGATATCAATCTTGCGTGCTGCGCCCATGCTTTTCTCCAGGCAATAAAAAACCGCCTCGTGGGCGGCTGCGGTGCTTCAGGTGTTGGCTACATCTGGTCTTCGGCGTAGATGGCGGCACTGATGATTGCACCTCCCCAGCGGCGCTCTCCGATGCAGAGCGGTACCGGGTTACCGGATGCCGTGGTGTTCTTGGCGCTACCGAATGCGTAGCCGGGCGTATTTTCTGGCGCAGCGCTGGTCTTTAGGCCGCCGGCCTGTGGACTGAGCATTTGAATTACGCCACCCAGCACCATCGAGCCCCCCATCATGATCAAGGCCGAACCAAACGGAGCGCCTGCGCCGAAGGTGCCCCCGGTAATCACCGCGCCGACAACGATCAGCACGGCCCCGATAATGGTTTGGAGTGCTCCTGCGCGCTTGCTGCCGGTGATGACGGGGGCTATACGGATATCCCCTTCACCGACGAACCCCAGTTCCTTTTCCGCCAGGTTCGTCGCGCCGCGGAATACGGCGAACTCGATTCCCCTGGATTTGGCATTGGAAAGGAAGCGCTCGAACCCCGGTATTTGAACACATAGAGCCTTGACGGCCTCGGCCGGTGTCCTCACTGCCATCCGGAAAGACCGGCCAAACTGCCGGAGCTGGCCATAGAGCAGAATCGTTGTCATAGGCTGATAATTGATGGCAAGTGCCGCCATATGCTTTCTCTCCAGGCAATAAAAAAGCCCGCCGAAGCGAGCCTTGAACAATTTGATGTGCGGCTACAGGCAGCCTTGCAATGCCGTCAGTCGTTTATTGGCGATCCAGTTACCGACCACCACGTAATACTTGGCCTCAGAGCCTGAACCCTTAGGCTGGATATCAACGAAGTACTGAGAGCCCTCAGTGAATACTGTATATCCGGTGTCGCGCCCTGGCTGAAGCGTGGCCCCTGGCGTACCGCCGAAGATTGGCTGATTCTGCCATTCGTACTGGACGCACTTAGCCAGCGCGGCGTCGGATTTCTGAGAGGCCAGTACCTTGTACGGCCCTTCTTGGCGAGCCTCGTTCATCGTCGGCGCCATACACCCCGCCAGCATCGCCACCGCTACCGCCACTATCAAAATCCGCATGTCGTTCCCTCTTGAGGCTATAGGCTCTCGCCTTACACTTTTAGCTTGGCGGTGCTTATTGCATCCAGGAAAACGCGAATATTTTCCTGAACCGCCCGGTTGATGGACTCTTTTATGCGGGTGGCTCCCAAGAACGCATAAGAACCAGGCACCGACCCAACCGTGTAGACCTCCCTCTCATAGATGATCTTGCCGGACTTCCTGTTCACGATTTGATATGTCGCCCTGGCCTTGGTCGTCATTGTCACCCCGCCTCCAGCGATGTCCAATTCCGAGATCTTCACGAAAATATTCACCTTGTTGGCGGAGTCGTCGTCGAATACGGAAATTCGATTTACACCTTCTCGAAGGCCGCTTTCCCAAAACCTTGGCACTTCCTCGCCGCTTGATGGGATTTCACCGCGAGCCTCATTTGGAGCCGCGAACGAAACGGACATTGACCGGAGATCGGCGTCGATCTTATTGGTCGACATTTCCAATCCCTGAACGGAGAAATTCAATGGCGGTGGCGATGCGCACCCCGCCAAAAATGCTAATACCAAAGCACCAAACAGCATCTTCATGATTTGCCCTCTTCCTTAAAGGGCTGACTGTACCCCGTACCTGTCCAGGCATCCAGCGTGGATGGAATGCCAGTAACTGGGCAAAGGTTCGGCGTAGTAGCTTTGTGCCTCATTTCTAACCAGGGCAGGACGGAATATGGCGCTTTTCACGCAAGGCACCCGACAGTATCTCAGCGAGACGCCAACGACGCTTCTGGGAAGCATGCTATGGAACACCGTCCATCCGATCGGAAGCACTGTTCCCACTTCGGGAATTTACCGGTGTGAAGGTTGCGGCGATGAAATCACTTCCAACAGAGGGACTCAGTTCCCTCCCCAGAACAATCACCAACACCCCGGGGCGTCCACAACCATCGGGTGGCGATTGATCGTCGAAACCCAAACGAAAGGCTAAAGGATTTCCCCAGTCCTACGCCTGCAAGCCCAAGGACTGGGATAGCGCCAATATCGGCGCGTTTATGACCTGGAGGTCAAATGTCTGACAGTAATTCTTTCCAATTCGAGCTCAAGGGCGCCATCAATGACTTTGAGCAATCTTTGCGAGAGGTCGAAAGGCAGGGTGGAAACATCGATCAGGCCATTAGTGGGTTCAACCATCTAATCAGGCTTTTTGAAAACATTGATCAGCGGCTGATCAAGCTTGAGCAGCGCCAGCCATAAAAATTACATTCACGAATCGAAACTAAACGCCCGGCGGCAGCCGGGCTTTCCCATGACGTAGAATCAAACGTGTTCGATCCATCCACGGACCTCCAAAAACTATGATTTCGGATGGTCTGCCGTAAAGGTGATGCAGGAGAAAAGGCCCGGTACCATGGGTGCCTGAGTCTTCGCCGGGCAGCGCCGAATCAGTGCCTAGGTATATCCCGGCATGATTCGGGTGAAGCGTCCGGCCGACATGCATAACAATCAGGTCGCCGCGTTCTGGCCGGTCCACGCGTACAAAGCCGGCAGCCTCATAGTGCTGCTCGTACAAGCTTGCGTTGTCCGCACTCTCCCACCAGCCATCGGTGCGCTGGAATGCTTCGAACTGCAAACCCCATTCCCGCTGGTACCAGTCTGCGCATACCTGCCAGCAGTCCCAGGCGCCATGTACAAACGGGCGCTTGAGCAGCGGTGTGCTGCCCGTCGGGGTGATCGTTCGCAGGTCGCCCTCTGGCCACGACAGGATGTGCCAGGGCAAGGCCGTGGCCTCGCACATGGCCAGGTCGTGCGGCGAGGGACGACTGGTGGCGTCCGGGTGCGAGTGGACAATGCCAATCACCTCGCCCAAGTCTTCCGCTGCCGCGTAGTCCTCGGGATCGAGCCGGAACTCTTCACTCGGCTCCGTGGCGATGTTCCGGCACGGTAAGTACTTCTGCGCCCGCCCGACAGCCAACAGCAGGCCGCAGCACTCTTTCGGGTACTGCGCCGCCGCGTGCGCCTGGATGGCCGCAATAATGTGCTTGCGCATGGTCAGCTCCGGGCTATCAGGGAAACTGCAGGGAAACCGCCGAAGGCGAGTTCGTTGTTTTCGCCGAAGCGTTTCTTGCAGGACGACAAACAGCCTTTGCACTGGTCCAGGGCCGGGTCATCCGTAGGGTTGTCCTCGTCATCGAACATGGCGGCGCCGGTGTAGCCACAGTCCGGCCCGCGATATCCCCCCGTCATGCTCCAGTGGCAAAACGTCGTCATTTGCCTCCCGGGCAGACCGTGGTTATCGATCTCGCCCGGGGACGACAGCTCCCAGACCACCGCCTCGCCGTCCTCGCTGGTTTTCTGATCGATGTACCAGATCTCCAAACCTTCCTGAGTCGGATCGGCCGTTGGGTTGCCCTCAGGGAAGTTGGCCGCATCCAGGTACTGGGCCAGGGTCTCGCGGACAGTCAGCTTGAACTTCAGCAGGTCCTCGAAGGCCAGGCACAGAGCCGTGACGCGCCCATTGATGTTGCCGGCGGCGAACGTAGGCCTGGTGGCCGTGCCGTCGCTTCCTGACGCGATGCCTTCGATCTGCACCGGCCAGGCCGCGTACTCGGCGCCCTGCCACCAAATCGACTTGGCCGGCAGATCCTCCTCCGAATGCTCGTAGGCCAGCAGTTCCTCCGGCGTGTGCGGGATGGCGTGACCGTGGAAGCGCAGGTAATCCGCGCCGTATTCGGTCCCGTCAATTTCGAACAGGCGAATTTCGGCGCCGGGCTCCAGTTTCTGGATGTCCGTGATCAGTGCCATGGGTGGTTATCTCAGGGTGAAAAGGTTTGTTCGAAGGTCGCGGTGATCGCGTATACCTGGCCGCCACGGTGCACTGGTTTGTAGCCGTTGCACTTGTAGAGGCCCAGGTCGCCAAGGGGCGGCTCCCAGAGGAAGCCCTTAGCGCCCTTGTGCCGATCAATGAAGTCCATGATGTCCTTGATCTGGCCCTTCATGCCGGTAAAGGTGACCGGCCAGGACTGAGATTTGTTGTTGATCCCGTCCTCGGTCGACTGCGCGTAGCCATCAGCAAACTGCTTGGTTCGTACGCGCTGCTTTATCTCCCCCTCAACGCCCTTTTCAGTGGCCCAGGTAAATCGCTCGATTGCCATAAATCATCCTTTTACGTTTCGGCTGCTCACGCCGCCCTGGCGCCAAGACTTGGCGATCTCTTCTGTTGCGATTTGCCGGGTGCGCGACTCCATGTTGCGCTGGAACAGTTCGGCATCGAACTCAGCACCGTCTGGGCGACCAGCCTCCTGATCCGTCAGGATGATCGGCATGCTGAGGCTGAGGGTTACCCCTCCACCGCCGCCGCCAACCGCAGAAACACCCAGCTTGCCGTTGGCTGTGCGAGTGAGCGGCATGATTGCCTCATCGCCCGCCTCGCCCATGACACCGGTTTTGCCGTTGGCCATACCGAACGCCGTGGGCTTGCTGACGACCGAATTGGTGAATGCGCCGCCGTCGGCGAACATCTGCACACCGCCAGACCATGCGCCGCCCTTGGCCTGAATGCTGCCCGGGGTGAAGTTTGAAAGGTCGGTACCGGTGTACCCGGCCTGGCTTGCCCCGCCAGAGCCACCGCCGCCACCGAAGTAGCGGGCCGTTGCGCCAACTAAGCTGCTCAACAATGCCGAACTCGCCTGGCGGGTAGCAATCCGCGCCATGTCCGCAAGGATCGACTTGGCGAAGTCCGAGAACGATGCCTTGCCGGTCATTGCGAAGTTGACGACCGCGTCCTCCATGCTGCTGAAGGCATTGCCGAACAGGCTTTTGGTCTGGCCGGCAATGTTCTTCGCCGAATCCAGATAGTTGTCCCAGGCCGATGTCGCGCCCTTCGTCCAATCGCCCTGAGCCGCCTCCACATCCGCGTAGTTCTGCCGGATCTGGTCCGTGGCGGCCTTGTTCGCGTCTGCGAGTGCCTGGGACTTACGATTGAACTCCTCCTCCGACATGTTGCGCGACGGGTCGGATTTCTGGTTGGCCAACTCCAGTGACTGCTGCGCAAACCGGTCTTGCTGGCTGTTCAGTTCGCCGTTGAGCGCGTTCTGGCGGTCACCCTGGCCCACGCCGAGTACTGCGCGTTGGCCGGCAAGCTCCAGTGCTCGCTGCTGCTGACCCAGTGCCTGGACGTACGACGTAAACGACCGCTCCTGCTTGGCCAGACGCCCAGTCTCGTTTGTGGCCAACACCTCAAGCTGGCTGTCGGCCTCCTTCTGCGCCTTGACCATCCCCGCGCGCGCGTCAGCGATCTTCTGGTCCAACTGGATGCTCTGGGCAGCAGTCGTGGACTTCTTGCCTTTGACGGCCTCCAGCGCTGTAATCTCGGCCTCATAGGCTGCGGTCACCTCGTCGCGCTGGTTGCCGATCAGAGCTTCACGCTTCAATGCATATTCGGCGTGAGAAATCAGCCCGGCCTTCTCTGCCGCGTCCAGTTGCTTCTGGGTGTTTTTGTACTCATCAACGATGGCCGCCAGGTTGTTCTTGGCGTTGTTAAAACTGGTCAGGTCAACCTGATTTGCAGCCGCCTTCGGGTCCTTAAATTTGTCGTTGATGTTGGAAATGTTTTTATCGATTGCCGATTGATCGAGTCGCGAATCCTTCGGATCAACCTTGCGGATGTCGTCGAGTTGTCGCTTGTAATCCTTCAGGGCCTCGGCGCGCTTCTGCTCGTTGGTCAACGATGACTTCGTGAGCGCATCGACTTTTCCCATAGCAGTGACGGCGGCCTGTTGGGCCTTGGCTTGGTCACCATCGTATTGAGCAATGTCCGCCTGGGCGGCCTTCTCATCCTCCAGCATGTTCAGCCGGTCGCGCCTGAACTCAATCAGGGCATCCTTGGACTTTTGGCTTTGAAACAACCCGTCCATGCTTTCGGCTTCAAGAAGCCCGGCTTTGGCGTTTTCGATGTCCGCGTTGATGTCGCGGCGGCCAGCGTTTTTAAGCGAGTCTGCTGCTTGGGCAACAGCGTTGTACGCCCGCTCCCAGAAGCTCAGATTTTCCAGAATCTTCGGCGTACGTTCGTTGATCGCATCGGCATAGGATTCGGTCGCCAGCTTCACGGCGCCCGCATGGTCGCCCTGCTCTTCCAGCGCGGCGATCTGCGAGTAAACCGAGGCCGTCAGGTAGTGGTACTGCTCATTCAGCGCAGCAGAAGCCTTTACCGGGTCATCTGCCAGCTTGGAGAACTCAGCGACTGTTTCGCTCACTGCCTTGCCGGTGGCTTCCTGCATCGACACGGCAGCCTGGGTGATGCCGGTGAAACTCTCGCCGGCGATCTTGCCGTTTTCGGCCAGCAGCGCCAGCACTGCGGCAGCCTGGCCGGTTGTGCCGACCGTTGCGCTCACCTGGCGCGCCATATCGCCGAGCTGGCCGGCGCTCACGCCCGCGTAGTTGCCGGTGAGAATCAGTGACTTGTTGTAGCGGCCCTGCTCCTCGCTGCCCTTGTAATAGGCAACCGCCAAGCCTCCCACGGCTGCGGTGGCCAGGGCCAGCGGCCCCAGGATGGCGAGCAACCCGGCAGCACCTGCGCCAGCCCCGGCGCCCAACTGAGCAACGGCACGCACGCCGCTACCCCAGTCGCCCGAGGACAGCGCATTGCCCAGTTGCACGACGTTTTCCTGCGCCTGGCGGGTGCCGAGGCGCAGCTTGTCAAAACCGGTGGTGGTCTTTTCGAGCTTGGCGTAGTCCTTGTCGATCTTGCTCAGGGCAGTGTTGTACTGATCCTGGCTGATGCGGCCGGCGTCCAAGTGTTTGCCCAGTTGCTCGACCTGTGTGTCCAGCTTGGCCAGAGCGCCGCGAGCCGGGTCAATCGCCCCCAGCAGGCTGTTCAAGGCCTTCTGCTCATCCATCGCAGACTTGGCCAGGGCAATCTGCTGCTTATCGAGCTGCGCCGAGATCTTCGCGGCCTCGGCCTCGCCATAGGCTCCGGTCTTCGTCAGTTTCGTGAGCGCATCGCGTTGCTTTGCCAGGTCCTGCGTGGTCTTGGCGCTGGTGGAAAGTAATTTCTCCAGCGCCTGCATTTCGTTCATCAGCGAAGCGGCGGACTGCTCGGCCCGGCCGCCGGCCTTCGCCATTTCATCCAGGCTCGTTTTTGCCTGGATTGCATCGGCCGAGTCGATCTTGACGCCGAGTTCTGCAATATTCATCGACTCACCTTGAATAAGTGCCCGTGGTTACGGGCTGTTTTCCCTTTCCTCCGCCATAACGCGCAGGGCTTCGCCTTCCAGCACCTGAAGGTCAGGGAAGATTTCAGCGAGTTTCTTTTTCTTGATGCCGAGGAAGCCGGCCACGTCGCGGATGCAGGTGTAGTCGAGACCGATCGCGCCGCCGGCGCCCGCCCGCCACTGAGTCGACATCCTGTTGAACAGGTAAAACGCCGGCCAGTTGCAGGGCCAGACTTCGAATGTTTCGTCGAGGTCCGAGAGTTCCAGGCCGTATGCCGCAAGCTTTTCGGCATCTGGCGCAGACTCGTAAAGAGCGCGTGCGACGCGTATCAGTTTCCCGATCGGGCTTTGGCGTACGCGTCCTCGTAGGCCGCGACAACAGCCTCGGTGGTGCCTTGGCAGGATTTCACCAGCGCCTTGATGCTTTCCTCGTCGAACTTGTCGCCGAATTCCCAGCCGACGACCAGATCCTTGATCTGCTGTGCCTGTTGCTCGGTATCGACAGTCACCACATCCGACAGAGAGGGGTTGTCGCCAAGGCGCTCAAAACCCTCTTTGCGGCGCTGGTTCCACTCGTCAAAAAGGGTGGCAAGATCAACACGATCGCGGTACTTGAAGGTGAATTCAACCTTCACAGGCGCCTGGCCAACGATGGGGATCATTACCGGCCCCTTGAATGTTGGGGCCTGGGCAATTTTGAACTTTGCCATGATCAGTTCCCGCCGCCGGCCGCAACAGGGGCGCGATACGCTGTGATTTCAGCGTTGATGGTGAAGCCGAAAGCAACGGCGGCACCTTCGTTGCGCACCAGGGTCGGGCTCTTGTTGAAGGACGGATAGCCGGCGTAGTAGATCGTTTTTCCGTTCGGCAGCGACATCCGCAGGATCCGCACTTCCTTCTCGCGGTCGGCCTTGTCGAGTTCGTCGTACCAGGCCAGGCTGTCGTCGTCTGCGAGCTGGAACGAGAAAGCCTGGGCGTTCTTGGTAGTTGGGATCTGCTTGTCTCGGCGCGCCTCGAGCGGTGCGTAGGTCCAGTACTGCTGCTCACCGCCGGACATCGAGTTGCCGATCACCTGGTTCACAGCAACCCAGCCGGTGACCTTTTTGGCAGTGCCGGCGCTGATGCCATCCGGAAAGAACGATGTGTTCGAGGTGTCGATACCTTCCAGAGTGAAGGCACCCGCAGCGGCGGCAGAGACACGCACAGCCCGCTCGTTGATGTCTTCCCAGCCGGAAGTAATCAGCAGGATGTCGCCATTGGCAAAGCCGTTGGCAAGGGATGTGGCGACGCCTGGATTGGCATTGGTAATGCTGGCGATCACCTTCGCAGCGGCGAAGCCAGTCGAGATCGCCAGTGTTGCCCCGTTGGGGAAGTAAACAGACATGGGTTTTCCTCTTTGCAGAAATGACAAAACCCGCACATGGCGGGTTCAGGATTTGCCCAACGGGCGGGTTATGGTGTGGTGTCGGACCGGTATGAGAACGACAGCGGGACGGTGTAGGTGGAGTCGCCAGTGATACCTGGCCCCTGATCTACCGGCGTTATGGGCGTGACGACGAAGCCGTTCTTCGTGTCGCGCACATACAGCGGGAACAGGCCAGTCAACTCAGCCACAATCGGATTCGTCTTGGTCTTGCCGGTGCCCGCAGGCACGTTGATGCTCACCTGGAACACGCCGGTGAACAGCCGGTGATCACCGCCGAGCGTGTTGCTCACGGTGTCGCCCGGGATAGTGAAGGCTCGCAGGTAGGTCTCGCCTGCCGCGGGCATATAGGCCGTGTTTTCGAAGACGATCTTAAGCTTCTCCGACCTGGCAGCGTTCCAGGCGATGAGCTTGGCCTCGTAGATCGAAGCGATGATTGCGTGACTCATACCTGGTTGTTCCTGATGGCCTCCAGCACGATCTGCTGGAAGCGAGCCACGGTTACTCGGACCATGCCGCCGGGGGCCTGAGTGGAATGGCCGAACTCCAGCGGAATCGCGTAGGGCAAGTTGTTGATGATGTAGGCCATCTGGCCGGCGGTGAAGTCGCTCATCGCTGCAACCAGTGCCGCGGTAGTCTCGCCGCCGCTTGGGTCTACCTCGTCAAAGGTGACGTTCTCGACCACGCCGAGCGAGATGTGCCAGTTCGCACGGAACCGGCCGCCGACGTAGCCCTCTGGCGCCTTAAGGTCCATGCCGTCGTTGAGTTTGCGGCCCTTCTTCAGCCTGCCACCCTTCGTGAGGTTGGCCGGGTCACTGCGCAACGCGCTGTTGTGATCGTCGACGGCCTTGTTGTACTGGGTGGCCACTGCGTTCTGCGCCCAGATCTCCAGGTTACCCACGGGAGACATGCGAATCAGGCTGCTGCCGACCTCAATGATGATTTCACGCACGCTGGCATCGATGGCTTCACCCGTCTGAGCGGCGAACTCGGTCAGGCTCAGGGCGAAGCTGCCGGATTGAGTCGCCATGTCACTTCCTCAGTTGCGCCGTCCATGTTGCATCAGCAGGGTCCGCAGACACGTTCATCACCCGCAGCCCGTTGACGATATCGCCAATGACCGGGGCAGCCGGTACCGCCGTCGGCACGCCGGCCTCCGACACGAACAGTTCGTTTTGCAGCACCAGCAGCTTCTTGTCGGTCGTCTGGATCAGAGAGCCGTCGATTTCCTTGGACAAGTAGCTGCCCAGGACGCCGCGGCCCATGTAGGTAACAGTGGTCTCCGGCGTTTCGCCACCCAGGTCAGGGTCGTACTCGCCCGCAACCTTGCGCGCGCCCGTCACAGGCCTGACAGCATCGGCCAGGCCATCAGGATCGTCGAATGCTTCAGCCAGGTCGGCCTGGATTTCTTCGCGCATCCCCATGATCAGATCCTTTTCAGCATCATCACGCCGGAGCGCTTGATCCACGGCTCCAGCAAGGCCAAGGCGAAGTTCACGCCGGCCGATTGATCGGTAGAGCCGGCCACGTAGGTTTTGCTCACTGATGTGCCGGACTGAGCTGATACCGTCTTGCTCTGCACTTCCTTCTGCGTGGACGTGTACAACTTGCCCGCCGCCGCCTCTTTGGCGACCTGGGCGCCGGCTGTTTTGATCTCGGCCGGAACCGGATCGGGAACAGCCCGCTTAATCTTGGCGGTGAGCCAGGCATTGGCCATGGTCACAGCAAGGACCGGATCACCGGTGCCAGCCCAGTCAGGACCCAGCGAGGCATCAACATCGGCAACGGTGATGAAGTCGGTCATGTGTTTGTCCTTATTCCGCTGGCACCAGGGCCTGCAGGTCTTCTTTCTTCGCGGTAGCGTCGAAGGTAATGCCCTTCGCGGCCAGCCACTCTTTCAGCTCGGGGACCTTCATTTTCAGAGGGTCGGTTTCAGGAGCTTCCTGCTCCTTGCCGCCGGAGACCTTGATCCCGGCAGCCTGGTAAGCATCAAAGATATCCGGTGCATCGCCATCGACTACCACCTCGGTGGCGGAGCCGATGACACCGAAAAATTCGTTCAGCAGGCGGTAGCACACGCCGCGCTCTTTGCCCGGGTTGTCCGTGTAGATCACTCTCATAAGTCACCTCAAAAGCATCCCGGCGCCATACAGGCGCCAGGTTATGTGGGCCGAATTACGGCGTGGTGGTACCGCTGATGACAGCGGCGAACGGGACCTGCTTGCGGCTGAACACGCGCTGCCAGTTCGCGGCAGCGGCGTACTGAGTCGCGGTCGGGCTGAGGTTCTGAGCCTCGGACCCCTTCCAGCTGAAGCCGGCGGGCTGGAGGATGTAGGTCTTCCGCTCCCACAGCACCTCAGCACCACCGCCGTTACCGCCGCCTGGCTTGCGCTCCAGCTCTACCGGCACCTTGGGGGTACCTTCGCCGTAACCGAAAGCGCCCTGGCCGAAGAACACGGACAGGTATTTGCCCGTGCCATACACCAGAGCGTCGTCCATGAAGACTGGCTTGCCGAGGTAGGTGGCCAGGATGATCTTGCCGTCGGAGTCGCGCAGGTACTCGATGAGGTCCTGCTTGACCATCTGGTTCATCACCACCGAGTGCACGCCGATCGCGCCGAACTGGTCAGCGGCATCGCCGGCGGTGAACGCTGCATCCTGGAAGGCGTTCGCACTGATGGCCGCCCCTGCGTCGATGACCATGTCACCGCCGTTGTTCGCGATGTTCGATGCGATGATGCCGCGAGCCGCGCCCAGGGTGTAACGCTGCCACTGGCGGGTCCAGTAGGTACCGAAGCGGTTGCGGATCTGCTGCTGAGGCTCGGTGTTTGCCAGTTCAGCGGTCAGGTCCGTTACGCCGTAGCCTTTGTTGAGGTAGAGAACCCTGGCACGCATGCTGTCCTGAGTGACCTTGCCGACTTCGCCCTGGTCGTTCGGGTCATCGTTGCTGATGTTCGGGGCTTCATCGGCGTTGAGATCCTGCCAGTAGCTGATCTCGGCGGTGCCTTGGCTGCCGGAGGCGATCGCATCCAGCACAGGGGAGCGGGTCACAATGCCCGACTCGTACACAGCGGTCTTTTCCGGGCTGTTAACCGGTGCCAGAGAGGCGTAGTAGTCGCCGACGAAGATGTCGGTCAGTTGGGTAGTTGCCATGGATTAGGTTCCTTTGGTGGCCTGGATTCTCTTGAAGAGCTCAGGGTTGTCACGGGCGATCGCAGCGCGCTCGGTTTCCGTGTACTCACCCCACTTTTTCGTGGCCTTGCCACCGTTGTCGCCGGTCTGCCCGGCACCCTGAGCCCTTGGCCACAGGTGTGTTGCTGTTTCACGCAGAGATTCCGCCCATTCGAGCGGCGACAGCGGGGTTTTCCCGTCCTTCCCGTAAACGACCTCGCCGTCACGGTCGGTGGCAATTGCCTCACCGTCTTCACTGAGTTTGAAAGTGCCCCGGGCACGCAGGATGATGTCCTCGGCAGCCTCGGGGAGCGCGCCGGCCTTGATGGCAGCAGCGCGGATGGAATCGGCCAGCACTTTGTCGCTGTACTTGGCAGCGAAGGCTTCGGCCTTGTCGGCGCGGGTCTTTTCAGCAGCCAGCTTGGTGTCGTAGTCGGTGCGCAGGCGCTCGGTACGGCGGGTGATGACCTCGTCGAGCTTGCCCTCGGCGATCAGCTTGGTCTCTTCGTCCTGGCCGACCTTAGTCAGTAGCCCCTTCACAGCCGCGATGTCCAGGCCTTCGAACTGGGATTTGAAGCCGTCAAGCTCAGTCTTGGTGGTCCGGAGCGAGCCAAGCAGCTCGGTGTTTTTGTTCTTGAGGCCCACGGTCGCCGCCTCTACAGCTGCTGCAATGGCGGTCTGAACAGCCGGGTCTTCAAGATCAATCTGGTTTTCGTCTGCCACTTGGTGCACCCCTTGGGTTTGGTCGGCCCGCTTTGCAGGCAATAAAAAACCGCCCATTGGGCGGTTTGGTTTGAATTCTGCGTTTTATCGGACTATCGAGAGCCCGCGCATGACCAGGTAATCGGCGAATTGCGTCCTGCTCGGTGCGTATGGCGGCGGCCGCATGCGAAACCCAGGTGTATCGCGGTTGAGCCGGGTGCGCCGACCGTTCGGCTCAGTGCAATGCGTCGGCTCTTCGATCTGAAAGCCCTGCTCTGCTGCATACAGCTCGACCGCCAGCCGCACTTGGCCCCACTCAAGCTCAAAGGGAACGAATGTCTCGGAAAGCGTTTGGTATTCGATCTTGCAGTCACGCCGGGGCCAGGCCATTGCCTGGTCAGAATTGGCCTTTCGCCCTTTCCACTGGCGACCGTTGATGTCGGCCGCAGCGCGCAGCAGCAGTTCTACCTGGTCAGCCTCAGCTTCAGGTATCCGGAACCCGTAGTAGTCGCGGTAGAAAGTCAGCTTCTCCAGCGGCACGAAGCTATTCGCGTCTGGCGCGCCCTGCCCGTCCTCAACGATGATCTGCATCGGCTATCTCAACCTGGTTGAGCGCCGAGTGTAACGCCTGCTCGGGTGAACATGTCAGGCTCTGCTTCCTTCAGCTGCGCCAGGGTCAGCGGTTTGAACGATTTGTCGAGCTGCAGCTTGGCGAACTTCTCCGGCGTCAACCCGCCGTCGCGGAACAACTTGCCTCGGACCGGCCCAAGGGCATGATCCTGAAAGCTCGCCGGCTGTGTCGCCAGCCACTCGTAATAGCTCAGACCTGCGTCGACCTGGGCCCCGCCGTTGTCGCCAACCGAGGCGCGCGTGGCGTCCTTCGCGAACATATCCGAAAGCCTGGTGGTCGGCACCGTGGTCGACCGGCAGTTGATGTGCGCCGGCGGCAGCGGACCTTTGCCCAGGTCGAAACGCATCCCATCCAGGCCCTTGCATTGCTGCGAGGTCTTGCGGTCGAGCGTCGACACCCAGCGGTAGCCCAGCACCACGTCGCTGTTGGCCTTCAGCGTCTCCATTCGTGCCGTGGTGGCTACGTGCTGAATTGCCGTCTGCACCACAGCGGCAGCATTGCGGTTGCTCACCGCCAGGACGCCGTCCGTGAAGTTCTGCGCCGCGGTACCGCGAATCGCCTGGATGATCTGGGCGTTGGTCTGGCCCTGGCCGAAGCCGAGCCGGATGGTGTTCGTGACGCGCATCGTCTCTGTACGTGTCCAGCCGCTGACGAAGCTCTTCAGCAGCTTGCCGCCGTCGAGGCCCTTGACCTGAAGCGGATAGGAGAACACCGCCGCGCGGATCACCGTGTTGGCCGGCACCACCGCGTCGATGGAGAGCGCATTGCTCAGGCTTTTGGCCTCGAAGGTTGACTCATACAGCGCGATGTCGACCAGATCGGCCTGCACCAGGTCGCCGTAGGCCTTGTAGATCTCCAGCAGCTTGCCGTCCACCCGGGCCAGGAACTGCTCAAGGCGGTCCCGGCTGTAGGTGGTCAGTTCCTTGCGAGTGAGCTGCTCCCGCACCAGCTTGTCGATCTGGCGCAGGTACTTTTCGAACTTCTTGACCTCTCCGGCCTTAAGCCGCTCCAGCATTACCGAGTGGCGGGTCGTCTGCTCCAGCAGTTGGCTGTCCGCCTGCACTAGGTTTGTCGATGGCATCGTCTTTGTCCAAGTTGATGCCGGCCGACTCGCGCTCATCGCTGATCAGGTCGGCCTCTTCGTCATATGGGCGGTCCGGCAGCTTGCCGGTGGTGAGGTACTGCCAGTAGGTATCGGCGCTGATCGTGCCGGCCATCACGCTCTTGAGCAGTTCCGCGAGTACCTGGGCGTCGACCACCGGGGTCACAAACTCAGGGTTCACCTTGAACTTGACCTGCTTGGGGTCGTAGCCCTTCCACTCGGCGGCGTACCGCAAGCCCTGCTCCACTGCCTCGGCCACCGTGATGACGATGCTGTGTAGCGTGGCGTGCTGGTCGTTCTGGCGGGTCTTTCGGGCCTCGCCCGACTCAGTGCCGGCCACATCCATAACCTTGGCACCAGCCTCAAGCGCGGCGTTCTTCTGGTCATCCATGGCTTTGCGGTTGGCTTCAATGCCGGTGCCCTTGAACTCCAGGTAATCAGCCTTGCCATTAGGGCCGAGATCCCAGGCGGCGGATGGACCGGTTACGCTCAATTCAACCGCCTCATCCAGGCCGGATACCCACGGCTGCGGGTGACTGGTCTGGTGCAGAGAGCTGAAGTAGTCAGCGCTGATCTGGTAAGACTTGATCGCAGCCCGCGCCATGGTCAGCAGCGGCACCTCGTCGACGTCCGGCGAGTTGTCGGTCGAGCCGCAGTAGATCACCGGCAGGTAAGCCAGACCTTTGACCAGGCGGTTGTCCGTGCCGGTGGTGCCCAGTGGTTTTTCATCCTCGACCAACTCACCGCCCTCATTGCGCACGGCCGTGTAGCAGACCTCGTTCAGCATGAAGAACTCGCGAAACACCGTGTCGCAGTCATGGCTGTATCGGTCACCGCCCTTCTTGCGAAACTCGCGGAATACCGAGAGGACCAGGTCCTGCCGGCCGCCTTGATCAGCAGTATCCCAGTTGATCGCGTTGCGTGTGGCGTACGTCGAGAAGTATGGCTCGCCGCTCTCGTCGATGTTCACCACCAGCGGCACCCGACCATGGGAAATGGCCTGGCGCACCATGCGGAAGAACAGCTGCTTCAGGCCGAAGCCGTCTGCCGTTGCGTTGTCTTCCAGCCCCTTCAGGCCGCCAGGCAGCTCGATCTCCGGGATCAACCGTGAGACCAGGCCCATCATCGACCGCAGCGAATCACGCACCCAGTGTTCGTATTGAGCCCGGTTCGTGTAGTTTTCGTAGAGATACTTGTTGCCAGCGCCGTCGAGCTTTTCCGCCTCGACCATGCCGCTCGGCTTGGGCAGATTGCGCTCGTTGCGCTTCACGGCGCACTCACCCTCGAGCGCGTCGTCCATCATCTCCCACTCGGCGATGTGCGCGTCGTAGTCGGGGTTTGTCGATTGCACTGGCATCAGGCCAAGCCTCCAATTCGGCGTGTTCCGCCTGTGCGTTTGCGTCGGCCCATCGAGACGGCGAAGTAGCGGAATGCATCCGCGCCGTGCGATGACCAGTCGTGAAGTGGTTTGTCTTTCCAGCAGCCGCGCTTGTCGTCCCACTCCTTGCGGTAGTTCTCCAGGCAGGAAATGCCCAGTTCGCACTTAGACTCATCGAAGGCGCAGTTCGGGAGGATTTCCCGTACGTGCTCGATGCCCTCGTCGATACCAATCTTGGGGACAACGTTGAACTTGAGGCTGTATTTTTGCCCGTCGATCTCATAGCCCTCTCGGGCGATTTCTCGGCGGGTCTTGCCGTCGCTACCAAATTCACGGTTGTCGATGTCGTGGGGGCCCCAGTGATCGCCGTACGTGTACTTGCGATCCTTGAGCACCTTCATATAGTGCCGAAGGCCTTCGCCGCTGTTCTCGTAGAAGTCGATAACGTGGTATTCCTCGCCGACGATCCGAACGAACCAGATGGCCGTGGAGTCGCCGACGCCGATATCCCATATCGTGTGCACCGGCAGATGACTGTTGTCCGGTAGCGGGCCGATCCTCTGTGCGCCATACAGCTTGGTGAACTGCTTGGCGTAGTAGGCGCCCTCGATCGACTGCTGGAAGGCTTCCGCCGGCAGTGACGGGTATTCCCGCTTCATGTCGTCGCCGAGCGTCTTCTCTTTGGCGGCGTACCAGGCGCGCTGGCCTGGGTTGGTGTCGATTCCGTGTTTGGCAAACAGTTCGTTGAAGTAGTCGGTCAAGCGCTGCGGGATGACCACGTCGGTCGGGTCAAGCCAGTAGGCCTTGTTCTTCCACCAGGAGAAGAAGAAAAACTTCCAGTCCAGCAGGCCAAGCGGCACGCCGGCTAGCTGTTGGCGTTCCGCGCTCTGCGAGTAGTCGAAGAAGTAGCCTGCCCGGCCCTCCGCCGTCGATTCAATCGTGACGAAGCAATCGGTGGCGACAGCCTCGAAGGCGCCGGTGACGATCTCTCTGGCCTTGTGGGGAAACTTGGCGCAGATCTTCCCGAACTCGGATACGTGCAGATACCGTAGAGTCCCGCCCCGGAAGGACGTGGACACGTAGACAGATCCGCCCTTGCTGAACACAAGCTCACCAGCAGCATCGTTAGAAGCAGGGTTGGCAGCGCGTATTTCAGCAGGCAGGTTGTCGTAGGCATATTTGACCTTCTCCCGGAACAGTCGCTTGGCGTCGTTCAGGGTGTGAGCGATCAGGGCGCACTTGGCCGACTCAAACAGGGCCGCGTCGAGTTGGATGATGCAGCACTCGGTCGTGAAGCCAAGCTGCCGGGCCTTCAGGATGATGTTGCGGGTGTGCATCCCGTCGAAGTATTCGATCTGCTCGTCCGTCATCCGGAAGCGGACCTTCTTGCCGCCTTTGTCCGTGATGAAGTAGAGATTATTGAGCCTCCAACGCTTATCCCGGAGCAGCTTCAAGTGCTCGGGCTTCATGTCAGGCTTCCTTCGATAGATCGTCCATCAGTGCAGCCAGGTCGCTGACTGTCTTGTCACCGGTCTCAGTGTCGAGGTTGTAGGCCTGCCGCTCGCCCTTGATGACCTTGAGCTGGGCATCAACACCAGCGTTCAAGGATCGGGCGAAGTCGCCGTGGTTATCTTCAGTGACCGGAAGCTCTTCCAGCGCATCGCGCAGCTTGTTCGCGATCCCGCGCCATTGCGCAAGATCAGCACGGTGTGACAACACGATAGAAGCCGCAATGTCTGAGGCTTCCTCGATAATCTGCGCATCTTCGCGCACATCAGATTGCGCGACGGTGGTGCGCGAAATGCTGCGCGAAAGCTTTTCTTTGGTTGCCGCCTTTACCTGGGCGGTCAGATCCATCTTCCATCCATTCTTGGCTGCCCTGCTGCGGATTGTCGACTCCTTTGAGCCAAACTGTTCCGCCATAGCACGCAAGGAAAGCATCCCGGCCCGGTAGGCGCGCTCGATTGCCTCCCAGTCGGGTTGCTTGGTTGTCATAAATTGTCTCAGGTCAGCCTAAAGGCGGGATTGAAATAGTGGCGCGTTGCCGGTATTGGTGAATTTCCAACAACCTGCAAGGAAGTAAAAATGTCGGAAAACTTCAAAGACCTTAAGCCCACTGACGATTTTGGCAATGACGACCCAGTTAGTGCGCGCGAGGCTGCGGTCAACGCCGCTCTAACTCTGATCCAATCAAAAGTACTCAACTCGACTGGCAGCGTCCAATTGCAATGGGAGCTTGCCAACCTAAGTAAGTATGCAGATCAAATCCAAGAAGCCCTGAAAGTCAAGTGATCCACCTGCGCCGCACTCACCTGCGGCACACCTACCATTAGCCCATACCGAGATAAATAATGCACAAGTACGAATTGACCTATGAGCACATTAATGCACCGCAGACAATTCAAGGCGAGGCCCCTGAGCGGGTGGATGCTCATGAGTTGCTGATGAACTTGAAATTCGGGGGGAAAGGTAACCAAATCGTCGGGACCAAGAGTCTCGAAGAATCTTTAGAACTTATGCGCCTGACCAACGTCCGCGTTACCTGGCTCTAGAATCTCGGCCACCACTACAGTGCGGATTGTGCCGCCGGTGCTGGTGTCGCGCTTGGCAGCCATCTCTACCGCCTGATAAGCAGTCGCGCCCATGTCCATTGTGGCGAACGCGTAGGGCGTACCGCTACCAATGGCGTATGGGCGATCCAGCATGATCGGCGATTTCCATAAACCCGTTGCGTCATCCACGGCAACAAGCATCAACTGCTCACCGTCCAGCACGATGGCGGAAACGTCGATGTTGCTTTCAGGCTTTGCACCGAAGTAAGCATCAACCAGGCACTGATAGTCCGAGACGGCACCGGAGCAGAAGAACCTCACCCCATTGCGCTCAAGGCATTTTTCGTAATCGTCGTAGGTGATGACGTCACCACGGGTTACCTGGGAGTCATAGGCGATCACGCCGTCTTTGTAGGCAATGGTCGTCATCTTTCCCCCTATAGTGAAAGCACCGCATAACTTCATTCTGCGGATTTTCGTGGTATTGATGATGCTCAAATTATGGAAGGAGCAATCGTATGGAGTTCAAGACGGCACAAATGTCGTTTAGGCTGGAAGATCGGCCAGCCCAGGAGGCAAAGGCCTCATTTACGTTTAGCCAGCATCGAGGGGCTTTAGATAAAAGCACTTACACCTATCAGAAAAGCAACAAGGGCTTCAGCTGGCTAGCCGTCAAAACCGAACCGTTCGAAGGCTGGCTTGATACTTCGTCAATTGAGTTCAGCTTTCCTGATGAAGCATATGGCGATTACACCGTACAGCCGGGCGAATCCATTACTCAGGACGGAGAGTGGTTATGGTTCCCTGTCAGACCGTTAGTGGTGACGGCCTATAGCGATCACGACTAGTCGCGCCACGATTTGGCGCATTCGAAAACGTGGCGCGGATTACTTGCCCCGGCGCTCGACACCGCCTGGTGCCTTGTCGCAGTGCAGGCAGTGCTCGCAGTTCAGCGTCCGGCACAGCCAGACCTTCACCCGCTGCCAGTACGTGACCATAAAGATGTGGCGGGCGCCGGCCAGGGCCAGGGCGACGTGCAGCGTCAGGCCTGCGGTGGTCGGGCCGAAGAAGATGTTCTGGCTACGCACCGACACGACGAAACCAGTAATGGCTATCGTGGTGTAGATCAGCTTCCCGAGGATCCCGTCCCTCACCTTCCCACTCAGTACGCACCAGGCTGCCCACAGCGCGATAAGGCCGCAGGCGATGGAGTTTATCAGTTCAAGATTCATGGGTTGCCTCCCCCGAACCGCTGGCGAATGAGCGCCCAGAGGTCAGCGGATTTAATGGCTCGATTGATGGCCGCCAGGAGCGAGCCGCCGAATGCACCCAACAGGAAGCCGATGCCGGCGACGATCTTCGGCTCGGTCACGCCCAGGTAGGTGCTGACCATGCTCGTGAGGTAGATCGAGCAGGCCATGCCGGTGATGAGGAAGATCATCCAGGCGCGCCAGTCGTTCAAGTCGTCCTTGTGCCACCAACTGGCGATCACGGCGCCGACCAGGCCCGCAATCAGTAATTCAAACCTGTCGATCTTGTCGAGCAGGCGCTGTAGATACTCCATGCGCTCGACTCCGTGGGGCATGTTTGAAATAGGTCAGCCCCGGCGGCACTCCCTGCTCAGTCCGAAGGGTGTGGCGGGGCCGAAAACGAAAAGGCCCCAGCGAATGCTGAGGCCCTGAATAGGAAAGGCCCAGCATTGAGCTGGGCCTTATGGCTATCTAAGGAGGGCAAGACCGTCCTTAAGACCATTTCTGTCAAGCAAGAACGTCGTATGTGATGTAAAGGCTCGAATTGCTGTTAAACGCCGCATACCAAACACCCTGACCTGCCGGAATGACAATCTCAAAAGGCGCAGCCCCTTCTGCCGAATAGATCATCGGGCATTTAGTAAGGGTGGCAAAAACCGGAGTAACAGCGCCGGAAAGAATTTTGCCGCCGCTATTGATGCACGTTCGAATCACGATGCCCGTGGTGTTTTCGGACGGCAGGATCAACGGGTTGGCCCAGTCAACAAAGCCGATGTTGTTCCAGAATTTTTCGCCTACTTTTACTTGATTCATATTTTTCTACCCTTGAGTCGAATGATTTGTCGCGGAGCATTCCGCTTTCATGTCGCTCAGAGGCGATGGGAGTGAGGTTCTCGACCTTCTTGTAATCAGGCCCAATGCAATGCGGCGGGCCTGAATAAGCACATCCGTCAGTGTTTAGAACTCATAGCCGATATGGCCATAAGTCGGGTACGGATTGGTGCCGTTTTGCTCCGGATCAGCGTTGTTCGGGTAGTACACTTTGCGAGCGCGGATCGTTGGCGTGTAGCCAAATCGAGCCCAAGCAGGACGCGCCTGAGTGATGGTGAGGCGGCCGTTTGCCTGAAGGCTCAGAACCGCATCTGGATTCCCGCCTGTATTCGTATGCCACAAAGCAACACCGCTGGCGTTGAAAATCACCAAGTTGCCGTCACCCTGCATCAAGCAACTGGTACCGCCCTTACCCTGGGTGTAGCTCGCCCAAACAAGAGCGTTGCCTGGGCCGTAGACAGCCAGGTTCCCATCACTTTGGAATACCACGCCAAAGCTACCAACGCTGTAGATTTTGCCGACCTCAAGGAAAGTGTTGGGAGGGAAGATGTATGAGGGCTGATCGTAAACAATTGGCAGGCCGGAGGTGGTCCAAAGCGGAGCCAACTCAACGATCACCATATTGCCGTCGTCCTGCAGCTGAAGATGAGTTCGCTGTGCAAGGGTATCGAAGTACTTATCGCCGCCCGGAACGTCGCTGTTTTTTGTCTGCCAAATGCGCTGACGCCTAAAGTCGTTCAGCACCAGGCTGTAGTTCATGAAAAGTTGAGGCGTCGAAACGGCCTTCCACTTGTAAATCATCTGGGTCACGTACGCATTACTTGCGTCTGCGATCCATACGACTGATTCGCCATCGTATAGCGCCAGATTCTCGTCCGGCTGATAAACCAGTCGGAAGCGCTTATTAGGAGACTGCAGAAACTGGCCAGCGCTCATGAGGTTTCGCGGCGGTAGCACGGAGCTGCCATTGGCTGTGAACGGAGTAAACTGAAAACTCATATTGTTTACCTATTGAGTCGACTGATTGTTCGCGGAGGATTCCGCACTCATGTCGCTCAAAGGCGATTGCTCGAGGCTCGTGGCCTTCACATGATTCAACGTCCCGCATCGGGAACATTTGATCTGGAGCTCTGTAAACCCACCCGTACGGGCGAGAAGTCTTTTGCAGTTACCGCATCTCAATTCTTTCAACATCTGCAAATTCCTTTTGCTGAATCGCCCTTTCCGTGGGCAATAAAAAACCCGACGCAATGGCCGGGTTTTCTTGAACTTCCAGTGCAAATTGCCGAAGGCAAAATACTAACTGTGGGGAAATATTGCCCTCAGCCGTGCGGGAAGTCAAGCGGCCTCTTTCATCTTGTAAATTATCCCGCCAATTGGACTCAGTGCTTTCGCGTCGATGTCGTAGCAGGCATCGAAGCAGAGTTGCACGAAGGGCTCCCAATCCCTCCCCCAAGCTGCTGAGGGGAGCTTGATGCCGTACTCCCCTTCCACCCAGGCACGGAAGATCTCCGGCTTGATGAGCGGATCATGGTTGGAAGACTGCCCGCCTTGGTTCATGTATCGATACCGGCGAAAAACACCCTTTGCGACGTACTCGGCACGTTCACGCTTACTGGCAGTCATGCGATCTACCCGAGAGCAAGCCAGGTTGAAAACCGCATCTTCTGCTTCCTCCCGATCATCATCGGTCGGCTCTGCCGCGTACATGGCGTTGCCGAAGGCTCGCAACTGGTAGTGGAGACGCGCTATCGCCGACTGGATATGGCCGGCCAAAGCACCGTGCACAGCATGATTTGCCGTAGGCCCCCGCTCACTGCTCTGCACCACCACCCCAAGCTCCGCGGCATCTGAGGACTGACCCGGCGCGGGGTTGTAGTTGCAGTCATGCCACGCCTGGCGTGCTGAATTGATCTTCATGCTGCAGCCCTCTTGAGTCCTCTGGTCTTTGCCCGATAGTCGGCGGTCATCGTCTTCAACTCATCCACGGTGTACTTCTTGGCCTCATGCGGACCCTCCAGCCACTCGACTGCCTCGGCGCCGATGCGCTTCACCAACTCAATGCGGTAATTCACGATGTTCCCGGAAAGCCGGGTGTTGCACGGCGAACACTGGCGGTGGCAGTTCTTCGGCTCGAAGCGCAAGGCCGGATTACTCCCCACGGTCCGATAGTGGCCAGCGTCATACTTACCCTGGTGGTGGCGGCCGCAGCTGACGCACGGAAGTTCAGCGTCACGGGCGCGCACCCAGGCGTTAAAAGCCTGCTGCGTATCCTTGAGGTGATCCGCCCTGCTCTTCAGCTTCTCCTTGCGGGCCTTGACCTCTTTGCGGCCGATCTCGGCCAGTGACCTGCGGGCCTTCGCCTGGTTCACGTCCTTGATGGCCAGGCCACAGTTCGGGCTGCATACGGCCTGGCCCAGGCGCTGCGGCGGGAAGCTGATGCCGCATGCCGGGTTCTTGCACTTCTTCGGTTTGGGTTGCTTGGCGATCATGCAGCCTCCTTGCTGAGTAGATCAGTGAAAACCACACCTTGGCCTGTGAAATAGGCAGCGATGCGGTCGGTGTAATTGATGCCCTGGGCGCGGTTGAACAGACTCGTTACTGGGAAGCCGTCCGGCCCGAACAGGTGGCACTCCCCCATCATGGCCAGCTTCGTTTCGTAGGGCAGATGACGCATGACCCGATACCACTCGGCCTGAAAGCCGGCATCTTCGTTCAGCAGGATCTGCACGCCGAAGTGCAGCTTGCAGTAACGGCGAGCGTCGGCCGCATCGCCGATCTGGGTCATTTCGGCGATGCGCTTGTACATCGCGAACCACAGGCGGTTCTGGTCAAGGGTGCGGTCCTTGCCCGGGCGCAGGGATACCACCACGAAGTGCTTGTCCTCGAACATCTTGGACATGCGGGTGATGGCCTCTGTGAGCATGGAAAGGCAGTTGACGCTGACCTTGTCAGTCATATCCGACCTCCTGACGCGATGGCGCTTTCCACTCCCAGAACGGGCCTTTGTTTTTCATGACGCCTTTGCGCTTGAGGCGCTGCAAAGCCTTGCTCACATCTTCCCGAGAAACATTCAAAGCTCCCGAGCAGATCCAGGCAGTAGCTCCGCCCTGCTCTTGGTAGTACGCAAGCACCGATTGGTCGAAGTCATTCATTCGGCGAGCTCCTTGAGCAGTTGGCGAGCGCCCATGACTGCGCCCTTGTCTCCGGATGTGCGGCTGATGTCCTTGAGCCATTCCAGCATTCGCGTGTTCTGGGCTTTCAGGTCGATGACCATGCCAAGCAATGCGTCGCCGTCATCGTCCATATCTGAGTTGAGCGCTTCACCGATCGCGCCAAGGTCGCAAGCAGCAGCCAGAAGCATGCGTTTGTGGCTCTCAATATCCTTGATCAGGGCCAGGACGCCTTCACGCGCCGCAACCATGAACTTTGCAAAGTCGACCTTGCAGGACTCGACGTATGTAGGCCCATCGTATTGTTCGTCATCAATCTCAAAGGCTGGTCCGTAGACGCAGTAGAAGCCGGTAGGGCCGCCACCCAGCGATTCGCCTGATGGGCCGTTGAAGAACGGTTCGGTATTGCTGTCCCAATCCAGATCCGCCGGGAAAGCCTCGGCCAGCCGCTTCAGTTCGGTGTAATCGGTCATTTGCATTGCTCCAGCGCGCGATCAATGGGGACGCTTTGCGCGGCGATCTTCACGCACACCAGTGTCAGATATCTGGATCCGGTAGCGATCCCGTTCACGCTGAAAAACACACACGCAGCTATCAAAAAAATGGTCAGGGCGTCCTTCATCAGAACCCCTCCTTGCCGCGTTGTGATTCCCACTCGAACGGAATGACGATCACACCGCCCTCCCGCAGCCGATCAATGCAGCGCTCGCCAATGGCAGTCGGCAGCGACTGCCCATCCAAGTTGGAAACGATCACGGTCGGACGCAGCTCTTCGTAGCGGCCATTGATGATTGCGAACAGGGTGGTCAGCTCGAAGTCACTGGGCTTCTCCTTGCTGACGCCGATCTCATCCAGGATGAGCAGCGAGGGGCTGATCAGGCTCGATAGGATCTGGCTTTCGCTCTGGTCGCTGGAGTGGTCGTAGGTGGCGCGTATGGCCTGCAGCACAGCGCCGATGGTGCGGTACACCGCCGTCGCAGATGACTTGTCCATGATCTCGTTCGCGATCGCCACGGACAGATGCGTCTTGCCGGTGCCGGGTTTTCCCAGCAGCAACAGGCAGCGGCCAGTCTCGGCGATCTGCGCGAACTCAGCGGCATACCGGCGGCAGGTGTTCAGCGCCTTTCGCTGTTCCGTGGTGGCGGCGACGTAGCCGTCCAGGGTCTTGCTGGCGAAGCGCTTGGGGATCAGCGCGGCGCCAAGCTTGCGTTCCATGGCCATACGGAGCTCCATCGCCCTGTTGGCCAGTTCTGCAGCTTCGGCCTTTTCGCGGATGATCCGGCCGCACTTAGGGCAACCGCTTTTCAGCTCCTTGCCCAGCACCGGAAAAATCTTCTGGTCGTAGTGCCCGTGGGTCTCGCACTCGGCGGGCTGGATGCGGGTACCTGGCGGCAGTTCAGGGGTTTGCTGGGCAGGCTCAGATCGCATAGGAACCGTCCTCCCGCTGGATCAGGCCATCGGTGTAGTTCCGTTCGGCAAAGCCGGTGTGGCGCGACTGAGGGGTAGGTGCCGGTGCGGATTCAGCCAAACGCTTGATCACCCACGATGCCTTGAAACCCTGCCATCCCGAATTCAGCGCTTCGGTGATTGCGTCGTCGGCAGTGATCCCGGCCTCGGTGCACTTGGCCAGTTCGGTGTTCACGGTTGACCAGACGGTGGCGGTCACGGCGGCGCGCTTGGCCTTCCGCTGGGTCAGCCAGTCAGCGAGCAGTTGCTCAGGGACGTTGTGCGGGTTGTCGGCCAGCAACTGAGTCATGCCGAACGGTACCTTGCGGTCAGGCTTCGGCGGTTCGGTTGGCTCTTGGGGCGGATTAATCTCTTTCGAAGAAAGAGTTAATAGGGGTTCTTTCTTTGTATAAAGAAGGGAGTCGTCGGTTTTGGTCTGTTTCGCGGCCGAGCCGATTCGGACCACTTGAGCCGAATCAGACGATATAGTCTGTTTCGGCTCTACTACGAAGATCCACTCTTTGGGGTCGCAAACGCCGATGTCACCGCGTGCACCACCCTCTCGGTACAGCACGCGACGGCGCAGCAGGCCGGAAATAGCCTTCGACACCGTGTCAGGGTGGATGTGGGTTGCCTTGGCGATATCGACCGCCGGGATGCGATGGGCGCCCGTGCTGAAGTTCAAGGTGGCCTTTGCCACGTACAGAACGATCTTCATTTCGCGCGCCGACAAATCGATGGCCATCAAGCCATCCATCATCTGGTTGTCCATTCGGGTGAACCCCCGAGGGTTGTGTATCGGAACAATGTTTGGCATGATTTCTCTCGCATAAAGCTGTTGAAGAAGCCGACCTCGTACGTCGGCTTTTTTGTGCATGGAATTCAGACGATGGATTTCAGTGGACGAGCTGCCGCGAGCAGTTGCTCCGCACGGCGCCCCAACTCCCCCGCCTTCGCTTCAACCTGGCGGCACTGCTTGGCAAACGCCGGCAAGTGCGGCAGATCCAGTTCGCACATCACCTGGTCGTCAAACACTTCGCTGCCGGTGTCGATCACATCGCCGAGCGCACGGATGAGCGCGCCGAAGCTTTTGTTCGCACATTGGTCGCTGGTCATCTGGCGGGCGCCGGTCAGGCCGTGGCGGCTTGCCAACTCGTTTACGCAGTGGTCGCGGAATTCAGGCTCAAGAGCGTTGACCCACGACTCTTCCAGCCAGGACGGCATTTCTTGGTCACCAGACAGCCAGCGCTGAACGCGCTTGAGCCAGCGACCGGTCGCCTTTACAAAGTCGGACACGTCGTTCTGCAGGGTCAGTGCGGCGAAATCCGGCACCTCTTTGGCAATAGCCTTCTCTGGGCAAGACAGGTGCAGTTCGCGACTCAGCGCCTGGGCGAAGTCGTCTTGGCTCAGGCTGGTGCGCGCGATCTGGTTTGCAGCGTGGGCGACCAGCACCTGATCACGGGTTTGTACGGTGTGTCTGGAACTGGACGTTTGCATGGGGACTGCTCTCTTCTAATCTGGCTTCAATGGAACGGCGGACAGGGATGTCGCTTAGGCAGCCATCTCGGCCCATGGAAACGACGGACAAAGGGATTCTTTTTTGAAAGCACCTCCGGTCAACGCCTCCGCTCGCTTGGCAACCACTGGAGACATGCCGTGCTTCTCGCGAACCCAACCGGAAACGGTGCTTTGATCAACCTTGAGCTTTTCAGCCGTGACCTCCTGAGTGCCGAAGAAGGCAACGAGGTCCTTATAAATACTGTTCATGCTGCCCCTCCATACGGGAATACCCATATAGTAGATTATGGGAATACCGATTTGCAAGGATATGGGAGCACCCGTAATACTCGCCGGATGGAATTCAAAGATCGTTTAAAGACGGCGCGCCGGCACGCCAAGCTCAACCAGGGCGAATTGGCCGCTAAAGCTGGCATCACGCAGACGTCGATTTCTGACCTTGAGCGTGGAAAATCGAAAGCCACCGCGCACGTCGTGAAGATCGCCGACGCATGCGGGGTGAGCGCCAAATGGCTTTCCGATGAGATCGGGCCAATGCTGGCTCCTGGGTTAACGTCCGGCTCTGGTGAATCGAACATCTCCCCCGCCGCACAGCCCACCAAATCGTTCCGCTATCCGGTTGTGAGCTGGGTTGCCGCCGGCGCCTGGGCGGAAGCAGTGGAGCCCTACCCGGCCGGAATCTCGGACACCTACGAGTTTTCGGAGTACGACGCCAAAGGCCCAGCGTTCTGGCTAACTGTTAAAGGTGACTCGATGACGGCCCCCGCCGGCCAGAGCATCACCGAAGGCACGTTGATCCTGGTAGACACTGAAGCTGAGGTTGCACCGGGTAAGCTGGTCGTGGCCAAGCTTCCGGACAGCAACGAAGCCACATTCAAGAAGCTGGTGAGCGACGGCGGCCGGCTGTTCCTGAAGCCGCTGAACCCGAGCTACCCCATCGAGGCCGTCGACGAGAACTGCCGGATCGTGGGCGTGGTTGTGCAGGCGCTGCAGAAGTTTTATTGATGCTTTCAGGAGGACCTATGGCACTCACTAAGCCCAATCAGGACCTTAAGCGCGACCTGCAAGGCGTCGCCTCAGACCTCAAATGGTCAGCTGTAGAGCTGATGAGGATTGCGGAGCGACTGAGCCTTGCCGGGAACGAGGCGGACGCCCAGGCCGTGCCGAAGATGTGCACGGTGCTTCATGCGGACGAGGATCGGCTGGCCGCGTATGCGGATGAGGTGAAGGCAGGTCAATTAACTCGTATTAAGCCATTGCGTCGACTCTAGGCCTGCGTTCTGACCGGCGGCGTCTCGCGCTGATATGCACCGGGATCCGACAGTTTGTTTCTTTAACCTCTAATTCGCTTCGCAGGGATCGCTTATGCCGGGACGTGTCACAGCAAAGGAAATCATAAGGCAAAGCAGTCAGGGCATTTCGGTTCAGCCTTTTCTTGTTAGAGCAGACGATGACCAAACCTACTTCGTGAAGGGCCTATCCAGAGCGCTTGGGGCCGGTCTGATGTCCGAAGCGCTAGCTGCCGAATTAGGCGCACACCTTGGACTACCAATTCCCCCATGGAGAATCATCGATATCCCTCCGGAATTGATTGACTTCAGCGTTATGGATAACGTTCGAGATCTTGAAGGGGGTCCTGCATTCGGATCCCTACAGGTTGAAAACGCTTCGGACTTGCTCTGGGCGAAGGTCGCCGACATTCCAGCGGAATTAAAGAAGCGAGTGTTGCTCTTCGATTGGTGGATCGGAAATGGCGATCGCGGTCTTGGCCCCCTAGGTGGTAATGTGAATCTAGTTCTCGATCAATCCGGGGGCTTGGCGGTCATAGATCACAACGTAGCATTTGATAGCAGCCTCACAGGCGAGGAATTTAGGATGTACCACGTATTCCGTGACCAGCTAAGCACCCAGACCGGGGAGCTGCTCGCTCGTCTGGAATATTTGCCTATGCTTGACGCGGCTATGGCCGACTGGGGTAGGATCACGTCCCTTTTGCCAGAAGAATGGATAAGGCGTGACTCGGGTCATGGCGATGAAAACGAGCCGACCCTCGAGCAGAGGCTTCAACAACTGGAAAGGTTCAAGGAAGAGCAGTTCTGGGGGCAGCTATGAAACATATTTGTAATTACTCGATATTGAGATTCCTCCCTTACCCTGAAACGGGCGAGTTCGTGAACATTGGCGTTGTCTTGTTAGCGAACAATGGCGAGTTTCATTATAAAATTGAGCCAACCCGTAAGCGTGTGACTCAATTTTTCAAGACCTTGGACCACAAGGTATACATCAGAGCTCGTGACGAAGTTCAGGATGAGTTCAAGAGGCTTGCCGACTTTTTTTACGGGCATCGTGGTGAGCTCTCGTTACTCGCAAGCACCTTCAAGCACCTAATCCACGCTCGTGAAACGATGATGCGATTCAGTAATCCTGGATCTATCGCGACCGACAATATTTCTGCGGTTGTTCAAGAGCTGTATGACCACTATGTCAATCACAGCTTCGCGAACAAGGAGTATCAGGAACGGGTTCTCGAGCGACAGCTTGGAAATCTTCTCGCGGTATCGAATCTGAAACAGAGGTATAAAGAACAGCGTCTAGGGACAAAGGAGTACGAGGTACGTTTCCCCTTTGTTGTATTGGATGACGGTGATGCAGCCCAGGCAATCAAACCCCTTTATTTAGGTCAGAGCGAGCCGTCTCGAATCCTGGATCATGGCGATGCTTGGGTGGCTAAAGTGAAAAGGCTCAGTAAGGCCGACCACCTAGCAAAGGATACTTTGTTTATCGTTGCCCCACCCGAAGGTGGCAACTCGAAATTGCAGAGTGCTTTCGGTGAGGTTGTTGAGGCATTAACCGAGTTCGATGGGGTTAGGGTCGTCAGCAATCGCGAAACGAATGCCGAAATCGTCCAAGAAATTAAGCGCGGCTTACCTACAACAATGCATTGATTCAAGCCCGGCCCAGCGCCGGGCTTCTTGTATCTGCCCTTTCACCCTCGGGCTTCTCTGGTCACCCCGACTCCTGGTGAGCCCGCTTAACCCCTCCTCCCTAGTCGAATCCATTACGGCATATCTTGTTACACCCATTCGCCCGCAGGCACCGCCTGTAGAGAACTACAAACTTCTACTCCAGTCCTAATGCTAGGCGTGCTTTAAACCGTGAGCGCCTGCTGACAACCCATAGAGGTTCAAAAAAATGAAAATGACACTACCCGCCCTAGCTTTGGGTGTCCTCATTTCGCAAGGAGTGATGGCAGCCGGAGATGGCACAGCCGCTCTTGGAGGCGGCGTTGGTGGTGCACTTGGCAACATCGTAGGTCAACAGCTCGGCGGCTCAACGGGCGCGGCGGTAGGCGCAGGCGTAGGTGGTGCTGCCGGCAGTGCTGTCGGCGCTCAGAGAGGCAACAGAGCTGAAGCCGCATTAGGTGGCGGTATCGGCTCGGCTGGTGGCTCGCTCATCGGTAACCGCCTCGGCGGCACGACTGGCTCGACGATCGGCGCAGGTCTCGGCGGCGCTGCGGGTGGCGCGCTAGGAAACAATCTGGCGGACGATGAGAACAATCATCGATCTGATGGCAAGAAGCACAAAGGCAACAACAAGCATAGACACAAGAACAAGCATCGCTAGTTTCTGGCGTTGTTACATCGAAGCCCGGCCTAACGCCGGGCTTTTTGTCTCTATGCCCCCGAGCTGATAAAATCTGCGCCTCTCTCGAATGGACTCGTTTTCATGCGCATATCCCCGATGCCGCTGGCCTTCTTCGCCATGTTCACCAGCATTTCCTTAACCGCCCAAGCCGAATCTCAAAATGACAGAGACATCCACTGCGCGGCCTACTACGAATTGCTTTCAGTAGCTGGTGACCAGCCAGACATAAGCCGCAGTCAGTCCTCAAGAGCCTTCTACGCGCTTCTGGTTCATGCTGGCTATACCCCGCAAGCTCAAGAAGATGTTGCGCAAAAAATGGTGGACTTGCACAAAGAGACACCAGGGCCGATGACGCCAGCTAGCACTGCCAAGTTGCGTGAAAAATACGACGCCGAATGCAAAGTCCTTCTGAAGGCCGCCTGGTGCGAAGCATACAAAGATCCTGGTGCTTGTGAGAGCTGATATCTTGGCGGTAGCAGCATAAGCAGCCGTCATCGAGCCCGGCCCAGCGCCGGGCTTATTGTTTCTGGCATGCCCACAAGACTCATCATCTGGACCTTCCCCAATGCCTTCCATCGTATACGCCAATGAGTTCGACATCTGCGTATCAATGTCCGATTTAGTTTCATGGGTAGGGGACGAGCACTCACCCAATGCGGATTTAGAAGCCGCTTTGAGCGCCGCTGGAATCGAGCTAGACATTGCCAAGCTGTACAACCACTACTTCGAAGACACACCTATTGGTGCTGGTGACGTTCATGTCTATTCGTCTGCCGTGAGCGAGAGCCTAATGGTCATAGACCTGTATAGAGACCTGACCGACCAACTTGATTTGATTACGGTTTCATTGAAAATCGACAAGCCACTTACGCATTTGGTCCTTCCATTACTCAGACGATTTTTTGATGCCGGTGAGTGCCAGGTACTTTTCAGTCAATCTACACACTCACAGCGATTGCGCTCACTGACAGATGAGAGCAGGTACCCTTTGCCGATGGGGGAGAACGGGGACCGACAACAGATAATTTTCCATAAATGATGCGCACGGCTAAGGAGCCACTGCCTTTCACACCCCTTTCACAGTCGGGCGCCTATGGTTACCACAGCTCCTAGCGATCATCCCTTTAAGCCCGCTACTCCCCATCGCGGGCTTTTCTTTGCCTGCGATTTGGAGGGCCGACACTCGCCCTCCCCGACTTACCCGACGACGGCTATACACGCCCACCTACAAAATGACACGATAACGTCTCGCCTTCGTAAGTAGGAATACAGGATGTTCAGTCACGTAACCGTTGGGACAAACGATCTTGATAAGGCATCTACCTTCTATGACGCGCTGCTGATCCCCCTGGGGCTCTGTCGCAGGCCTGTAACGCCTGATGGCGGACCACCTTCGGCATGCTGGATTAAGCCAGATAGCGTTCTCCCTCGTTTTTATGTGTACAGCCCCTATGACCGCAATGAAGCCGGAGCAGGGAATGGCAGCATGGTGGCTTTCACCGCACCATCTCCTAATGCGGTAGACAGCGCCTATGCAGCTGGGCTTCTTGCGGGCGGATCTGATGAAGGTGAACCTGGCCAACGTCCCCACTACGGTGACGGTTACTACGGTGCGTACCTACGTGATCCAGATGGCAACAAGGTGCATATCGCGCATCGTGGAGATTTGGACTTGGCGGAGTAGCCGCCGCTCACCGTATTCGTTTAAAGCCCGCCCAGCGCGGGCTTTTTCATGCCTACCGGAATGCACTCACCATGAAATATGCATTTATGCATGAAACTTCCTGCCGCCCTCTTGCCAAGATATGTCAGTCCAAATACTGTGTATGCGTACAGTACTCGCAAGGAGCGAAGCATGAACCAGGCACCCTACCCCACACCCAAACCGAGAAACTCCTACGAGCTTGTGGGCCGCCGCCTGCAAGGTTTAATCGCCTCTCCCCGGGTCCAAAGGATTCAGTTGGTCGAGGTTTCCAGACGCGACGATGAAAGCCCCGAAGCCTGGCGCCAGGTCATCCAGGATATCGGCGACACCGTCGGAGTAAGGATCGAGCATCTGGGTGACGGCGCCGTCAGGATCGGCTGGCGCGAGTACTGCGACTCATAAAAGAGCCCGCCGTTGAGCGGGCTTTTTATCGCCCCCCATAAAATATATGGGAATACCCATTGACGATAAATATGGGATTACCTATATTTACACCCATCGAGACGCCACAGCGAATCGCCAGCAGAGAAACCTGCGCCGCTCTTTAGCGACACCCCTTGCCGGATAACCACCGGCCCAGATTCAAAGGCAGCGATGAACCGGCCTAAACGGTTCAGAGGGTTGGCAACTGACCCGGGCGTACAGCGTAAAGCGCCAAGAACAGTTATCCAGCGGGAGAACAAGCCGAAAGGCCCGCGGCTGGAGTGACATTTGATTCAAGCCGGTGACCGACGCCAGTTGCGGGTCACGGCGGAAAGCATCACTGAGCAGCCTTCTCGCGAGGGCTGCTTGGGATGACAACCGGAGGAAGTGAAATGCCGAAGTACATGCTCGACTACATCCGGCTATGCCGGGAGTGCAGCCTGGATCTGCGCACCATCGGCAACATGCGCAGCATCGTGATTCCAACGCTGCAGCGTGAAGCAACCGCACTTCGCTGCGCCGTGAGCGGATTTGCCGGGCAATTCCCTGAGCTTGAGCAAGACGCCGAACTGCTGGAATCAGCCATACGCGCCGGGCTCCAGCGGTGCACGCCTCAGCCACACCAGCAAGAGCTGTTCGCAGCATGACGGACCTTTTCACTGATGCCCATCCAGAGCGGTGGGCATTGGGAAAACAACCGATCAAGCACGGAGCCTCAAATGAGCGAACAAACACTTCAAGCGCTGCTGGCCGAGCGCGTCACTGCCTTTGCAAACAGCGACAAGCCAGTCGAAATCATCGACGAGCACGTCAAAAAGATGTTCACCAGCGTAGTCGACAACTGCTTCGGCCGTTACGGCGACATGGGCAAGCAGGTTGAGGAGGCAATCAAAGCTGCGCTTCCGGCCAACCTGACCACCATTTTTGAACTGACGCGCTACAACGCAATGATTGCGGCCGCTCTTAAAGAGAAGTGGGAAAACAGCGGCGTCGAGGCCGACATGGTGCGCCTGGCGCAGCAGCAAATCGACGAAGTGCTGAACAAGGACGCGATGCCAGCGGTGATCAGCCTGCAGGACCTGATGGAAGCCTTCGTCGAGGACCATAAAGAGTCCGCCGCCGAAGAGCACTGGGAGCATCCAGACATTCGCTTTCAGCCATCTGACTACGGTGGCCTGCATATCTACTTCGACAAGAAGCCCAAAGATCATGGCTCCTCAGTTTACTCCCGAAGTTCCGAGCGCAGCGAATACATGCTCGACAACGCCATCCACATCAGCTTCGACCGTAACGGCAAGGATCGTGACGAGGAGGGGCGCGAGGTTGGCACTGTGTACTCCGCCAAGATCGACGGGGAGAAGATCAGCCAGACCCTGCGATTCCGCTCTCCATTCGAGAAGATGGTCGCAGCACTCTACTTCGGCTCCTCGAAGATCATCGTCGACTGCGATGAGGATGAGTTCAGCTACGGCATTTACGACTGAACAACCAACGCCATGACAGCCGGGAAAGACCGGCCCCCTTCCCCACCCCTATTACGTCAGCACTCCTCCCCCGCGCCCATCGGCAACCAGCGGGAGGCATGAGTGTTGACGAATACAGGTGAACCAACGAATGGAGAGAGTCATGGAAACGAAGCACACACCGGGGCCGTGGAATATTAACGGCGTGGTCGAAGGTTCCGGCCAGATTTCTATCTCAGCTGGACGATGCGTGGTTGCGGACGCCCTGAACGCCGTTAGTGCTGGAGACGTGCTCTTTGGCAGGCGGCCAGAGATGCAATGGGCCAACGCCAAGCTGATAGCCGCCGCGCCGGATCTGTTTAAGGCGCTTGAGCGCATTGCTCGACCACATGACTGTGGATGCGGGCCATGCACTGGCTCCTGCACTTCGCAAGAGGCCCTTCAAATCACCGTTGATGAGATTCGGGATTTGGCAAAAGCCGCAATCGCCAAAGCCACCGCGTAACCCCAAACACTGGAGGTCGCCATGAGCGATTCCGCAAGCCTCGCCGAGTCAAAGCGAAGATCACTCGCCTCGTAACTGAGTGGGCAATCGTCACTCTCGACCGAAACGGCAACCTTGATGAGTTCGTCGAGACCATCGAAGAGCTTGAACACATCGATGTGATGGAAGTGCACAGCATCGACCGAGTTATCAGCTACCACGACTGACCCGCCAGCCTGGAGGCGAGCATGAACGCAGCATTGAAGATATGCCAGGAGCGTTACGACGCTCAGTTGCCTCCAGATGTCCGCGAGAGCGACGAGGTGACTGACTGGCTTGAGCATTCGGCGGAACAGTTGGTGTGCGGGATGGACATCAAGTGGAAGCGCCGCTACGGCCAGCCGCAGGTGGTGACGTTCGATCGGTTCTGTACCTACCTGCAGGGCCACCTGAACCAGCGCCAGATAGACGGCCTGGATCAGCGCGATTCGTTTGCCCGCCTGCTGCTGTCGGCGATGCTCGGCAGCCAGAGCGATGCCCGGGCCCACGCTGCCGACCTGCTGGGACAGCAACGCCCGATTGAGGCCGTCGAGAAGATCGCCGTAGCGCTGCTGAGGCCGTATGCCGAAGACGCGGTAGCAGCGGAACGGGAAGAGCGCGAAGACGACGTAGATGCAGACCTATGAGCCCGCACATCCTGATCGATGAGGCCTTAGAAAGCCTTGAGCATCCCGACAGCGAGCCAGGTGCCCAGGCGGTGGTGGCGCGGATGATCACCAACATGCTCACCGGCGACGCGATCACCGTCGAAGAATTCAACCACTACTGCCAGCGCCTGCTGAAAATCACCAGGCAGCGCAAGGAGGCCGCATGACAACGCCCATCGTGAAATCGCTGATCGACGAGCAAATCGAAGAACTGCCCGCCGACCGCATGATTCTGGCCTTCACTCACACCAAGTGGCTGGGCGCCCTTTCGCTGGCACATGACGCTGGCATCCCAAATGTTCACGCCTGGAGTGGCCGGGCCTGCATGTGCGGTGAGTGGACTGTCGCTTATGAGGTGAAGGCATGAAGCTCAGAAGGTTCGACGCGACTGACACCGCGCGCATTCGCGCAGCGCAGAGCAAACGTAACAATCGAATCGAGCACAACTACCGTAACGAAGCTTCTCAGGGGCGGGAGCCTGAGGGTTTGCAGCGGATCGGCAAAGTTTGGAAAGCAGAGTGCAGATCGTGCGGGAATGACTACGTGTTCGACTGCGATGCGCGTGAGTTCCACCCCGATTACAGCTACTGCGGCGGTAGCGAGCGGTGCATACCATGACGACCCGCCAAGCCATCCGCCTGACCTCGGCCATCGTCGGCCTGACCTTCATCGCAGTTGTATTCCTGGGCCCCGCCATCGGCGGCCTGATCACCCAATAAATCATTCCGCACAGCGCCCACCGCAAGGATGGCGCGGGAGATAGTCATGCTCGCAGCAATTGCAGATCGCATCCGTTCCAAATCCTACGAACTTCCCCTGTCCCGCGATTACGTCCGCCACTGGGGCCTGAAAGAGGCCATCCGGGAGCTGGTGCAGAACGCCCTGGATAGTGAGTCACCTTTCGAATACGCCTTCGCTGACGGCCAGCTGTTCATCACCAGCCGCTTTGCAAGGCTGGAGGCCAGCACCCTGGTGCTGGGCAGTACGTCCAAGTCTGACCGCACTGATGCCATCGGCAGCTTCGGCGAGGGCTACAAAATTGCCCTGCTGGTGCTGACCCGGAACGGTTACGACGTGAAGGTTTGGAACGGCAACAAGCAGTGGGTGCCTGAATTCCGGCACAGTGACCAGTTCGACGCCGAAGTGTTGTGCATCAACGAGACCCCGGCGCACCGGCAGAATCAGGGTGTTGAATTCGTCGTCTCCGGCCTCACCGATGATGACGAAGCGGAAATCCGCAGCATGTGCCTGCGCATGCAGCCACCAATGAGCGACGTAATCGGCACCAAGTACGGCCACATCCTGCCCTCCCGGCCCGGAAAGCTTTACGTCGGCACGCTGTTTGTTTGCGACACCGACCTGACCTACGGCTACGACATCCTCCCCGAACACCTGCAGCTTGAGCGTGACCGCCAGACGGTCAGCGGTTGGGACTTGAAACAGGTATCCAAAAACGCCTGGATCGACACCGGGCGCCTGGATGAGGTGGCGGAGAAGATCGAGGCAGGAATTCCCGACGTTGAATACGTCGAGTACGGCAGCACCGAACTGGTGAGAGAGGCCTGCTACAGGTTGTTCCAGCAGAAACACCCGGGCGCCATTGCCGTTCAATCCCAGGAAGAGCTGAACACCCTGGTCAAGCAGGGAATGACCAACACCGTAGTGGTGAGCCGGACATTCCATTCGCAAGTCGCCAACTCGACCTCATACAAACAGCAGGTCGCCCACGTCGTGGCCATCCAGACGCCCAAAGCTGCCCTGGAAGAATGGTACCGCGACAACAAAAAATACATGAGCAGGCTGCCCGCGGCTTCCTTCAAGGAACTGGTCAAGCGTGCTGACGGCTGGAGGAATAAGTGATGTCGACGAACATGCAGATCTGGGAAAAGGTCAGCACGACCGACACCCGTTACACCAAAGCTGCCGAGGTTGGCGGCCAGAAGATCACCAGCCTGAACGGCACGGCGATGATCATGAAAGCCACAGAGATATTCGGGCCTGTCGGCATCGGGTTTGGGTGGTCAGTAATGGAGGAGCGCTTCGACGAAGGCTCAGAAATGGCCAGCGGCGAAGGCGACAAACGCCTCGTACTGGGTCGAGAGCTCAACCACACCATCAAGATTCGCTTCTGGTTCGAATTGGACGGCAAGCGCGGCGAGATCGAGCAGTATGGCTGCACTCGCTACCTCTACAAATCGAAGTTCGGCACGACAACAGATGGCGAGGCGCCGAAGAAGTCGCTGACCGATGCCATCAAGAAGTCGCTGTCGATGCTTGGCTTCAGCGCGGACGTGTTCCTCGGCATGTTTGATGACGCCAGCTATGTCGAGCAGCTCAAAGACGATGAGCGTCTTGAAGATGCAGCCGACAAGGATGCCGAAATAGTGCGCCAGAAACAGGAGCGCATTGACTGGCTAGCATCGGCGGTAGAGACCATCGGCAAGGCGGTAACAGCCTACGAGCTGAAGACGCTCAACGTGAAATACATCCGCGAGGCAACTCGCCGCAACGAACCCACTTTCATAGCGCGAATCACTCGAGCATTTGAGGAGCGCAAAGCTGTGCTTGAAAAAGGCACGGAGGCCGCAGCATGACTCAACTCTACGCACTCACCGGCAAGCTCGCCGAACTCCAGGCTATGGCCGACACCGACGACGAAGGCTTGAAAGAGGCCCTGCAGCACGCCATGGACGAGGTTCAAGGCGACTTCAACGACAAGGCCGACAACATCGTCATGTTGCGCCGGAACATCGAAAGCGACGTGACAGCGATCGACAACGAGATCGAACGCCTGGCCGAACTCAAACGGATCAAGTCCAACAGCGTGGCGCAGATCAGCGACTACCTGCGCCGCAACATGGAAGCCGCCGACATCAAGTCGATCAAGCGCCCGTTGTTCACCATCACCTTGGCCATGGGCAGCGAACGGGTGATCGTTGACAACGAGGATGCGGTGCCGGATGAGTTGACCTCCGTGAAATCAAGCATCACCCCAGACAAAAAAGCCATCGCCTCCAAGCTCAAGGAAATCCGCGATCACAACGAGGTGGTGCGTAAGCGGATGGCCGCCGGTGAAGACGCCGAACACGAACTTCTACCCGAACCAACCTGGGCTCATCTGGAGCGCGGCGACAGTTCGATACGGATCAAGTGAGGCCATCATGATCAGCAACCACCTCAGCATGATCGAGGAACTGCGCCCGGCCTCGGATGAGTTGGCCGCCCAGGTCGCCGAGTTCGTAGCTGCGGGCGGCGAAATCGAAGTGGCCGAGCCTACCCCGCCACCGAAGCCCGTAGTTTATGTGCCTCAGGAGCCGCCGGCGCCGAAGCCGTTTGTTCGGCGGCGGGTTGAGTCGGCTCCACTGCCGATGGCGCCGCTCGATATTCGCACCCAGAAACGCCTTAAGCTCGTGGAGCGAATTCGCGAGCTTGCCCCCACCCACGCAAAGGTTGACGTAGCGGAAGAGCTCGGGATTGACCGGCGCACGGTTTCCACCATCGGCCAGGAGTTCGGGATTACGTTCAAGGCTCCAACCCGGGGCGGCGCGCGAAACCTGGCGCCCCGGCGAGCGGATGCAGCCAGCGATGCGAAATACGCTGAGCGAATCCAGGCATTCCTGGAGCTGGGCCTGACCCGGCGCCAGTGCCTTGGGAGTCTGGCCATGGGGTCAAAAGCCTTTGAGCGGATCATCGCGGCCCACGGCATCGACTACCCAAAAGCAAAACCGGGGCGAACTAAATGCGCCGCATAGCCCGCATCCAGCAACGCAAACGTCAAACCTGGCTCGCACTGCCGGCCAGCGGAATAGAAGAGGTAAGCCATGGCCATGGATCAAAAGACGCGATCTGCAAAGAGCGCGGCGAAACGCAAGGAGCTTGGCGAGGAAGAGTTGCGGCACCGGGTGCGTGCTGGCGACAAGCAGATGCTTGCCGAGCTCATGGCCTGGACTGAAGACACTGAGCAGGCATCGGTGATCGCTGGATGCCTGCGCTATGTGCACTCACTCGGCCGCGATGGCGCACGTGAAGCGCTCCGTTCGCGCCACAAAATCGAAGTTACAGAAAACGTGGCGGCAGAGCTCTACGCCATCGGCCAGCGCCAAGCATCTCGGCTCGACGCCGAAGAAGCCTAAGCCTTGTCGCTATGGCAAAAACGTGTCGATTTCATAGGGTGATCCCGGCGACGAGGTTATTTCACCGGGTGGAGAATTAGTGGGAACGGGGGGAGTTGAACCCCCTGCGGATCTGTCCGGAAGCCACTTAACTTACTCAGTCCTTCGCAATTTGAATACGAACGTTCCCAGAACCGCCCCACCAAACTCAATTGCTGTCGTTGTGCTCATCAGTACTACTCCCAGGTCGATGTCGGTAAAAAATGGGGCTGCCAATGGAAGCGCATACCCGCCTACAGTCACTAGGTCCGATGCTATAGCCAAACTACGGAAGAACGTTTCTTTTAAGCAAGCCTTAAGCCCGTGCTCGTTAGAAATCACACTGAGGCGATTCCTTTAGTCGAAAGATCTTATCTGTCGGTCTTCTTTTATTCAACTGCGTCTACCACCGGTCACGGAGGGCGGCGCCTGACTGGAGATAATCCATGAGCAAGGACACCAAGATTCTGATCCCGGAAATTCCCGGCGAGTGGACCGAGCGCACGCGCAGCGGTTCGAAGTGCATCTGGAATGACGGCTGGCACGGAAAGCCGCATCGTAATGGCCTGCCTTATGTAGAACTCACCGCCCCCGAGAAAGGGTTGTATGCAGAGCGCATCGATGGTGCTTGGTATTGGGTGTCTGGCTGTGCCAAATGCACCGGCAGCGGCGAGCGTTACAGCTACAGCGTCTGCGACATGCACGACGTTTGCCGCCTGTGCAGCACTCACCGCTCGAAGCTCACGCAAACACCGTGGGGCCATCCTGACGGCTTCACCTGCAAACCTTGCCAGGACGCAGAAGACGCCGTTGCGAAAGCCGCAGCGCTGGCCAAGATCGCCGAGACCGACTATGACGAGTGGGATTATCGCGCTCAGGACGAATGCAAATGTCCGCACTGCGCGACGGTCATTCACATTGAAACCGAGGACTACGGCGACAAGAATATCGAGTGCGATACTTGCAAAGGCCTGTTTGAGTTGACCACTGAGTACTCGGTGAGCTTCACCACGAAGGTGATTGGCGAGCGCGTCACGGCCTAACACGCCTCTCCGAAGAGTCTGCCCACTTCGGACCGGAGATCGTAGTCAGGGAAAAGCACTCGCTACAGCTTGAAGAATTCGCCAAAACCGGAGTCGAGACGAGTTAACTAGGCCGGCTGCTCATCGTCGCTCTCTTCGTCGAAATCAATCGGGCCGGTGTATAGATAAAGGTTGTCTTCCAAACCATCGATTCTCGCCCGGACTTCAGCAGGAGTGGCGATAGAAACGTAAATCACGAGGCCGGTGCCATTGTCCTGTTCCTGGATGTCGGTGACGTACTCACCAACCTCCTCCGCGGTAAGGCCGATGTGATCACCGAGAATCTGATTGCGGCGATATTCCTGTGCGTCTTCAAGTTGGCGACTACTCATGATCTAGCCCTTCTATTTTGGATGTCGCCAGAGAGTAGGAAACATCTGACTTTGTGACATCCATTAACAGCTGAACGGTAAATACAACCCACCCTACTCGCTGCATCCGGTAACCGGAGGGCGGCGCCTGACTGGAGATAATCCATGAGCAACTACATGTACAAGACCGCCGCCCCGGCCGTGGTTGCCGCAGTAATCGCCTGGGACGCCAAACGCAAAGAGTGGGACGCCCAGCGCGCCAAGCTTGGCCAGGTGTTTGGTGGTGCAGCCTCGCCGATGCGGTCGGGCAATCGGAGCTATGTTGGTGGCGTGAAGCTCAGTGATAGCCGCGAGCTGGACGTGCACTGGTGCCGCCCCGATCAGTACGGCTACCGCGCTTTGCGCTCAAGCGCCAAGCCTGCGAAAGGAACGCCAAAGGAAGCGCGCGCCGCCCAGGTCGCCGAGCATGAACGCCTGTCGGCTCTCTGGAAGGAACATTGTCCTGCCAGCATCGATATGGACGAAGCCTGGGAGGCAATCGGCCTGAACCCGGGAGCACTGTGGATGTGCGGCGGTGTGTTCTTCGAGTTGGACCGGGTCGTGTACCTGAACCTCGGCCTACGGCTAGAGGATGGAAACGAAAACATCGAGGGCGCCGCCGAGATCCTCGGCAGCGAGTTTGAGTCAGCGCGCGAGAAAGTGCTTGAGCAGCGACAAGCGGCTTAACTTCGCTCCAATTAATCGTCCCGATCCGCCTTATGAATTACATTTGCGCAGTAACCGCAGAAACCGCCGTTGTGCTTGGATTCGTATTTCTCGGGCCAGTCGATACCGTTACGACACCTTTTGCACGCACCTGGCTCATGCTTGCGCAAGACGAAGCTATCAAAGACGTATTGCTGGGGCGGTGAAAGATCTCCGCCTGCGAGGAATGCTTTCGCAGCTCCTATTTCAGCTCCCTCTAAGTAACCGCCTTCTAGAAGTTCACTGACATATCCGCTTTGGCCATCATCTTCTTCAAATGACATAAATCACTCCTTGATCCGGCTCCATGCCGGTCACCCGTAATACCCCATATCAACGAAAACACCAACACCTGAACCAGTCACCGGCTGTTGAGGATGTCCTCAACATTGCTCGCGTGACTACTGGCGGACTCTGCTGCCGAGTAAGCGTCATCGGCAATGTCCCGGGCATCCATGGCGTAGTACGCAGAAACTCCCGCCAAAATCAGCGTGATCAAGTTGGTGGCAATCAGAATTTTGAGCAGCTTGTTCGTATCCATACCGGCTCCTTTGTGAGTCGCACCAATACCCCATATCAACGAATCACGCCAGCCGGCGAGGCAATCGGCTGTCTGGAGCAATTATGAATCCCTACAAGATCATCGGCCCGGCTCAGATCGGCATCAGCGGCGGTCGCACCAGCGGGCACATGGTCTACAAGATCCTCGAGGCCCACGGCGGCGTACTACCGCAAGATGTACATCTGTGCTTCCAGAACACCGGTAAGGAGCGCGAAGAAACGCTGCAATTCATCGACCAGATGGCCAAGCGCTGGGATGTGCACGTTACCTGGATGGAGTGGTGCCGAGTATACGGGCAGCCGGATGACGCCCCCTGGTACAAGCTGGTGGACTTCGAAACCGCAAGCCGCAACGGCGAACCCTTCACCATGATGCTGGACTACTTTGCCGCGTACCGAGCGCAGGAAAAAGGACTGCCGATGTGGTTGCCCAACTTTTCTAACAACGCGTGCACCGCCTACTTGAAGATCAAGATCGGCGAGAAGCATATGCGCTCGCTGGGTTACGACGAGTGGGATTGCGTGATTGGCATTCGAAAGGATGAACCAGGGCGTTACCACCGCATGATGGCCGCTAACGCAAAGGGCGGCGCTCGCTGGGACAGCGTCTGCCCATCCTACACCGCGGGCATTATGAAGGAAAATGTGGCGGCCTTCTGGCAGGTGCAGGACTTTGACCTCGGTATGGATTCAGACCTAGGCAACTGCGATTTGTGCTGGAAAAAGGGCGAAGACAAGCTGTTCAAGGCCATCCAGGCCGAGCCAGAGCGCGTGATCTTCTGGTCCGGCCTGGAGGAAAAATTCAACCAGGTGTTCCGCATGGACCGCCCGAAATACTCCCATCTGGCCTGGTACGCCGAAAACTACAAAGGCCAGATGGATGCGTTTGGCTACTCAGAAGACATCGACTGTTTCTGCGGCGACTAACCCTTCCTGTTTGGCAGGTACCAGCATGTTTTCAGATAGTGAGACTCTGATATCGACTTTCTTTTTATAAATTCGATGGTTAGGTCTGCTTCTGCGATTAGCGTTGGCCCCAACCAACCAGAACCACTTCTCCAACTTTTCTTCGAGCGCTCCAGAATTCGTAGTGTGACAGGGTAGTACTGGGGAAAATTCCTCAGCTCGTAAATGACTGCAAGCTGCTGATCCACATACGGATCCGGGCTATGGCCCTCACCCATGACCAAACCTTTGATCATTAGGTGAAAGGCCTGGAACTGTCTGGTTTCCTCCTCAGCTTTTTTAATGTTGAAGTAATTCCAAACACCCCAGCAACCGGTCACGAACGCCAATGTAAAGCCAAGCGCTCCGCTGTTTGTTTCAATGAAAAACCAAAACTCTTTAAGCATGTCCATGCGCCTTATTTATCCATCGCAACTATAGCGTGCAGACCGCATCGCGCCCATCGGAAAACCGAATCATAAACCAGCCCCACTCCACCGCCCGGGCATGGCCCGGCAAGGAAATCCGTATGAGCCACATTCCTGAAAATTTCAAAATTATCGACGACCTGGAACAATACGAACTAACGATTGCAGCCTATCCAGAAAAGTTCGGCGGGCGCGATGAGGACAACGACCTGTGGGATGAGGTTATCGAATTCTTTGAAGAGACCATCGCTGACCCTGAGCTTGTGCTTGATCTGCTTTCGCGACTCATCTACCTGACCATGCCGATGGGCTCTCCGCTCAGTGGTCGCGTATGCCACGTGCTGGGCGTGCCGGCAATCCTCAAGGATGGCTCCATCGGCATGATGTCCGCTGTCAGCCGCGAGGTTGCGATCACCCCGCCGGTTGTGAATGCCCATGATCTGGTAACGAGGAATGACTCGTGAGCGAAGTTCATCGATACAAAGTCGTGAAAATGCTTTCCGAAGATGGAAACCGCATCAGCTACGACCCGCACGGGCCTGAGGTTGTGCTCGCCTCGGCCTTCGACGGAGCAACCCGCCTCTTTCTGGACGCTGCCGAGCGCTGCGTTGCCTCGGAACGCCGGGAGAAGGAACTGCAACAGCGCCTGACCGCAGCGGATGAGCGCTGGGACGAGTTGGTCAGTGCGGTACGGTCAATCAACCGCAGCCCGCACTACATGGTCAAATCGATTGACGACGACCAACCGCAGTACAGACAGCGCAAGGAATGGATTGATTGGGTGCTTGGGCTTTGCGATGCAGCGCCTACCTCCGGCGAGCGATCCAACAAGGACTACGCCATCGAGCACGCCGAATACATGGCCAAGTCCGCCGATGACGTGCTGGCGAAGTTCCAGTCATACGGCCCGGCGCTCCTGGCCTGCGATGAAGGCGGTGACGACGGCGAAGGTGAGCTGCTTGAGAATATCGACTCTGCCCGCGGTGATCTGCAGGAGTCACTGGTAGATCTGCGCAGCATGGTTTACGAATTTCGCAAACGTAGCGCCAAATCCCGATAGGAGTACATCCGTACTCCTCCCGCAAAACCTGTAACCCCTCCCCCTTCAAAGTCAGCCGCTATAGTGGCAAGGACGAAGTCATGCCTGAAGAAACTTCGAAAGCCTGGCCGGACCACTACCGCTTCATCGACACCATCGGCCCAGAAGGCGTTGAGGTTCACTGCATCACCTACCAGGTGATCGGCGAAACCGAACAGTGCTACTACATCGGCGACACCCATACCTGCGCGATGGTCAAAGGTCCTCAATACAGCTGGACTGCTGAGGCGATCAAGAAACGTCGCAAGCGCGTGCTGAAAGAAGGTGGCGAGTGGGGTCGGCGCTTCGCCTACACCAAGAAGGCGCTGGCACTGCGCTCGTACAAGGCCCGCAAAGCATGGCAGATGAAGCATGCCCAGTTGTCCATGGAGCGTGCGAAGGCGGCAATCGGCTACTTCGGCAACCATGAAGTCGAAAGCACCGTGCCGACCGAGGCCGTGACCATCCCGAGCGAATACATCCAGGGGTTGAATTGGGGAGATTACTGATGATCGCCACCCTCTGGTTCGCCTACGTCTTCATCTACAAGGGGCCGAGGCCATGAAGGCCCGCATCGAGAAGAAGTTGAGCAAGGGCCTTGTGCGTCTTTGCCCGTCTGTCTATCGCCGGGCCTGGATCGACAAGGATGAGCCGTCGCGTCTGGCCTATAAGCAAAACACACGGGTGAGTCACGTCCTATCCGTTGGTGGCGGAACTGACTGGCAGGGTGATGGCGAGGACGCTTTCACCACCTGGGCTGACTGGCTGTCGCACTGGCCTTGGCATGGCCCTTTCGCGGTCTACCCGGACGGCCATGAACATCAGTTCTTCCCGAACACGGAAGGCTTCAGGCCGACCACGCGCAACCTGTTAAAGCTGGCCGCCGACTGCGAGCGCGCCTCGAAAGCCAAGCCCTAACCCCAATCCCCCTACATGCCTGCCGGTGAGCGGCGGGCGAGGTATTCCTATGTCAGCAGTTCAGCGATTTCACGAAGCAGCCAACGACGCCCTGGTCAAACTCAGCGGCTACTGCCCGCCAGGCGCCAAGCTTGCCCTGGTCATTGTCACCCCGGGCGAGCCAGAGCGAGACATCATCCTGGAAGATCAGGGCCTGGATCGAAACGATGTGGTCAGCGCCCTGCGCCGGCGCGGCCTGAGTATCGACGGCGACAACGCCTACAAGCGCGACCTGTGTGACGCGATTGTCGGGGCTCTGGCCATGGGCGCCCAGAACACGAACCCGCCGCCAGCGGATCACTGGGGTCAGCGGTTCTGGGATATCGGTCGCGAGGAACGCGCCAGCAGCGAGCAACTGCTGAAAGCACTGACAGCGCTCACCCAAGTGGCAGACGAATGCGAGCAGATTGCCAGCAACTATAGCGGCACCATCGACGGCATCTTCGAACACGGCGGAGACGATCACGAAGATCCGAGCTGCGCGATCTTCCACCGCCTGTACTACGCCATGTTCGACGCGCGGGCCGCAATCAAGAAAGCCACCACCTAACCAACCTTCTGCCGCCCAGCGCGGCAAGGACACCATATGTTCGCAATCAAACTCACCCTGATCCTGCTGGGCGCTTTGCTGTACCTGGTCGGTAGCGGCTGCTGGTTCTTTTGGCTCGGCCCCCACCTTCTGGCGGACGGCGAAACAGCCGACATCCTCTACGCCTTCGCCGGCACCTGCGGCTGGATGCTGGTCACCTTCAGCCTGGTCGTTCACATCATCAAGACAGCGCGGCCCACTGCGGCCGGCGGGAGGTAGCTATGGGGGCACAGCAACTGATACCCCGATTCATACGAGCAAAGGAAGCACCAGGCTATTTAGGTATGTGTCGCGCAATTTTCGACGAAACCGTCCGGCCTTACGTGAGCGAATTTCCCATTGGCGGCCGCGGCGTAGGGTTCGATCGGCAGGAGCTTGACGACTGGGCAACGGCATATGTCGAGGCAAAGTCGATTGATAAAAAAGGCGCAACGGAGCAACAATCGCCCCGCAGCGAGCGCCAGAAAGGAGATAAATCATGGCGCGAAAATCGATCACAGGCCTCTCTCAGCGGAAAGGTATCTGGCACATCGACAAGAAAATCAACGGAGAACGACTTTACGAAAGCACTGGAACTGGTGACCGGGAGGAAGCGGAGCGCTACTTGATCTACCGGCTTGAGCAGATCCGCCAACAGAAGGTGTATGGAGTAAAGAAGGTGAGAATCTGGCGGGAGGCGGCGACTCGCTTCTTGCTGGAGTTCAAAGACCAGCCGTCAATCAAGCTATCTGCCCATCACCTTTCACAGCTGGATCCTTTCATTGGCGACATGCCGCTGACCCACATTGATGACCAAGCCCTGGTGCCTTTCATCAAGGACAGGCTGGCGACAAAGAAGCTGGAATGCGGAAAGGTGAAGAAAGGTGTCAGCAACAGAACGGTGAATATCTCGATCGAGCGTGTGGTTCGGGTTTTGTCGTTGTGTGCCAGGAAGTGGAGAGATGATGAGCGTAGGCCGTGGCTGGATAGCGTGCCGATGCTCACGAAACTGGAAGAGAAGAAATCGAGCCGCAAGCCGTACCCAATGTCGTGGCCGGAGCAATCAATTCTTTTTGGAGAGTTGCCGGCCCACCTGCAAACGATGGCGCTGTTCAAGGTGAACACTGGGACGCGGGAGCAGGAGGTTTGCAAGCTGAGGTGGGATTGGGAGATCGCGGTACCGGAACTGGGCACCAGCGTATTTCTGATACCGGCCGACTTCGGTGGCCGGCATGAGCGCTCCGGCGTGAAGAACGGTGACGAGAGGCTGGTGGTGCTGAATAGCGTGGCCAGGTCGATCATTGAAAAGCAGCGCGGTATCAGCAAGGAATGGGTTTTCCCTTACAACGGTACCGCTATGCACCGTATGAACGACTCGGCCTGGAAGAAGGCGCGGGTGAGAGCGGCGAAACTCTGGCAGGAGGAAAACCTTCGCCCCGCTCACCCAGGTTATGCATCCATAAGGATTCATGACCTCAAGCACACATTTGGCCGCCGCCTGCGTGCGGCAGGCGTAACCGAAGAAGATCGCAAGGCCCTTCTGGGGCACAAGAACGGCAGCATCACCAGTCACTACTCGGGCGCTGAACTCGGGCATCTGATCGAAGCTGCAAACATGGTATCAGCAACCGATTCTCGCGGGCCGGTTCTGACAATCTTGAAGAGGAAGCAGGCGTGAGAAAACGACAAGTCACGCAAAAGTCACGCACATGAAAAAGGCCAATGCTGTGAACATTGGCCTAAGTCATTGAAAAATATGGTCGGGACGGAGTGATTCGAACACTCGACCCCTAGCACCCCATTCAGTTAAGCACTAGACATCCATAGTTCTCACAACACCTCTATAGAATCATAAACCCCAGTAAAATAAGACCTTTAAGCGATTAACTCTTCCAACAACCGCTATCCTGACCTACCCTTAGCTGACGGATCCGTGGGAGTAAATGTGGGAGTAAATTTCTCAGGAGGTTGATTATGGCCAAGCTCACCGCCAAAGAACTAGAAGCACTCACTGAGCAAGATGTCGGCACCGTTATACGCGACGAAGGTAGCCTATCAGGCAGGGTCTCGCTCCGCAAAAAAGGTGTCGCAATCCCCTTTTACTTCCAGTTTCGCTGGGAAGGTATTTACACCCGCTTTTCCTGCGGCACCTGGCCAAACAAGTCGTTGACCGAAATCCGCAAGGAGCGCAACGAAGCGCGAGACCTTGTAGCCAAAGGGATCAATCCTAATGAAAACAAGCGCGCCGGGAAGGTCAGACAAAAAGCGGAGCTGGCTGCTCAACTCGCGGAGGCCGATCGGCAAAAGTCTAAGGAGCTAACGCTGCTGGAGCTCGCAGGAGAATGGCTTCGCGATGGTGTGGCGCGCAAGGATGGTAATGCTGAATTACGGAGAAAGTTCGCGAAAGACCTTTACCCCGCCCTTGGCTCAAAAGTCATCAGTTCAATTAGTGAGCATGACCTGCGGAATCTGGTGCGGTCCGTAATGGCTCGCGGCGCTACTCGTCAGGCAATCAGTCTTTTTTCGGATATCGTTCAGATGTTTGGATGGGCCCAGAAGCGCCAGCCATGGCGAACACTGCTGATTGACGGAAACCCTGCAGACTTGATCGAAATCAACAAACTGGTACCCAGCGACTACCAGGAGGAGCGAACCCGGATCCTCTCCCCTAGCGAACTTCAAGAACTACACCAGCGCTTTCAAAAAATGACTGCGGACTATGCAGCACTACCTGCTGGCGAAAAGTACGATGGGATTCGCCCACTCAAACCAGAGTCCCAACTTGCACTCTGGATCTGTTTGGGAACGCTATGCCGGATCGGTGAACTGCTTCAAGCCGAATGGAAAAACGTAGACCTAGAAAATGGCGTCTGGTTTATTCCCGTGGCAAACGTCAAAGGCAGCCGTGGAAAGAAGCAGGACCACCACGTGTTCCTATCTGCGTTTGTGACCCACTATTTCAGCAAGCTTCGGTTGCTTACGGGACACTCTCAATGGTGCTTCCCCGCAAAGCATCATGATGGGCATGTCGATCTCAAGGTCGTCAGCAAACAGGTGGGAGACCGCCAATCACGCTTCAAAAATCGCAAACCGCTTTCCCGTCGCCGACATGATGACACCCTGGTGTTGTCCGATGGTGCGAATGGGGAATGGACACCCCATGACTTGAGACGAACAGGAGCAACCATGATGCAAGCCTGGGGCATAAGCCTTGACGTGATAGATCGCTGCCAGAACCATGTGCTCGCAGGTTCTCGGGTCCGCCGACACTACTTACATCATGATTATGCCGAAGAGAAAAAAGCAGCCTGGAGCCTGCTGAGCGAGAAGCTCTCTGAGATCATGATCGACCAGGATGGTTTGTAGGGACTTGAGACACACCTCCGCCATTTTTACCCCAGCAGGTGATGCAGCTGCTGTCCCAAGTCGATTTCATGGGCCAGAAAATCCAACGCTTTGAAACGATCAACGAACAACTTCCCCCACCAATCGCCATCCCCAAGCGGCACAATCTTGCCAAGCGCAGCGAACAACTGAGCCTCAACCATGGCAGCCTGCTCGACATTGATTCTGCCATCCAACGACGATCATCTTTCGCCTTAATCGTTAATATTTATGTGCGAAAGTGACCGACCGCTGCATTCAACTCCTGATCCACCCGCTGGAGTTCAAGCGTCAAAATCTGCAACTTCTCACTTTCTTGGGCGCTTTCCTCTGCCACCTCGCGCACCCGAACTATGTTCTGGCTAGCCTGTTCCGCCAAAACCCGTTGTTGCTCCGCGGCCCCTGAGATTTGTTTGTTCATCTGTTCAATGCTCGAAACGGCGCGAGTAATTCGTGTCAACGCCTGAGATGCCTGACCAGCAAGGATCACTGTTTCACCTGTCAGTGCATGGCTACCCTGTAGCCGTTCAGTTGCCTGCTGGGCGACGCCACGCAGGCGACTGATCAAGTCTTCGATTTCGGCGGTAGAACTCTGCGTGCGGCGTGCCAGACCACGCACTTCGTCAGCTACTACAGCGAATCCACGACCGTGCTCTCCTGCTCGCGCGGCTTCTATGGCCGCATTTAACGCCAGTAAATTAGTCTGTTCTGCTACAGCTTTAATCACATCAAGCACGCCGCCAATAGCAGTACTTTCTGCCAGCAACGATTGCATTGCGTCAGTGCAGCCGGTCATTTCCAAAGCCAGTTGGTTGATCTTGGACCCCGCTTGGCGTGCTAAGTCGTCACCTTCGCGCGCCTGGTCATCAGCAAGGGCTACTGCAGCACTGGCGTCCTTGACGTTACGTGCGACTTCGCCGGCCATCGCATTCATCTGTTGCATTGCGGTAGCGGCGATTTCAGTCTCCTGTCGTTGTCTCTCAACTCCCCGGCTGCTGCGCTGAATAACTTCTGCCAGGCTCCCTGCTGTTCCATTGAGCAGGCCTACCCCGGTACCAATTCGACCCACCAGGCCTCTCAGACTACCTAGCATGCTATTGACGGTATCCAATAGCTGCCCAAGCTCATCGTGCCGAACGCTTGCACCATCAGGCACACAATTCAGATCACCTGCGGCAACTTGCTGGGCCAGATGAACAGCCCGACGCAACGGCTGCAGTATCAAATGACGTATTAATAGACTCGCGCCAATGCCCAGCGCTAACGCCAGTAGACTAATGAGGCCAAGCTGACTGTATGCGTTGCGACTATCGCGTTGTATCGCCTGGCTCTGAAATTGGTTGGCCTTATCCAACAACTCGCTGACTTGCTGAGTTTGCATGTTCATCGCTTCGCTGCTACGAGCGCTTTGCTTGCGGCTGGCAACAAACTGTTCGAATGCTTTTCGATAATCTCCCAGTGCGTGACTTGCAGCCTGCAGCGAAACCTTCTCCTGATCATCGAGATTGAGCACCTGCATCGAAGACAGCAGGTCGCTCATGCTCATCTCCCAATCGCTACGGAAGCGTTCCTCACCATCCAACGAATAATACAGCTCACTGTCACGGAGCCTGGCCAGCTTGTCACGCAGAGCAGTGGTCTGTTCCAGCAACAACAGTTGCCCGCTGTCCGGAGGGGTACCTCGTTCCTGTTGCACACTCAACGCATCCAACTGGTCGAGAAATACCAAGGTGAAGCTTTCTCCCGCTGTCTGCGCGAGTGTTTGCATGCGCATGCGAGCCTCTCGTGCTTGTTGAAGAGACTCGGCATAACTTAGGAACTGCTTTAAATAGTCGCTGGACGCATCCCGCATCGCGATGTCGGCGCTATTTTTTTGGGAGAGGCCATCAAAATGCCGAGTGAGCTGCTCAGCTGCCCCTCGCACTTGATCCTGCGCCTGAGGAGAAAGACTCAGCGCATATTCTTTTTCCGCGATACGAGCCTGCAGGATCAACGTTTGAATCCAATCCTCGGTACGAAGTTGTTCACCACGAAGCCCTAACAGACTCAAAGAATGGAAGGCGGTAATCCCCACCCCGAGAGTGAATAGCACACCAACCCAAAACCGATCGACAGCTTGGCTCCTACCGAGAGATTACCCAGTAGCCGGCTCACTAAAGACATACAAATCCCCTCTTCACGCTAGTGGTGGTGCACCCAGGAACAGGAAAACATGCCCACTGGCGGAGCTTTCGTTCCGTTGAGAGCTACACCCAAACGGCAGGCAGAAGGGTCGGCGATTATTGAGCTGCCATTTGGCGAGCAATCGATGTCAGTGAAATGGCCAACGTCTGATCCTGAAGGCTGTGCCCGCTTTGTCCGTGGACTCACGCAATGATTCGCATCGACGCCATCTGGCTTGCCACCGAGCCCATGGACATGCGTGCCGGCACTGAAACTGCGCTGGCCAGGGTGATCGCGGTGTTCGGTGCGGCGAAGCCGCACTGCGCTTATCTGTTTGCCAACCGCCGCGCCACTCGTATGAAAGTGCTGGTGCATGACGGGTTTGGAGTCTGGCTGGCTGCTCGCCGATTGAACCAAGGAAAGTTTCACTGGCCCGGCATTCGACAAGGCTGCGAGATAGAGCTGGATACCGAGCAACTTCAAGCGTTGGTGCTCGGCCTACCTTGGCAGCGTGTTGGGGCTGGCGGTGTAATCACACTGCTTTAAAAAGCTGTAATTAGCTCCTTGGCCTACTGCCGCAAACGACCTGCTTTGGTAAAATCCAGGGCATGACTTCCTCGCCCAATCTCGATCAGATGAGCCCCGACCAACTGCGCGCCTTCGCGGCGCAGTTGCTGTCCCAGGTTGATTCGCTCGGACAGCAAGTCGACAGGATGGGCAAGAAGAACGACCGCGACCAAACCATCATCGAGCAACTCACCCACGAAATCGCCTGGTTCAAACGTAACAAGTTTGCTAAGCGCAGTGAGCAATTAAGCCCTGCTCAAGGCAGCCTGCTCGATGACCTGCTCGACACAGACATCGCGGCCATTGAAGCCGAGCTGAAGGCGTTGAATCCGCCGGCTGCGCCGGCAGAGCCACGCAAGCAGCCCAGCGTGTTCCATTGCCTGCGCAGTTTCCGCGTACCGTGATTTATCACGAACCAGACAACACCCAATGCCCCTGCGGATGCCAGCTCCAGCGGATCGGCGAAGACGTCAGCGAAAAGCTCGATTACACGCCGGGCGTGTTCATCGTGGAGCAGCATGTGCGCGGGAAATGGGTCTGCCGCGAGTGTGAAATGCTGACTCAGGCACCGGTTCCGGCCCAGGTCATCGACAAGGGCATACCGACCGCAGGGCTGCTGGCTCACGTGATGGTGGCCAAATTCGCCGACCATTTGCCCCTGTATCGCCAAGAGAAAATCTTGGGCCGCGCCGGCCCGGCTATCGCCCGCTCGACACTGGCGCAATGGGTCGGCCAAACCGGCGTGCAACTCCAGCCCTTGGTCGACGCGCTGCGTGAAACGGTACTTGCCCAAGGCGTGATTCACGCAGACGAAACCCCAGTGCAGATGCTCGCGCCGGGCGAAAAGAAAACCCATCGTGCTTATGTCTGGGCCTACTGCACAACGCCGTTTTTGGCACTTAAAGCAGTGGTTTACGACTTCAGCCCGAGCCGTGCGGGTGAGCATGCACGCAACTTCCTTGGGCAATGGAACGGCAAGCTGGTTTGCGATGATTTCGCCGGTTATGTTGCGGCCTGAGTTATGTTGCGGGGGTAAGAGGCGCCGCCTCCCAATCGGGAGTTCGGCGCAAAAAGTGGCACATAAATTCATGCTACAGCCCTCGCATGAACGCCATGAGAGATGCTGAGTTCGGTCGCAGGCGCACAGCCTCAGGCACATTTGTGACGTCCAAACATGCAAGCGCCTTGTCCTTCATTTCGAGATCGACTTCCGCGTAGATGTGGGTTGTGTCCAAGGAGACATGCCCGAGCCAGGCCCGAATTGTATTGATATCGACCCCGGCTCTTAACAGGTGAACGGCGGTCGTGTGTCGAATAGTGTGCGGGCTGATGCGCCGGCCGTGCATGGAGTCAACCCGCTTGCCGGCTGCTCGTCCATACACCGACACAACACGATACATGCCGAATCGAGTCATGGGATTCCCGGTACGACCTATGAATACGCGATCTTCTGTTCTACGTTCAACGATGAGTGGCCGCAGCGCGGCAGCTGTTACTGGCCACAGGGGGCAGACGCGCCATTTGTTTCCCTTACCCAGAATGCGCACGGAGGGTGAAGTCCCAAGTTGCAAATTACCAACGCTGAGGCAGACAGCTTCGTCAGCGCGGGCGCCGGTGTTGTATAGAAAAAGCAAAATCGCATAGTCCCGTGCCCCCTGGCTCGTAGCTCGATTAGGTGCCCGGAGCAGAGCCTCCATTTCTGGCTTGTCGAGGTAGTGGATGACTGTCTGGGTAGTTTTTTTGAACGGGATAGAACGGATCTCTGTGCACCACTCCAAATGCTCTGGCGATCGCATAGCAATGAAACGCCCTAATGAATGAATCGCGCAGAGCCGCTGGTTGCGCGTGACAATGCCACAACCGCGCTCGTGTTCGACATGTTCAAGGAATGCGCGCACGATGGCGGGCGATATGTCGAGCACCGACAAATGGTCGATTGCCACCGAGGCTTTTCGACTGACAAATGGAAGCAGGAGGGTCAGCGTGTCGCGGTAACTGATCTGAGTGTTGTGGGAAAGGTTGCGCTCGGCGACCAGATACTCCAACAAGAAGCGACGTACCCATGCCCCGAGGCGATTGCGGTCAATCATGATCAATCTCCTGGCTTGAATAAATGGCAAATCGGCGACTCGCTTCGTGCAACAGTTCGGGAGTCATGTGCAAATAGCGCTGAGTCGACCTTATGTCGACGTGCCCCAGATACGTTGCCAATTGCGGCAACAGCCGCGGTACATCCTTGCCGGTGCGATACCATCCCAGTACACGATGTACGGCGGCTGTATGCCGCAGATCATGGAGGCGCGGAGGCCGTAGCTCGCCTGTTGGGCGAGCAATGCCTGCCGCCAAACGAACGCGTTGGAACAGAGTTATGACGTATTGGTAGTTCAGGCGATGGCCAGTACGAGTGCACAGCAGGGCAGAGTCTTGGCCTAGTGGAAGTGCTAGCGCGCAACGTTGTCGTAGATAGACTCGCAGTTTCGATGCCAGCCTGGGCCCAATCGGCACCAGCCTTGTCTTATAAAACTTTGTGTCACGAACGGTGATGATTCGCTGCTCGAGGTCGATGTCACAGAGGTTTAGTCTGATCGCCTCGCCGACGCGCAACCCAGCACCGTAAAGGATCAGCAGGAGGGTTCTGTATGTCGCAGCTTGAAGGCGACTGAGCGAGGTACTCAGTATGACAGTGGCATCTAACAGGTGCTGTATTTCTGCGGTGGCATAGACATAGGGCGTCTGTGCCGGTGGAAGCTGTGGTGGTCGTTCCGGCAGGGGCGAGATCGTTGCGTGGCCACGTGCGATTGCGAAGCGATAAAAGCTAACAAGTAATCCTCGCTTCGTCTTCCACGTAGCGCTTAGCTCACCGTTCCCGTGCAGAAATGCGGCTACTGCCTCTGGAGTAACTTCGGGGAGCGGTAGGTTTCCAGTCTCACGTGCAAACTGACGCAGCACTCTGGCACTGCTATTCAGGCCCACGCCTTGGGCACGACGGACAGCCACGTAGGCATTGACTACGTCCAAGGTTCTCATTGCAGGTCTCCCAGGTCGAAGTCACCGACTTCACGTAACGAAACCAGATCCACCTTGGTGTACGTCATTGTCGCCGATGTGCTGCGGTGGCCAAGGTGGTCGCCAATCTCCTTGAGACTCAGCCCATTGGCGAGCAGCCTGGCCGCGCATGCATGTCGAAGTGCGTGCGGCCCCAAATGTGCAGCTTGTATGTTGAGCAGACGTAGTCTGCCGCTGACGATGTTGTATAGACCTGCAGCGGAGATGGGGATTCGCGGCGCCCGAATTCGGATGAAGATCTCAGGGTGCAGTACCTTCGGACGCACTGTGTCGACATATTGCGCTAATGCCTCAGCTACTGTGGAGACCAATGGGTAAACCTGCGGCTGACGGCGCTTCAATCGCCAAATACGCGATTGGCCAACAGCCCAGTCGATCTGATCCAACCGGAGTGCGGCAACTTCTCCCCGGCGTAAACCGTAGATGGCGAGAAGCATCAGGATGGCTCGGTCGCGCACATCGCGTTCAGAACTTGAATTTGTAGTTGCGAGTACTCGCTGAACATCCTCCCAGCTCAGTGCATAGGGAAGTGACTCTAGGGCGTAATGTCGCGGGGAACGGATCGAGTCGGCCAATGTACTGCTGCATGTTCCCTGCGTTGCCGCGTAGCGCAGGAATACCCGCAACATTGTTGCGACGTGCCTTGCCGAAATTCGCGACCACCGTTGCGCACCGTAGGTGATGAAGTAGGCATCAATATCCTCGGGGCTAAGCGTCGAAAATCGGCGGCCTGTGTTGAAGCACCAGCGTAAAAAGGTTGCCGCTCGACTGCGCCATTGACTGATGGTACATGGTGTCAAACCGCGTTCATCCCGCATCCACGAGACGAAAAGCTCAAGATTCTCCTCGAATGGAATTGGCTCCGCCGTTGGCTCTTGCCACCATCCTAGGAACTTTAACCAAGGTCTTGCGGTGTTTATCAACGTCGTAGCAGTTGCAGGAGAATTGGCCGGCAATGGCCCTTCGTGAATGATCTGGCGCAGCCGTGACGAATTGATTGCATTGAGGTCGCTTGGCTGCATCCGCTCGGCGATCCAAAGCAAGCAGCACGCCTTCAAGTAAAGGGAGGCATGCGTACAGCCCTGCTCAGCACAGTGCTGTAGATATCGCTCGCGTTCAGCGGCCAGCGATCCCGCACGATGGCGTTTACAGGCAGCGTTTGAAGAATAGATATTCTCGAACATGGCAGACACTCCAGGGGATGAAGGTCTACCAAGGCGCTGCAATTTATGTTGCGTCAATCGCCTATCGACAACAGAGAAACTGCCTATTTGGCCGGTCGGAATCACATAACTCAGGCCGCAACATAACCTGCGTTATGTGTTGGAGCACATAATGCCGGCTACAAAGCAAGCTTTCAGCAAGGCATCACCGAAATCGGCTGCATGGCTCATGCCCGCCGCAAGTTCTTCGATCTGCATGCGACGAACAAAAGCCAACTGGCCGAACAGGCGCTGCACTCAATTGGCGGGTTGTATGAAATCGAACGGCAAGCGCGGGAAATGACCGACGAGGATCGCTGGCGAATACGTCAGGAAAAAGCGGCGCCCCTTATCGACGCACTGCATACCTGGATGCTGGCCCAGCGCGACCTTGTGCCCGAAGGCTCGGCTATCGCCAAAGCTCTGGATTACAGCCTAAAGCGCTGGGGCGCACTGGCTCGATATATCGAGGACGATGCTGTGCCCATAGATAATAATCCAGTGGAAAACCTGATACGGCCGTGGGCACTCGGCCGCTCCAACTGGTTGTTCGCCGGTTCACTGCGCAGCGGCAAACGAGCAGCGGCGATCATTAGTTTGATCCAGTCGGCGCGCATGAATGGGCATGATCCATATGCCTATCTCAAAGATGTGCTGACGCGGCTGCCAACGCAGCGTGCCAGTGAGATTGATCAACTGCTGCCGCATCAGTGGGTGCCGGCCTGAGTCACGCAAGGTGACTTCGGCGGACGCTTACCTTGAAAGAGCTATCTCGCCCGGAGTGCAGAGCAAGCAGGACAGGTACTTGATGAGCGCGGCTATGAACCCTGGACGTATCGGTGACACAAATTGAATAAAAAAGCCGCGCGGGATCACCGAGCGGCTGATAAAACATTCAATAGAGGCAGATCGATGACGTATCGCCCACTCTGGCAAGAGGAGGCAGGTCAAAGGACGCTCACCTATCTTTTACGTGAAGTTGCAGGCAAGTCCGTGCAACTGCCATGGGCGACTTCTGCCGCCATCCCTACGGTTTCACCCAATGTCGGATGAGGGTGGATGGTCTTACCGATATCCAATGCGTCGGCGCCCATTTCGATTGCCAGGCAAACCTCACTGATCAGATCGCCCGCACCGGTTCCGACGATGCCGCCACCGACCACCCGATGCGTCTCGGCATCGAACAGAAGCTTGGTAAAGCCTTCATCACGACCGTTGGCAATCGCACGTCCGGACGCGGCCCAAGGGAAAACTGCCGACTCAACTGTGATGCCTTTGTCCTTGGCTTCTTGTTGAGTCAGACCGGCCCAAGCCACCTCTGGATTGGTATAGGCAACGCCCGGAATCTGCAACGCATCAAAGCGGCTGCGAGCCAGTTCAGCATTGTTCGAGGCTTCACCTGCTGCCACTTCAGCGGCGACGTGCCCTTCATGAACAGCTTTGTGAGCCAGCATGGGCTGACCGACGATGTCGCCGATCGCGAAGATATGCGGCACGTTGGTGCGCATCTGCTTATCAACGGCAATGAATCCGCGCTCACCTACGTTGATACCCGCCTTGCCGGCATCTATCTGGTCACCATTGGGCTTTCGGCCCACTGCAACCAATACCAGATCATAGCATTGCGGCTCGGCAGGGGCTTTTTCACCCTCGAAAGTCACCCAGATACCCTGCTCGCTAGCCTCGGCTTTCACCGTGCGGGTTTTCAACATCATGTGATCGAACCGATGGCTGTTGTGCTTTTCCCAGACCTTCACCAGATCGCGATCAGGTCCTTGCATTAACCCGTCCATCATCTCGACCACATCGATGCGCGCACCCAGGGCCGAATACACGGTGGCCATCTCCAGGCCGATAATCCCCCCGCCCACCACCAGCATGCGTTTGGGCACGGCCCTGAGTTCCAGGGCACCGGTGGAGTCGACGATGCGTGGGTCCTGCGGCATAAAGGGCAGCTTGACGGCCTGGCTGCCGGCAGCAATAACACATCGTTTGAAGCGAATGACCTGCTTGTCACCTGTCTGTTTCCGACCGGCATCCGAAGTGATGGCGACCTCGATATGGTAGGGATCCAGAAAACGACCATACCCACGCACAACCTCGACTTTGCGCCCCTTGGCCATAGCGGCGAGCCCACCAGTCAGTTTGTTAACCACGGACTCCTTGTGCGTGCGCAACTTGTGAATATCAACATTGCTGGCACCGAAGTCGATCCCCAGTGACGCCAAATGCGGTACTTCCTCCATCACCGAGGCGATATGCAACAACGCTTTGGAGGGGATACAGCCAACGTTTAGGCATACGCCGCCAAGCGAGGCATAGCGCTCCACCAACACAGTTTTTTGCCCCAGATCCGCCGAGCGGAAGGCGGCCGAGTAACCGCCAGGACCACCACCCAGGACGAGCACATCGCATTCAAGATCAACGCTGCCGGCGTGGGTAGTAGCCACTGCGGACGCTGGCGCAGGCGACGCCAGACTCGCAGTCGCAGTCGCAGTCGCAGATACTGAAGGCGTTGCTAAAGGAGGCGGTGCAGGTTGGACAGCCACCTCATTCGACTCCAGCCTCAACAACACTGCGCCTTCTGCCACTTTCTCGCCGACTTTGACCAACACTTCCTGAACCACGCCCGCAGCAGAAGAAGGGACATCCATCGTCGCCTTATCGGATTCGAGCGTGCAGATAGCGTCATCGACTGCAACCACATCACCGACTTTGACCAGCACCTCGATTACCGGCATTGCGGCAGCATCGCCGATACTCGGCATCTTCACTTCAATAACCTGACTCATGGGCTGCCCCCTCAAAGTGTAATTCGACGGAAATCAGCCAACAGAGCAGCCAGATACTGGAGGAACCGTGCCGCAGCAGCACCATCCACGACGCGGTGATCCCAGGACAGTGCCAGGGGCAGAATCAGGCGAGGTGCAAAGGCATTGCCATCCCAAACCGGTCTGGTTTGCGCGCGAGTAACTCCAAGGATCGCCACTTCTGGCGCATTGATAATGGGCGTAAAGCCGGTACCGCCAATGCCACCCAGACTGGAAACGGTAAAGGTCCCACCCGTCATGTCGGCGGGGCCCAACTTGCCGTCCCGCGCCTTTCTCGCCAACTCGCCACATTCCGTTGCGATCTGACCGATGCCTTTCTGATCGGCGTCGCGAATCACCGGTACCACCAGCCCGTTCGGCGTGTCGGCAGCGAACCCGATATGGTAGTACTGCTTGAGGATCAGGATCGGCTCACCCTCTTCATTGCCCAGCGAACTGTTGAACTGCGGGAAGGCTTTCAGGGTGGCGACCGCGGCCTTGATCAGGAAAGCCAGCATGGTGTACTTGATCGCGTCCTTGCCGCCTTCGGTGTTGAGCTGCACGCGAAAGGCTTCAAGCCCGGTGATATCCGCTTCTTCGTTGTTGGTGACGTGGGGAATCATCACCCAGTTGCGCGAAAGGTTAGCGCCGGAGATTTTCTTGATACGCGACAGCGCGACTTTCTCGACAGTGCCGAACTTGCTGAAATCCACGTCCGGCCAGGGCAGCAGGTTAAGTCCGGTGGAGTGATCGGCACGTGGCGCGGAGCTGTCGAGACGAACGAGGGCGTCCTTGACGAAGCGTTCGACATCCTCGCGAAGCATCCGCCCGCCCTTGCCGGTGGCCGCCACTTTCGAGACGTCCACACCCAGTTTGCGCGCATAACTGCGAACCGAAGGGCTGGCGTGGGGTTTCGGGCCAGAGGCAGTCACCACTGGCGCCACCACCGACACCACAGCGGCAAAAGGGGGGGCCACGACAAGTGGTGGTGGCGACGCAACGGCACTCACCACTACATCAGCCACCGCAGTGCCATTCACTGCAACCTGAGCGACAGGCGCCGCATCGGCGTCCATCTGCAACGTGAGGATGACGCTGCCTTTGGAAACCCGATCCCCCTCCTTGATGGTCACCGCCACAACGGTGCCCGCACCAGGGCTTGGGACATCCATGGATGCCTTGTCCGACTCCAGAGTCAGCAATGGGTCATCGAACGCTACTGTATCGCCCGGCTTGACCAACACTTCGATCACCGGGAGGTCTTTGAAGTCCCCAATGTCAGGGACATGAATTTCTCTGATTTCACTCATGACATATCGCCGCCAAGAAATAGATCCGTTGCGGGTTCACGCAACGGATGGAGCGCTCACCGAGCGCATACGAAGAGCAAACCGTTAGCGAGTCCAGGGAGCTGGACGGTCACCATCCAGGCCGTAGCGTTCGATGGCTTCGGCCAGCACCTGACGCGGCAACTTGCCGTCACGCACCAGTCCATCCAGCGCTGCCAGGACGACCTGGTGACGATCGACTTCAAAGAAACTGCGCAAGGCGGCGCGAGTATCACTGCGGCCAAACCCGTCGGTACCCAGGGCAATGAAGCGCGCATCGACGTAGCTGGCGATCAGTTGCGGCCAGGCGCGAACGTAGTCGGAGGTGACAATCACTGGCGCATCACCGGCGAGGGAAGCGCAAAGATGGCTGACCTGCTCAGGATCGGACGGGTTCAGGCGATTGTGTCGCTCCACTGCCCGCGCTTCGCGAGCCAGCTCGCTGAAGCTGGTGACGCTCCACACCTCGCTTGATACCTGCCAGTCGGCCGCCAGCAGCTCGGACGCCGCGATCACTTCCCGCAGGATGGTGCCGCTGCCCAGCAGGCGGACTGAGCCACGGGATGGCGCTGCATCCGTCACGGCGTAGCGATACATGCCGCGAATGACTTGATCCTCGACGCCGGTCGGCAACGAAGGCTGCGCGTAGTTTTCGTTCATCACGGTGATGTAATAGAACTCATCGACATCCCGCTCCATCATCTGGCGCATGCCATGGTCGACAATCACCGCCAGCTCGCCGGCAAACGCCGGATCATAGGCGCGGCAGTTGGGCACGGTGGCTGCCACGACATGGCTGCTGCCGTCCTGGTGCTGCAGCCCTTCTCCACCCAGGGTCGTACGCCCTGCCGTGGCGCCCAGCAAAAAGCCGCGGGCGCGCTGGTCAGCCGCTGCCCAGATCAGATCGCCGACGCGCTGGAAACCAAACATCGAGTAGTAGATATAGAACGGCAGCATCGGTTTGCCGTGGGCGCTGTAGGAAGTCGCAGCAGCCACCCAAGACGACAGTGCGCCCGCTTCCGTAATGCCCTCCTCCAACAGCTGGCCATCACGCGCTTCGCGGTAATACAGCATCGAGCCCGCATCTTCTGGCTCGTAAAGCTGCCCCAGCGGCGAGTAGATACCAATCTGGCGGAACAGGTTGGCCATACCGAATGTGCGCGCTTCGTCCGCGACGATAGGCACCACCCGCGGCCCCAGTTCCTTATCCTTGAGCAAACCGCCGAGCATACGAACCACAGCCATGGTGGTGGACATCTCTTTGCCGTCGGCCTCGAAGGCGAAACGCGCGTAGTCAGCCAGGGCGGGGATGGCGACGTGCTCGTTGCCCTTCTGCCGCGCCGGCATATAGCCGCCCAACGCGGTCCTGCGCTCGCGCAGATAACGCATCTCCTGGCTGTCTTCGGCCGGTCGATAGAAGCGCAATTGCGCGACATCGTCATCCGACAGTGGCAGCGCGAAGCGATCGCGGAACGCCTTGAGTGCGTCGATATCCAGCTTCTTCGCCTGGTGCGAGGTCATGCGCGACTCGCCAGCACCGCCCATGCCGTAACCTTTCTTGGTTTTGGCGAGGATGACGGTCGGCCGTCCCTTGTGCGCCTTGGCAGCGGCGAAGGCCGCGTGTAGCTTGCGGAAGTCGTGGCCGCCACGCTTGAGGGCATCGATCTCAGCATCGGACATGTGCGAGACCAGCTCCTTCACCTCCGGATCCTGCTGGAAGAAGTGCAGCAGGTTGTAGGCACCGTCCTTGGACCCGAGCGTCTGGTACTGGCCGTCGACGGTCTGAGCAAAACGTTGCAGCAAGGCGTTGTTGGTGTCCCGCGAAAACAACGGATCCCAATCCGAACCCCAAATGACCTTGACGACATTCCAGCCAGCGCCGGTGAACAGCGCCTCAAGTTCTTGAATGACCTGACCGTTGCCACGCACCGGGCCGTCCAGACGCTGCAAGTTGCAGTTGACGATGAAGGTCAGGTTGTCGAGTTTTTCCCGCGCCGCAAGCGTGAGCCCGGCGATGGATTCCGGCTCATCCATCTCACCATCACCAAATACGCCCCAGACATGCCGGTCGGCGGTTTCGGCCAGGTTGCGGTGTTCGAGGTAGCGCATGTAGCGCGCTTGATAGACCGCACTGATCGGGCCAATGCCCATCGAACCGGTCGGAAATTGCCAGAAGTCCGGCATCAACCAAGGATGCGGATAGGAACTTAATCCGTTGCCGCCTACTTCCTGGCGATAATTGGCCAGTTGCTCTTCCGACAGCCTGCCCTCAAGGAACGCACGGGCGTAGACACCCGGGGCCGAGTGCGGCTGATAAAACACCAGATCGCCGCCATGACTTTCGTCGCGGGCGCGGAAGAAATGGTTGAAACCGACCTCGAAGATTTCCGCGGCGGAGGCATAACTTGCGATATGTCCGCCCAGATCCCCATAAGCCTGATTGGCGCGCACCACCATGGCCAATGCATTCCAGCGAATGATCGACGTGATCCGTTCCTCGACAGCAAGGTCTCCTGGGTAGGGACCCTGCCGTTCAATCGGAATTGTGTTCCGATACGCCGAGTACGGGTGCACATGCGAGGTGATGCCAAGTGCTCTTGCGTGTTGCTCTAACTGTTTAAGCAGAAACTGACCGCGCTCGGACCCGCCATCGCGCACGACGGCCTCCAGCGACTCCAGCCACTCCTGCGTTTCATCTCGGTCAATATCCATCGACCCAGTTGTCGAATTTTCGATTAGCACACCCATATCTGCCTCCTCTCTTATTGTCATTAGCTTAGCGATGAATCGACAGAACGTGCTTCCGTACTAAGCTTCACTTTTACAAAATTTAGGCATACCATGCCTTAAAACAACCAATACCTTGATGAATATGCCGCAAACTCAGCTAGACCCAATAGATCTGCGCATCCTGGAAGAGCTTCAAATTAATGCTCGACTCACTAATGTTGAGCTCGCATCTCGTGTCCATCTGTCACCCTCTCCCTGCCTGACAAGAGTGAGAGCATTAGAAGAATCGGGGTTAATCAGTCGCTACGTAACCCTGCTTGATCCATATGAACTCGGTCTGAGCGTAAGCGTGTTTATACAGATCACGCTTGAGCGCCAGATAGAGCATGCATTAGAGACATTCGAAGAAGCGGTACAAGACTACCCAGAAGTCATGGAGTGTTATCTCATGACCGGAGACGCTGATTACCTGATCCGGGTCGTAGTTCCCGATGTCCAAGCGATGGAACGATTCATCGTCAATCAGTTGTCGAAAATCCCAGGGGTTGCGAACATTCGTTCGAGCTTTGCCCTCAAACAGGTCAAGTACAAGACTGCGCTGCCGCTTTCTCGCGGCGAGCCACCAAGAACTGGTGCCAGCAAACATCGTCATAAATAAACCAGCGCGATGCACCTGCAATGGAGCAGGTGCAAGTGTTATCGAGACAACTGTACGACCTCAATGACAACAAGCCCCTTAACTGAAACTGAAGTCTGTCCACCGGCAGGTGGCCAACCCATGCGATTTAAAGAAGCACCGAGCCTCCTCACATAGATGCTTGTACAACCCACCGCCGACTCACAATCCGCGATCAAGACTAAAGTCCAAAGCTCTCGCCAAGCGCGCGGAACTCCGCAAACGCGGCGTCCAGCTCCTCCTCAGTATTCATAACAAACGGGCCACGGGCGCCCCCGGCTCACCAAGGGGCAGACCTGCGAACAAAATGGCACGCCCTCCGCTCTCCTCGCCGCCCACCAACGAAACAGTACTTGGGGCGTCGCACCTAGTGAGCCACGCCACTTGGCCTGCACCTATTAGCTCAGAGGCCGGGCCTACCGCCACACTGCCTTCGAGGACGACGATAAAACCGTTGTATGCAGCAGGAAGTTCCTGATCGATCCGAGCGCCAGGCTGTAAACGCAGTTCCACCATAGTTACGGGCGCATAGTTTTTCACCGGCGAGGTTACCTCTCCAGAAGAACCGGAAAACACGCTCACCTCTGCGCCATCTGCCTTTCGCACAGGCGCTTCCCCCGCCAGGACGTGTTGGTAGTGCGCCTGAACGAGCTTGTCAGTCATAGGCAAGTTCACCCAAAGCTGTAGCAGATGAACCTCTTTACCCCCTGCTGTTGCTCGTTATGGATGACCCCCCGGCCAGTAGTCAGCCACATCACATCACCCGGCCCTGCAGTCCCCTGGTTACCGTGGTTGTCGTAATGCTCGATACCCCCTTCCAAGACATAGGTAACAGTCTCAATCCCCCGATGCGGATGACGATCGAACACACCGACTGGAAACCAGTCCTCCATCATGAGCAGGAACGGATCCGACGCCACCCAGTCGCCCGGAGTGATTAGGGGACGCACCCGATGAGTATCGTCCAAGCCACGCCTAACGGAAGGGGCTTTCGATAGTGGCGACAGTGCGCTGTTGCAAGATGCTGGTCATAGCAATGTCCTTATAGTTGGCCGGAAGCCGGCTCAACTTAAACTTCTTACTTTAAGAGCGCCTATTGCGCCATTGACGCGTCCGAGCCTTCGACAAAAATCTCGACTCCTGACGACAACGGGTGATGCACGGCACCAAGGAAATCGCAGAAGTGATGAGACTCTTGAGGCCGATGCCGAATTGACCCACGTGCCGACGTAAGACTGCCCCACCTCTAAATCGGCACAAACTCTGCACAACCAATGTTTTTCGAGGAATCAGCCTAGGTCAGTGACATCTCGGCAACTGGGTCAATTCGGCGTCAGCGCCAACACCATATCGGGTCGGTGGCAGCAACGGGCTGGCATACACCATGCCCTCAACTCTGGCGTCGATACCGAAGACGGCGTCACCCGTGGTTTTGTTGGCAATGTCCAGCGAAGTGACCGGTTTACCCACCAGCCTCAGGTCGGCATCGGCCTTCAGTGGCAGCGCTTTCAGCTCCGCTTCGCTGAACTCACGGGTCACGCCCAAGGTGACCAGTTCGGCGTAGGAAATTTCCTGTTTTCCGCAAACCACCCTACCGCCGCGGGCCACACAGGAATCGGGCGAAACGCCCCATTTTTTGGCAGCAGCTTCAATCAATGCCACCCGTCCGGCAGCACCGGCCTGACGGTAAACCGGCCAGCTCTGGGACACCGACCAACTGCCGCCGGTCACCATCAGGCCCCATTTCCTGGCACTGTCCACATGGACGATTTCCACATTTTCCCAAGACACCTCCAATTCGTCCGCAAGGATTCGGGCGATGGAAGTACCCACGTGCTGGCCCATTTCGACCCGAATGATGTTGACCTTGACCTTGCCGGCGTTGTCGATGGAGTACCACACCGAAGGTTCGTAGATTGCGCCTTCACTGGGTAGCGCCGCGTCATCGGTCGTCGCAGGATCCATGGCCGCTAACACGCCGCGTGGAAAGCCAAAGCTGAGCCCCGCCAGGGTCATGGCAACCAGAAAGCCACGGCGAGTCATGCCTGTTGGTCCGCCCGTATTAAACAGCGCGCTCATCGTTAACCTCCTGCCTCATTGCAGCAGCCGCTTCATGAATCGCTTTGCGGATGCGTACGTAAGTCATGCAGCGGCAGACGTTGCCACTCATCACCGCATCGATATCTGCATCGGTCGGATCGGGAAAGTCGCTCAGCAGCGCGGCGGCCTGCATGATCTGACCAGGCTGGCAGTAGCCACACTGTGGTACCTGCAATTTATGCCAGGCCACCTGCAACGGATGATTGCCTTTCTCGGACAAGCCTTCGATGGTGCTGACACTGGCACCCACCACGGCGGAGACAGGCGTGATACAGGAACGGGTGGCTCGGCCACCAACGTGTACGGTGCAAGCACCGCAGGCACCAATACCGCAACCGAACTTGGTGCCGGTCATGTTCAATTCGTCACGGATAACCCACAGAAGAGACATGTCTGTGTCCACGTCGGCAACTGTTGGCTTGCCGTTCAACATAAACCTGGCCATGGCTCACTCCTCCCGCGAATTAATGCTCAAACCGGGGCTGACGACGAATCGCGATCCCGAGCGCCTACTCATTGAAGAACGCGCCGAAGCTCTATCCGCTGCCGGCTACCCGCTGCCAACTGATGACCCGGCTATGTACGCTGAGCAATTGTTGAAAGAAGCCAGAGCGGCACGACGACTTTCGTGTTCAGATATTTGTCTTTCGTCCTGTGGGTCACAAGGTACTGACAACCAGGAAGTTAAGAGCTACCGCCCCTCATTTCTATCATCAAGGAAGAAAATGAAATACTCATTGCTTGAAGGCGCTCGTGTAGAGGCCATTCCAAAAGCACGTGGTGTTTGCAGTTTTTGTGGTTCCCAGACCGTCGCTAAATGCGGGAACCATGTCGTCTGGCATTGGGCTCATAAACGTTTGGACTGAATCGCCCCTGGTTTAATAGACACCATTGAGCGGCTGCTTTTTTCCGGCAGCCTCCCGTTGTTGCCTTATGGATTCACCTCTCCGCTGCTGCAGTGCATTCGGCTTCTGACATTCTGTGCAGCCGTCTCCTGAAAATGACAAATTCTACCCTTGGAGTCAACTTGCAAGGAAAACGCATCGGTTACGTCCGGGTCAGCAGCGGCGTTTTTCAAGGTAGTTGTCGCTTCAACCGTCTAACTATGCCGCTCTTTTCTCGACCTGTTGCTCTCGATCCGGGTTCAACAGCACGATGCCGATCGGCTCCCAGTTACGCGTTTGACCCGACCACCGTTCCGGCTTTTTCTCTTTAGCTCCTTCGTACAGCTTATGTCGCCGGGCCAAGACCTGATGGTCCAGTCCTCGATGCCGCTCAGGCGGTGTGACGAACCGGATACGGCTATGCCGGTGCTCGTTGTTGTACCAACGCATGAAGTCCCTCACCCACGCTCGTGCGGCGTCCAAACTGGCAAAACCATTCTGCGGCCATTGCGGGCAGTATTTCAGTGTTCTAAACAGCGACTCCGAGTAGGGATTGGGGATTCCACGCGCACCTGGACACTCATTCCACGAACACTTGGACAGCGATTCCACGCTGACTTGGACACTCATTCCACGGCCACTTGGACACTGATTCCACGAGCACTTGGACAGTGATTTTTCGCTGATCCGACCCACGCTCAGGCAGGCAGCAACGCAGGACTATTCACTACCACCGGCCTCTTTTATCGAAGCGAAGAGGTCGTCGTGGAGCGTTTATCCATGCGTAAAATCCGAGAGGTAATGCGCCTAAAGTTCGACGCCGGCCTGTCCGTGCGCAAGATCGCCGCCAGTCTGCGCATCAGCAGCGGCAGTGCCGGCAATTACCTACACCGCTTCAGCGCTTGCGGGCTGACTTGGCCGACATCATTGTCGGACGCCGAGCTGGAGCGATGCCTGTTCTCGCCAGCACCCACAGCTCCCAGCGATCAAAGGCCGATGCCTGATTGGGCTTGGGCGCATGCTGAGTTACGCCGCCCCGGCGTGACGCTGGCCTTGCTCTGGCAGGAATATCGGCTCAGTCACCCGCAGGGCTTTCAATACAGCTGGTACTGCTAGCACTACCGGCTCTGGGCCGCCAAGGTCGATGTGGTCATGCGTCAGGAACATCGAGCCGGCGAAAAACTCTTCGTCGACTATGCCGGCCAAACGGTGCCAGTCATCGACCGGCAGACCGGCGAGATCCGCCAGGCGCAGATCTTCGTCGCCGTGCTGGGCGCGTCCAGCTACACCTTCGCCGAGGCCACCTGGTCTCAGACGTTGCCCGACTGGTTGGGCTCGCACGCCCGCTGCTTCGCTTTTCTCGGCGGCACTGCGCAAATCCTGGTGCCGGACAATCTTCGTAGCGGCGTCGCCAAAGCGCATCGTTACGAGCCGGATATCAACCCCAGTTACCGCGACCTGGCCGAGCATTACGGCGTTGCCGTGTTGCCCGCGCGCTCGCGTAAACCCAAGGACAAAGCCAAGGTCGAAGTTGGTGTGCAGGTGGTCGAGCGCTGGATCCTCGCGGGCCTGCGCAACCGCCAGTTCTTCTCGCTGGGCGAGCTCAATACGGCCATCGGCGTGCTGCTCGAACGTCTTAACCACAGGCCCTTCAAAAAGCTGCCCGGCTCACGCCGCTCAGCCTTCGAAACCATCGACCAACCGGCGCTGCAACCGCTGCCGGAACATCCGTACGTCTATGCCGAATGGAAAAAGGTACGGGTGCACATTTTGTGTGGCCAAGCGATTTCTGTGGCCTTTGCTCTGCTGAGTGGCAGAGCGCTTGACCTGGCGCCGTCTGAAGACCACAGAAACCCGGCTATAGTGAGCGCAGAAATTCCATCAGTTCCGAGTCGATTCGCGGTCGCGGAGTTTTGTGCAAAGGTTCCAGTTGCGCCAGCGCACGTGACTTCATCTCCATATCGATTTGCGCGTAAACGTTCGTGGTGTTCAGCGAAACGTGACCGAGCCATGCTCGAATGGTATTGATGTCGACGCCCGCTCGTAACAAATAGGTTGCTGTCGTGTGTCGAACGGAGTGCGGGCTGACACGCTTTGTCTTAAGCGCAGGGAATTGGTTCTCTATACGTTTCGCGTAGCGCTCGACCAGCGCGTGAACGCCGAATCGGGTTATTGGCATACCGCATCGATTGATGAAGACCTGCTGCCCAACTGAGCGCCCCCCGACCAGTGCAGAAAGCTCGCTGGCTGTTTGTGGCCATAGGGGGCACAGTCGCACCCTGTTTCCTTTACCTAGCAATCTGACGAATGCATTGCCGGCGACGCCCTGCGGTTGCAGTTGCAAGTCCTCGACCTTGAGTTGCGCGGGCACCTGTGTTGTACAGGAACAGCAGCAACGCGTGATCACGCACTCCCTGCGCCGTCTGCAAATTCGCTGCTGCCAGGAGCGCGTCCATTTCTGGTTTCTCGAGATAGGGGATCTGCGGGCGAGCAAACTTCCGGAACGGTATCGACAGAACACAGCCAGACCATTGCAGGTGTTCCGGCCCATACTCGCCGACGAAACGCGCAAAGGAATGCACGGCTGCGAGCCGTTGATTGACGGTTCTCGCGCCCACAAGCTTGCTGGTTGTCAGCGACGGCAGAAACCGGTTTATCAACTCCCGGCTGATATCATCAACATTGAGCAGATCTGGACGCTTACCCAGTTCGTTCGCAGCATGGCGGATTAATCTACCTAACGTGTCGCGATAGCTGAGCTGTGTACTGCGTGCCAGGTTTTTTACAGTGACCAGATACTCTGCAAGAAAGCGCTTAACCCATGGGGCCAACAGATTCGAATTGTTCATGTTTATTTCTCCAGCATTGCGTATCGCTCAAAGCGAATCGAAGCCTCAATCAGCAGCTCCGGTGTCATCGGCAAATAAACCTGGGTCGCAGCGATGCTTGCGTGTCCCAGGTAGGTCGACAGCATGGGTAGGAGCCTTTGGACATCGGCACCCTGCTGGTACCAGGTGGTCAGCCGATGGACAGCGAAGGTGGCTCGCATGTCGTGTAACCGTGGCTGGTAGGGGGCACCATCGGTGCGCCGGACGTTTGCCTTTGATCGAAGACGTGCAAACGCCCGCCGAACGCCACTCGCACTGAGTTGACCACCATCACGGCGAACGAGCAGTGGAGCGTCCAATGCGGTGCCGGGCGATGTGTGGACGGTCTTGATGTAATCGTGCAGGATCTGGGTTAAATGCGTTCCAGTCGGAACCCACCGCGTCTTGTAGAACTTCGTGTCGCGGATCGTTAACAGACTCTGCTCAAGGTCGACGTCGGCAAAACACAAGTGCAGCGCTTCGCTCAGTCGTAGGCCCGTTCCGTATAAAAGCAGCACTAGCGTTCGAAGGGTACGTGGTTCGATTAATGTTGAATGTAAGCCATCAACGGCATTGATCAGTCGAGCTATGTCGCTATCGGTATATACATAAGGTCGGAAGGTTGGGGGGCAGCGTGGTGTGTTGATTGGTAGCGGAATGCCTGATGAAGGTTTCATCGGGGATCCGATCCAGGTGCAGCCCCGAAAACTGGCGCAAAATTGTAGTCTCATAGAGCGCTTCTTCCATCGCCGGATCACTGTAGCCGAACCAGTTTTGCATCAAATGAACCCGCAACATGGCCATCAATGGATACGCCGGACGGCCCCCTTCGCCCTTTGGATAATGCGGCTCGATCAAATTAACCAAGCCCTTCCAGGCCACCACTTGATCCATCTCGATTAAGAAGCGTTCGCGGCGGGTCTGCTTACGTTTGCCGGCATATTCGGCGTCGGCGAAGGACATCTGTTTCATCGGGGCTCAACTGTTCCGTTTGTGCGTGGTGGGTATTTCACCAGATCGGGAAGTCTTTTTCAGAGTTTCCCTAGATCCAGTGGATTAGAAACAAAACAGCGCGAGCTTAAAAACAAAATGCGCATTGTTGTAGGCCCTACTTGGCGCCTACGCTCCTTACCAGCAAATAACGCGTTCCGACTCCGCCGACGGCAGTCATATCGCTCTGCGAAGTTTTGACCCTGGCCTAGAACGAACGACCAGCCCGTCTCGCCAGCACGACACGGCGTGACACCTCTTAAGCCAGGAATGAATGACAAAACGGATCATGTGCGGCAACTCGTCGCGCTAAAATTAATATACTCCCTACCAGTATATGACTATACTCCCCCAGTACCAAGATATACCCCCCACCAGTACCCGTGTACACTTTCCCGTATCACGCCACTGGAGAGAAAAAATGCCTCATTCACCTGAAGAAAAGAAACGCGTTCTGGGACGCGTGCGACGAGTAAGAGGACAGCTGGACGCATTGGAAACTGCGCTGGAACAAGGGGCTGAATGCGGGCCCGTTTTGCAGCAAATTGCTGCGATGCGTGGCGCGGTAAATGGATTAATGGCGGGAGTATTGGAAGGTCATCTCAGGGAAGAGTTTTCGAATCTAGTAGATACCACCGAGGCACAGCGGTCTTCGATTGATGAGGTCATTGCGCTGGTACGCACATACCTAAAGTAACCCAAGTCGACACCGACGCCGTGCTGGTAGCCCCGGATCTTTTAAGTTCCATCCAACGGAGACAACCCTATGAAATCTCGTGCTGCAGTTGCATTCGAAGCAGGTAGACCGCTTCAAATCGTTGAGATCGACGTAGAGCCGCCTCGCGCAGGCGAAGTGCTGATTAAAATCACGGATACGGGCGTATGCCACACGGATGCCTTCACCCTTTCCGGTGATGATCCTGAAGGCCTGTTTCCTGTTGTGCTTGGCCACGAAGGTGCCGGCATTGTCATCGAAGTCGGCGAAGGTGTGACCAGCGTGAAGCCTGGCGATCACGTTATCCCGTTGTACACCGCAGAATGTGGAGAATGCTTGTTCTGCAAGTCCGGAAAAACCAACCTTTGTACCGCTGTCCGCGCTACTCAAGGTAAAGGTGTGATGCCAGATGGCACCACACGCTTCTCGTACAACGGACAGCCGCTGTATCACTACATGGGTTGCTCGACCTTCAGCGAGTACACCGTAGTTGCGGAAGTATCGGTCGCCAAGATCAATCCGGATGCCAACCCTGAGCACGTTTGCCTACTGGGCTGCGGCGTAACAACCGGTATCGGCGCGGTGCATAACACCGCCAAGGTTCAGCCGGGCGACACCGTGGCTGTATTCGGTCTGGGTGGCATCGGATTGGCCGCTATCCAAGGCGCGCGTCAAGCCAAAGCGGGTCGGATCATCGCCATCGACACCAATCCTGCCAAATTTGAACTGGCACGCCAGTTCGGCGCCACTGACTGTGTCAATCCAAAGGATCATGAGCAGCCAATTCAGCAAGTCATCATTGAAATGACCGGCTGGGGCGTCGATCACTCTTTCGAGTGCATCGGTAACGTCCACGTGATGCGTGCCGCACTCGAGTGTGCCCACCGCGGCTGGGGTCAATCGATCGTCATCGGTGTTGCCGGTGCTGGCCAGGAAATTTCTACCCGCCCTTTCCAGTTGGTCACTGGCCGAACTTGGAAAGGCTCCGCCTTCGGCGGCGTCAAAGGTCGTAGCCAACTGCCTAAGATGGTTGAGGACTCAATGAAAGGTGAGATCGAGCTGGCACCTTTCGTTACCCACACCATGCCGCTCGAGCGAATCAACGAAGCATTCGACCTGATGCACGAAGGCAAATCGATTCGCACCGTTATCAAATACTGACCGGCTGCCCGGGGCGAAAGCCCTGGAGAGCTGTTCGTATCTTCCAAGCAGCCTCGGAGTTACATCGTGAGCGAAATGACAACGAAACTAGCTAGGCGCGCCATTGCTCAGGAAAGCATCGAAACGTCAGGCTGATTCGTGAGCCTACAGATTGCTTTGTCTTCAACAATGAATGCAGCCAGTGACGCTGGGTCTCGCCACGCATCACGATAACCTGACCATGCTCCAATGTGAGCTCACGGAGCTCCCCGGTCGCCTTATGCTTGAGCGCAAACTTACGTGCAGCCCCGAGACTGAGCGATGCAATGACGTCATTTGGCTCGGAAGCTTCAACGTCAGCGTGCCATCCTATTCCTTGAGATGCATTATGGTAGAGGTTGAGCAAACAAGAGTTGTAACGCTGACCGGTAAGCTCCTCCATTCTGCGTTTCAACCGCAGCAAACTGCTTCCTTGCCAGCGAATTGCTTGGCGCTCTATTCCTGAATGGACGTATCGAAACGGCCTGTCAGCATACCAAGCAACCTCCCGAACCGTCCTGACCAACTCACCATTCAATAAAGCCGAGTCAGGCTGCCAGGCAGCAGCCATCATTAACTCGTTGAAATGGCTATCGGCCTCATCGACAGCCATTACTCGACCGTAATCATTGAGTACTCCGTCCTTTGGAAGCATGTTCAGAAGATGCGCCTGGTCGCTGAACAGGTCAGTATTTGGTGAGAACCACATTTGATGTATCCGCCCGAGAAGAACAACTTGACTTCAGTTTTAACTAATATGCAGATGAGACCATTTTAAGCGCTGTGGAAGCATTCGCGCCAATACGTCATCCTTATCGAACAAATGATTTTTGAGCGCAATCAACAGATGTCCACCTCCCAACGCACCACAAGCCCAAGCCGTTCAGGTGTGAACGTTTTTGCGAGGTGGTTGAGCTCGGGGTTTGGATCAACCAGCGGAGCCAACATGAAGATGCCCGCCACGAGTATTGGCTTGTCCGCCACCGTGCTCCAATACCATCCTGAAATCGGGAGCATGAGCAACGCAATGCCGTTAAGCAGATGGTGACCTACTACAGCCCCACGCTTTATGAGAAGACTCATGCTTTCCGGTAACGCGGGTGGTTTGTGAGCAAATCGCCAAGCGTTCCGAGCTACGATGAGAAAAGTCAGGGTATTCGCGGCCGCCCAACCCTCGCCAATTGGCAGGCTCCACTGATAGGGGTTAATAACGGCTACTGACCATCGGCGTGTAGCTGCCATCGGATGTTGCGCCTGAGCCTGTTTAGCGTCACTGTCACTAATCATTTGAATCAATCATGGCAGGCTGGGGAACGCGCTCAGGGCGTGACAGGTCGAGCCGGGCTCAAGTCCGAATAGCCTAGTCTCACCTACTATTTGAGGCCAACCCCAGGCCAAACGGCTCAAGCAACTGAAAAATTGCATCTGCGGTCTTGCGCACCACCGTGTCGTTGCCACGGTCAGGGTGCATGGCGATCCATATATCGAGATTGAGCATGGGAAGATTATTCTCGAGCTTTATCAACCGATCGTCACGATCACCAATAAAGCACGGAAGGCCTGCAACGCCGATTCCAGTGCACGCCGCTTCGTATTGGTGACTCAAATCAGTGACCTCGCAGGCAACCCGCTTCGAACCTATTATTTCGTATAGCCAACGCTTATGCGCAAAGTCGCCTTGCCGCTCGGTATAGCCTACAAATTCCCATCTTTCCTCATCCAGCGCATATGGATAGTCATTCTTCGCATAAAGCGAAAACTGCATCAGGCCGACCTTTTTGACAATATCCGTATCTTCAATAGGTGGCGAAAGACGCAACGCTAAGTCTGCCTCCATACGCGACAGGGATGCGAAGTGTGGTTCACTGAGAATTGAAAGCTGCACCATTGGAAGCATTGTGGTCAGCGTAACCAAATTTGGGGTTAGAAAATGCCTAGGGAAGGTCTGAAGTACCCACCGATTTTTGATGCCCTCCCTACTTGAGGTTCAAAAAAAAATGAATCGGTCGAAAAACAGCCCTTCTTGTCCTTAATTCACGGTTCTTTCCTCCGATCGCGCTGTTTCAGGGCGATTAGCCCGCATTACAGACGCACCTCGCCCATACCCATCAGCCGTTTTCGAACCATCCACAGGTTCGACAAAGCGAACAACGTTGTCTGCTGCGCGATGTTTTTCGCCAGACCACGAAAGCGCACTTTCGTATAACCAAACTGGCGCTTGATCACGCGAAATGGATGTTCAACCTTGGCCCGCACCTACGCTTTCGCGTATTCAATCTTGCGGCGCATGCGCCCGATCAGACTCTTTTTTCCGTGCTTTTTATAGCTGCTTGGGCGGGCGGCAATCGACCAGATCATCTGGCGATCCTGATGCTCGGGACGTTTCTCCACCCCGGTGTAACCGGCGTCGCCACACACGTAAGTTTCCTCGCCGTGCAGTAACTGATCGACCTGCGTCACGTCCGGTACATTCGCCGCCGTGCCCACCAGGCTATGCACCAGGCCGGATTCGGCATCGACGCCAATGTGCGATTTCATTCCAAAATAGTATTGGTTTCCTTTCTTGGTTTGATGCATTTCGGGATCACGTTTGCCGTCCTTGTTCTTGGTCGAACTCGGTGCATGAATGATCGTCGCATCGACCACGGTGCCCTGACGTAGCATCAAGCCTCGGTCGCCAAGATAACCGTTGATGACCTGCAAAACCCCACCGGCCAACTCATGTTTTTCCAGCAGACGCCGGAAGTTGAGGATCTTGGTTTCATCGGGGATCCGATCCAGGTGCAGCCCCGAAAACTGGCGCAAAATTGTAGTCTCATAGAGCGCTTCTTCCATCGCCGGATCACTGTAGCCGAACCAGTTTTGCATCAAATGAACCCGCAACATGGCCATCAATGGATACGCCGGACGGCCCCCTTCGCCCTTTGGATAATGCGGCTCGATCAAATTAACCAAGCCCTTCCAGGCCACCACTTGATCCATCTCGATTAAGAAGCGCTCGCGGCGGGTCTGCTTACGTTTGCCGGCATATTCGGCGTCGGCGAAAGACATCTGTTTCATCGGGGCTCAACTGTTCCGTTTGTGCGTGGTGGGTATTTCACCAGATCGGGAAGTCTTTTTCAGAGTTTCCCTAGGTTCAACGCGGCTGAGTCACCACACGAAGGAATTCTAGTGATGCTGATAAAAGTCGAAAGAGGAAGTACGTCGGACGACTGGCTCGTTTGGATGAACGCATGGTGCGTTAAGTTTCGCAGCTATGCAGAAGCCGAAGAATTCGTGAAAAGATTGAAAGGCCGTATACATGCACCGCATCCCTACCCCATTGGCATGGGCAGACTTGTAATCGAACTGTCTTGACGGTGTCGCCTCCGAAGCATCCGCCCAAAGAATGGTCATCAAATTGCAATCATCGGCAACAACAATGACGCTATACGCGCGCTCGTTCTTTCGCGGCCGCTTTAGGTGGCCCCAGTTAATTATGTGGGGCGCACAACATCAAAGGTGAATCGGACCGCGGTCCGGAAAAGAAACCGCGACGACCGATCAATCAGGCGGCGGGGAGCAGGCCTTTCTGTTTGGCGACATGAGTCGCCAGTGCGTCCATCAAATCTGGGGACAGGCAGTCATAGGGTTCCAGGCCGATCGAGCGCAAGCGCTCGCGGATAGCCTTCATTTGCGCTGGCGGTGTTCCGGTTTCGATGATGGAGGACACGAACGCCGCGAATCCCGGCGCAGCCCATCCGCTCTGTGGCGAAAGCTCGGTGTGGACGAAGTCCAGGCCATAAAACGCATGGTCCTTGTTCTCGATGCGCCCAAAGAGATGGGCGTGACACTGCTTGCAGGCGTGGCGTTGGATGGTGGCGGATTCGTCGACAATCGCCAGCTTTTCGCCGTGGGCAATGACGCTGACCTTATCTCGAGGCACCACGGCGATAACGGCGAATGTCGCGTTTTGTGGTTTCCAGCATTTGCTGCAGCCGCACGCGTGGTTATGCAGAGTTTGTGCGTCGATCTTGACCTCGACCTTGTCGGTCACACACAGGCATTGCAGGGTGCCACCTGTGAAATTCGCGGCGGCGGGTTGGATACCATTGTCCAGTGCAGGGTGAAGTTGCAAGGTGCTCATGCTGGCGTCTCCGTTTTAGGGTGTCAGACAAAAGTGCCTGGGGCCGTGCCCCAGACCGGTAGTTCATCAGAACTCGATGACGGCGCGGATCGATTTGCCTTCATGCATCAGATCGAACCGCGGCGGATTTCGAATAGGACACAGTGCATAAACGAGTGACCTCCTTCGGTGTGACCGGTCGGTTACCCAGATCAAGAATAGTCTGCGATGACGCCTCGAGCACGGCTAGGGTGTCGTTGTGATCCATGACTGAACCGTATGACCATCGCAGCCGAATTCACGGGTAATCTCTTCTTGATCGTCGGGTAACCATCGAAAAAAATGCTTCGTCTGACAAAATCGCCATGATCACCGATAGCGCATCGCTTTCATTCGCTAGCACGCGTTGAAGCGTAATAGTTGTGTCTTTGAGTATGTAAGCGAACTAGAGGGTTGGCCGGGATTCGCGCCAAATTCGCCAAAATGCAATTAAGCTTATGATTTAAAAGCTAAAACTGAATTTTGTAGTCAATCGGTTTGATCTTCCGATCGAGGTCCAGGGTGTAGTCGCCAAAACGATTGATGTGGCTTGTCCGGTACGGCGATAGCGCCTTTAGGGGAGCCCGCAGAATTCGGAAAAAATCGTACGTGTGTGACGTGAAGTCGCACCAGTTATTGTCTCACCTCGATAGAGGTAGTGAGACTCGTTGTTCCCTCAACGGTAGCCTACCGGTGCAGGCGAAGCTGGCAACGGCTCGGTCTGAAGCCACCGGGACAATGAAGTCCTTCGAAAGAGAAGGAAAAGCCGCGAGGTGATTCCAACCGCTACCAGCATCAGGTGGCGAGGATGCTTGGCTGGATAATAGGACCAACATAAGTGAACTGTTGATAAACCTCGTTATTTTTAACAAGCCAAAGATGCTGACAGGCTTGGACCAAAAGGTGAGTGGTGGGTTGCTCGATTACGTACTGCGGGCACAGGGACAAAACATCACCGGGGGAAAGACAGGGTCTACGTTATTCGTGTAACTGGTGTGGAACACGGAAAGCCCATATTTCTGCCCTGGACATCGGGCAAGCGAACTGCAAGGAACGCTGATGGAGGTGTGGGTAGAGGATTGAGGAAAAAGCAAACGCCGCCCTGTAATCGGGCGGACAGGGGTGGAAAACATCTCACGCGAAAGCAGGCAGACTTCCTCATGGTCTCTCTTCACGAGAGAGTTTCCAGAACCATCTAAACGGAAGGAGAGCAAATGAGTGCAGAAACACTGGCGCGTGCACCTTCTGGCGTGACGTGGGACGGCATCAATTGGGCCGATGTCCAGCGTCAGGTAAGAAGGCTGCAAGCACGTATTGTGAAGGCAACACAGGAAAGCAGACATAACAAGGTGAAAGCCCTGCAATGGTGTGTCCAGCATCTGGTGGATTTACTTCGACAGTTTTTATTTGCTGACCGAACAAAAGCTCAAGACGGGCCATTCCATTCTTTACTCGCATCTGTTTCTGTTCATCGGGCTGTCTATCCTCGCCAGCCTGATACGGCACGCGATTCTGAGTGACATGCTGGTGCGCGATTTTCAGGTCTTGGCCGTCATCGGCACCATCCTGTTTTACGTCGGAAAGCAGTACGGGTACTTTATGGAGCGCCCGGAGCTACGACCTTACCTAATCTCCAACACTCTGATCGTTTTTGGGCTGACTGGAGTCGTCATCTTTTTGCCCAGAATCGAGTACATCCTGATCGGGTTGACCGCCACGATGATCTGCTACGTGATTTTGAGTTTCAGATACCGCTGAGATGGGCGAATAAGGCCGTTTGGGCGTAAACCCCCGACAAGCTTTTGTCGGATGTCGCAGAATATGCAAAATGCTGTCTTGATTTAGTGGGGGACTTTTGCATTTTCTGCGATACAGCTGCCGGCTGTTTGTGCCGCAGTTAATGCAAAGATCGAAGAACTGCGTCACAGATATTGCAAAAATTCGCTGGTTCACATTGGGCGTCACTGACATGCTCCCCAGACTTCCGTCAACCGTACCAGGAGGCTGAACGTATCGGCAAGGCTCATCCGGCAACCTTCGATACCCTCGACTTCGATGTCTACACCAACCAGAAGTGGGACCGACTGCAGGAGAGTCACGCCCAGGATATCGTCGTGCATTATCCCGACGGGCATCAGTCGAAGGGGCTTGCCGCACACATTGAAGAACTGAAGCCAATGTTCGTGTTTGCGCCCGACACCCGGATTCAGGTGCACCCGGTAAAAATCGCGTCAGGCGAGTGGACCAGCGTCATTGGTGTGATCGAGGACTGAAGTGGTTGCCAGGATTTGAAGGCCGCGTTCGGCACGATTGTACTGATCGTGATCATTTCCTGTTTTCGCTCATCAACCACCTTCAGGCCATAGGCATTGAGCCAATGATGCAGCTCCTGAAGAGTTTTGAACGCGGTATAGGATGTGCTGTTCACCGTGACGGTGAAGTAGTAACCACAACCCACAGCTGAACGGTGCTGGATAAGCACAAACAGTTGCCGCTTGCGATACATGCTTGCGAGGCGCTCGCCTGGCAGATCCCGACCAGGACGGTTGGGGATGTTGGTGATGCAGTAATCGCCCCGATACACTTCGTTAGTGACTTTTCCTCACATCAAAACCATTGGCAGGCCGCCTGCGAACGGCCCGGGAGCTTATAGATTTTTGCTAAAGACCAGCGAGTTGCGCTGGAAGTTGTAGCGAACTAAAGGGGTCGTAGTCTGAGTGTTCCCCACAAATCTAGTCCAAACCCCGCGCCTGCAGGTGCACTTCCAGGCGCAGGGCTTGCTCCATTTCCTCCAGGGTGTCGCGGCGGATTTCCTGCCCGTAATTTCGCCAATATTCCAAGCCTAACCGCCATAGTGATAACACCCGCTTGTTCTTGAGACCGCCAACCTGATCCATGTGGCCCGAAGACCCGGACTCAGGATGTTTTTTCGAGTGCTTGCAGGATGTCAGCGGGCCGTATCGGCAGGTGGCGAAGTCGAGCGCCGACGGCAGCGAAAATCGCATTGCCGATCGCGGGACCGACCACTGTGGTAGCGGGCTCACCCAGGCCGACCGCGGCTTCGGTGCTCGGGAGGAATTCAATCTCCATCTCGGGGACGTCACCCATCCGCAACGGCGTGTAGGTGTCGAGATTGGTGTCCTTCACCTCCCCTTTCTCGATCTGCGTGCCTTCGTGCAGCGTCATGCTCACGCCCCAGAGGGCGGCCCCCTCCATCTGCGCGAGAGCGCCATCGGGATGCACAATGGTGCCCGCGTCGACAACGATGGTGAGTTTTTCCAGCTTCACCACGCCGCTGGCACGATCAACCTTCACGCGGGCCACGCAGGCGAGCCAGGTCGGCATGCCGCGCTCCTGACCGAAGGTGGTGGCGATGCCCAGCCCGCTGTCTGCCGGCAGTGTGCCGCCCCAGTTGTTTTTTTCCGCTGCGCGCTTGAGCACCTTGGCCTGACGGGTGGCGCCGCCGACTGCATTGGGTGCGCTACCGGCGTTCCTGCCTTTGCCATCGAGCAGGGCGAGGCGGAAGGCGAGCGGATCGGCATCGACCGAGTGGGCGGCCTCATCCATGAAGCACTCCAGGGCCCAGTTGGTCCAGCCCGGCCCAACCGAACGCAACCAACCGGGTCGGAAGGTGCGGTTGGCGAGGTCGTTGGACAGGGCGCGTACCCGATGCGCGCCGACCGAATACCAGTGGTCGGCCCCGGCTATCGCGAAGGGGTCGTAAGGCACGCCATTCGCGCCCTTGGGCATGAAGTCCGGCACCATGATCTGGGTCGGCCAGCCAGCGGCGGCATGATGCTCCATGGCAATTACGCTGCCGCCTTCGCCGAAGGCCAGGCGCAGGCGTTGGATCGAGGGCGAACGGATGGAGTCGAAGCGCACATCGTCGGCGCGGGTGCAGAGCATCTTCACCGGCTTGCCGATGGCTTTGGCCGCCAGCGCCGCCGGCACGGCATAGTCGCCGTTGAGCCTGCGCCCGAAGCCGCCGCCTAACAGATAGCTGCGCATGATGATCTTGTCCTGGCCGACCCCGAGCGCCTTCGCCAGTACCGGCAGGATCAGCGACTGCCACTGGTTGCCGGTGTGGATTTCCCAGATACCGTCCTTCTCGAACGCCAGTGCGTTGAGCGGTTCCAGTTGGAAGTGCAGGACGCTCGCCGTGCTGTAGGTACGCTCCAAGGTCGATTTCGCCTTGGCGAATGCTTCGTCGACACCTTCATCGGGCCATACCAGGGAGCCGACCGCGGGATCGTCGATCAGTTTGGCGCCGTGGTCGAGCAGGTCCTGCTCCGACACGTTGGCCGTGTCGCCTGCAGCCCAGGTCACCTGCATTTTTTCAGCTGCACTATTGGCGGCGGTGAAGGAGTCGGCATACACCATCACCCAGCCTGGCACCGTGCCGGAGGGGTCATCGAGGGCGATGCTCTTGAGGTAGCCTTTCACGCTTTTGGCGGCGGAATCGTCGATGGACACCACCTTGGCTCCGTAGCGTGTGGGCGGCAGCAGCGGGCGGGCATGGACCATGCCCTCGACGCGCGCATCGATGCCATAGCGGGCGCTGCCGTCGGTCTTCGAGGGGACATCGATGGCCAGGGTTTCCTTGCCGATCAGCCGTCGCTCGGTCGGTTTCTTGAGCGGGATTCGTTTGAGTTCATCCGCCGTAAGGCTGCGGGTGAGGTCGCCGCGCTGGACGATCTCGGCATAACTGATCGACCGCTTGCCGGCCTGGACCCTGCTGTTGCGTGCGGTGCAGGCAGCGGGTGCAACGCCGAGCAGCCTGGCGCCCTCCTCGATCAGGGCGATGCGGCCGGCGGCACCAGCCTGGCTTAGTGGCTCGAAGCTCTGCCACACGGACCAGCTGCCGCCGGTGACCATCAGCCCCCATTTGGGATGGGTGTCGACGTAGTTCAGGCGCACCGACTGCCAATCCGCCTCCAGCTCGTCGGCGACGATGCGTGCCAGCGCGGTGCCGACATGCTGGCCCATCTCGGCCTTGGCGATGTTGGGATTTGGGGAGCAACGGAACAGAAAGTGCACTTAAGCCCTACCAGCGTCGTTCAGTACCTTCTTCCCAGGCATCCTGTCATTTTCAGAAGTCGATTGCACTACTGAGTAGACCAGCTCCGCACCCACTGGCGTCCAGCAGTCGCAAAAAGTCCACTGGGTGGGCTTTGCTGGGACATTGCGCTAATTATCTATTGAGGCAACGCACGGTATAGCGTGGTTCGATGCACCCCCAAAAGACGTGCAACCTCGGAGACTGATTGACCCTTATCAATCAACCTACGTGCATGGGTTATCTGCTCATGAGTCAAAACAGGCTTAGGCCCAAATCGAACACCTTTGGCTTTGGCCGCAGCTCGGCCAGCACTGGTGCGTTCCCCAATCAGCGACCGTTCAAAGTCAGCAATCCCCGCGAAGATCGTCAACACCATTCGCCCGGCTGGTGAAGTAGTGTCAGCCCAGGGCTCAGCAAGCGAACGCAGACCTGCATTGATCTCTTTTAGGCGTTCGGCAATATGAAGCAGGTCTGTCGTTGACCTGGCCAAGCGATCCAACCGTGTCACGGTCAGCACATCACCTGGTCGCAAATGATCGAGCAGCCGACTCAGCTCTGGACGGTCTCGCTTGGCACCGCTGACCTTCTCTTCGAAAATTCGCTGACAACCGTTTTGCCCAAGTGCAATCCGTTGCTGCTCCAGGTCTTGCCCTTGTGTCGAAACCCGAGCGTAACCAATCTGCTGACCTTTGTTTTCCATGGAGCACCTGTCGCATTTATTGTCGCAGGTAACTTACAACGTGCGACAGATTTATGCGAGAGGTCAGAGCCAACAAATCCAGCGTATGTGAAACTTTCGCATAACTTAGGAATTAAGCGACAGTTATGGCTTGGTGCGACAGACAACCCTAAGCGGTCGGTCGTAGCTAGCAGGCCTTTACCCAGCGAACCGTTAAGGGATTTATTTTCCATTGATTCGATCACGCTGCCGATGCTGTCTGACGGCAAAGCCGAGTCAGATAAGCGAACGAGACTGCTTATAATGGAACATAGGGTACACACAGCGTGAGGATTGTTGACAAAGCCCCGATGCTGTATGGCCCGCCTGTCAGTCGCAAGCGGATGGACGCAGGCAACCGATAGCCATGGCGACCAGGCTGTCGAGCAATATGGATTACCCCCCAGCCGGCAAAATTCCCCGGTCTATGACAACTATTAAAACGCCATAACTGACCAATGTTTAACCGTGCCTGCCGAGCCCTAAGGGTGAGTTACCGAGAAAAAATGATGTTAAATGTAGACGACTGGTCTATTTCTACCTATATTGTAGCCAGCTGCCTAATCCAGACCAACGAATGCTCGCATCAGCCAATGAATAAGGCTAAGCCGCGACAGGTAGCGCATCTAGCTCTGCACATCGAATAGCAGACTGGTCTATTTATAGGTAACTGCATGTTTAATTTCGACTTCTACAATCCCACCCGCATTGTCTTTGGCCCCGACACGATCGCCCGCCTGGATGATTTGGTGCCGACCGATGCACGCGTAATGGTGCTTTTCGGCGGCCAGAGCGCTCGCAAGACCGGCACCCTGGCGCAAGTAAATGAAGCGCTGGGTGCCCGGCATGTACAGGAGTTCGGCGGTATAGAACCGAACCCAAGCTACGAAACCTTGATGCAGGCCGTGGCGCAGGTCCGTGAGCAGCAGCTGGACTTCCTGCTCGCAGTGGGTGGTGGCTCGGTGATCGACGGCACCAAGTTCGTCGCGGCTGCGGTCGGTTACGAGGGCGATGCCTGGAACATTTTGGAAACACGCGGGGCAGGAATCCGCCAAGCGCTTCCGTTCGCTAACGTGCTGACGCTTCCCGCCACCGGGTCTGAAATGAACCATAGCGGAGTGGTCACTCGCCGGGCGACGCAAGCCAAGCTGCCCTTTCGCAGCGTCCATGTGTTCCCGCAGTTCTCGATTCTCGACCCCAGTAAGACGCAAACCCTACCTGTTCGCCAACTGGCAAACGGTGTGGTCGACGCGTTCGTGCATGTGATGGAGCAGTACCTGACCTACCCGGTGGATGCCCGGGTTCAGGACCGATTCGCTGAGGGGCTGCTGCAAACACTGATCGAAATCGGCCCGCAAATACTGAAAGAGTCCGCGGACTACAGCACCCGCGCCAACCTCATGTGGACCGCTACCTTAGCGCTCAATGGCCTGATCGGCGCGGGCGTGCCGCAGGACTGGTCCACCCACATGATCGGCCATGAGCTGACCGCACTGCACGGCATCGATCACGCACGCACGCTCGCAATCGTATTGCCCGCCAACCTAGAGGTTCGCCGTGAGGCCAAGCGCGCCAAGTTGCTGCAATACGCCGAGCGGGTATGGCACATCAGTCAAGGGGATGACGAGCAGCGCATTGATGCCGCCATCCAGAAGACCCGGACGTTCTTCGAGAGCCTGGGCTTACCCACGCGCCTAGCAGCTTACCAACTCGACGCGGACGACATCGACGGATTGCTCAAGCAGCTAGATGCTCACCGCCTGACGGCACTGGGTGAACACAGCAACGTCACCCTAGACGTCAGCCGCCAGATTTTAGAGGCGAGTCTCTAAGCCCTCTTCGATGCGCCCATTAATTAGCGGCGCAGCAATTAACTGAAAAACGCCAACCCGCGTATTGAAGCAAAAGGTAAACCGCATGAAAATCCTCGTCGTTTTAACCTCCCACGACCAACTGGGCGACACGGGCGAAAAGACCGGCTTCTGGCTTGAAGAGCTTGCCGCGCCTTACTACGCCTTCCTCGATGCCGGTGCGCAGTTGACTCTGGCATCGCCAAAAGGCGGCCTGCCACCGCTGGATCCGAAGAGTAACGAGCCCGACTTCCAGACCGACGCCACTCGTCGCTTTGAGGCCGATACCGCCGCCATGAAAGCGTTGGCAAATACGCGAACGCTCAGTGACCTCTCCAGCGCCGAGTTTGATGCTGTGTTCTACCCCGGCGGCCATGGCCCGCTGTGGGATCTTGCCGAAGATGTCACGTCCATCGCCCTGATCGAGCACGCCAACGCATCCGGCAAGCCGATCGCAACTGTTTGTCACGCGCCGGCGGTATTGCTCCACGTCAAGGGCAGCGACGGTAAGCCACTGATCGCAGGCAAAGCGGTCACCGGTTTCAGCAATAGCGAGGAAGACGCCGCGGGCCTGACTCAGGTGGTGCCGTTTCTGGTCGAGGACATGCTCAAGGCGCAGGGCGGTATTTACAGCAAAAACACCGACTGGCAGGTCCATGTTGTAACCGACGGGCTGCTTGTCACAGGCCAGAACCCGGCTTCCTCCGCAGCCACTGCGCACGCCTTGCTGAAACTACTGGCCTAAGGCCGCGTAAGGCTAATGCCTCTACCAGTACTGGCATATACCAACTTTCGCCCGCGCCATTTAGGTTGCCGCGGGCCTAACCAGGAATTCACAAAATGGATACAAGTCGTTTCTTTCAGTCAGTGCAGCTGGGCCCTTATGTGCTCAACAACCGTATAGTTCTGCCACCCTTGACCCGCTCGCGCAGCACACAGCCAGGGAATATTGCGAACCCATTGATGGCCACCTATTACCAGCAACGCGCTGGGGCGGGCTTTATGGTGACAGAAGGCACCCAGATCGAACCCCGTGGCCAAGGTTATGCCTGGACGCCAGGCATTCATAGCCAAGAACAAATCGAAGGTTGGCGCAACGTCACCGATGCTGTGCATGCCGCTGGCAGCATCATTTTCGCCCAGCTCTGGCACGTTGGCCGGGTATCGCACATCTCGCTGCAGCCTAATGGTGCCGCGCCAGTAGCGCCTTCGGCTATTGCTGCGAACAACGTCAAAGTATTTATTGAAACCGGTCCAGGTGCAGGTACTTTAGCCGAGCCTTCGGTACCTCGCGCATTGGCCAATGCCGAGGTAAAAGAACTGGTGCAGCTGTACGCGCAGGCCGCGCGCAATGCATTGAGTGCAGGCTTTGATGGTGTGGAAATTCACTGCGCCAACGGTTATCTGGTCAACCAGTTCATCTCCGCCCACAGCAACCAGCGCGACGATGAATATGGCGGTTCGCTGCACAACCGTTTGCGCTTCCTGCGCGAGATTATCCAGGCCGTATCCGAAGTTGTCGGTGCTGACCGCCTAGGCGTGCGTTTCGCGCCGTTGTTTGAAAGTACAGCAGAGGACAGGGTCTATTTGGGCCTTGTCGAAGAAGACCCACACAGCACCTACATCGAGGCCATCAAGGTGCTCGAAGAGGCCGGCATCGCCTACCTGTCGATTGCCGAGGCCGACTGGGACAATGCCCCGGTGCTTCCCGAAGGCTTCCGCCGCGAAATCAGGCAGGTATTTAGCGGGCGCATCATCTACGCCGGCCGCTACACCGCACAACGCGGCGCGGAAACCTTGGAGGCTGGCCTGGGCGACTTGATTGCCTTTGGTCGCCCGTTCATTGCCAACCCCGATTTGCCGCAGCGCATTGCCAATGGCTGGCCGCTCAACCCGGTCGACCCAAGCAGCATGTACGGCGGCACGGAAAAGGGGTACAGCGATTACCCGACCTACGCCGAGTAAATCCGCTCCACCGGCCGTCACGGCTTAACCCTGACGGCCGTATTCTTCAGGCACAACAAAAGCGGTCGCCACCTCGCTAGCGACTTCGCTGTAGCGCAGAATTACTTACGCCGTCATGCCGCGTCTGGATAATGGAGCCTTACTCGCGAGACACACCTGATTGCCACTCAACACCTTGCCTACCCGTCCACACTCAGCGCTGCGGAGATAAATAACCTGGCAAACCATGAGGGACATCTCAACATGACAGAACTGCACAGCTACCCGGAGTGTGTCGGTTTAGTACTCGCCGCCGGTTACGGACAACGCTTTGGCAGCGACAAACGCCTGGCCAAGCTGGCCGACGGTAACAACCTACTGGTGGCAACATTGCTGCGGGCGCAAGAAGCCTTCAGTGATGTTCGGATCGTATTGAAGGCTGAAGACGATGCGCAGGCCCTGGCTATTCCGCCGTACATTCAGGTGGTTCGTGCGGCACAGGCCAAACAGGGGATGGGCTCAAGCCTAGCGGCAGGTATTAAGAGTCTTGCACACTCTCAGGCCGACGCGGTGGCGGTGCTGCTCGGGGATATGCCGTGGGTTTCTCTCGCAACGCTGCTGCAGCTGCGCGCGCATGCGCACGCTGAACATATTGTTGTCGCTTACTGCGATGGCCAGCGCGGACACCCGGTGTTGTTCGGCCGGCGCTTTTGGCCGGAGCTGATGCAACTGCAAGGGGAGAATGGGGCCAAGGGTTTAATAGCCACCCATGCGCAGCATGTGATTGAAGTGACGTTCAATGACAGCGGCATTCTGCAAGACGTCGACAAGCCCGCTGACCTCAGCCACCCAGCGACTTCATAATCAGCGCGCTGCCGGTAAACGCTGCGTCCTGTTTGTCCCCCAGCGCTTGGCTGAGCAAACCGGCCAGCTGCGGGTGCGCCTGTTCACTCGGCAGCTCCAACAGTTCACCCATATAATGTCCGCGATTCGAGGACAGGCATCCGTATAACCAGCCTGTAGACGACAAACGCAGGCGGCTACAGCTACGGCAAAATGGCACGCTTTCGTTGGCAATAATGCCAAATGCCCCACTCTCGCCAACGCTATAACGCAGCGCGGTGGAGTCTACTGGTGCCTCAGCCTGGGTGAATTCATAACGCTCACCGATAAGCTCCAGCAGCTCGCGCTGGCCGACGAACTGTGTGCAGAAAGCCTCTGCATGCTGGGCCAAATGGCCCATCCGCATAAGTTCGATAAAGCGCAATTCGTATCCCTGCTCCAAACAGAACCCCAGCATGGGCATAACTTGGTCTAGGTTGCTGCCTCGCATCGGGACCATGTTGATCTTGATGATCATGCCGGCTCGGCGCGCCTGCTCGATCCCGCTCAGCACAGTTTGCAGGTCGCCGCCCTTGGCGATCTTGCGGAAGGCGCTCGGGTCAAGCGTATCAAGGGAAACATTGAGCCTCCGGATACCCGCGCTGCGCAATAACTGCAGCTTGCCCGCCAATAACTGGCCATTGGTGGTCAGGCTAATGTCCTGCAACCCCAATACGCCTATCCCCCGGAGAAAGGGCTCCAGCCTGTCGCTCAGCAGCGGCTCGCCGCCGGTAATGCGCAGCTCCTCAACACCGGCAACATCCCTGAGCAACTCAACGGCCCGCAGCATCGACGCGGCCGTCAATTCATCCCGCGCCGCCACTAACCGACGGCCATCGGCCACACAGTAGGTGCAGGCGTAATTGCAGGCAGCGGTCAGGCTCAGGCGCAGTTTGCGGAAACGCCGGCCATGTCGATCAACAATCACCCGACAACGCCCGCGTGGGAATCAGTGGAGGGTTCGATGTTCTCCGCCAGCGTTTCAAGCACATAAACCTGACGATCGCTCAGCAGCTCGTCAAGCGCTTTGGCCATGACCGTGTAATGCGACATCTGCCGATGGCGCGCTATCGCCTCGTGGCTGGCCCAGCGCTCGACGAAGACAAAACGCCCGGCCTGCTCAATGCAACGACTCAGGACGTAAGACAGGCAACCGTCTTCGGCGCGCGATGGTTGCACGCAGGCGCGCAAGACCCGCTCAACCTCCGAGGTTTTACCTTCCTTGGCTGTCAATATCGCTACAACACTTATGGCTTCACTCATGCTGATAGGTTCCTCGCTTTATAAATCGTCAACGCTGCACGGCGAAATGCCGACAACCCTCTGCAACAACATCCGTTTCATCCCGGCCAACCACCACAGGATCGCTGTCATGGATGCTCGCAGACCTGAAGCGCAGGCTGCCGCCACTGCGGCCATTGAGCACCGCCTGAATTTCCGCGAGCATGGCCATGGCTACGCTTTCCGGAGTGTCACCGCCCAGGTCCAAGCCAATCGGGTAATGCAAATAATCAAGCCCCGGCAGCTCGTCCTGTGGTTTAGCCAAATGCTCGTGGATGCCGGCTAACAGGCGCTCGGTGCGCTCGCGCGGGCCTAACTGGCCGACATAGCAGGGTTCACTGTGCAGCACACCCTGCAACCAATGCGCGTCTTGCACCAGGCTATGGGTCATCACCGCCACCGCGGCCCCACGCACATATTCGCGGTAGGCGAAAGGCTGTTCGACATCGCCAACCAGCACCTGATCAGCGTCGGCAAAGCGCTCGACTCGGGCGAAGTGCGCCCGCCCGTCGATCACCGTGACATGCCAGCCTAACAGTTTGGCCATGCGCACCAGCGGCTGGGCATCGTGGCCCGCACCGAATATCACCAGACGCAGCACAGGCGGTATGTACTCCAGGAGCACGTCCATCTCGTCAGAACCATTCGGGTAGAGACAGCGGGATGACTTGCCGCGTACCAGGGTTTGTTGCAAATCCGAGCTGATCTGCTCAGCCAACACCGAGTGCCGCAGCTCACCCGCGGCGCGCTGCCCGGGCACTAAGAACAAGCGCTCGCCTAACCGTGGCGAAACACCCGCTGGACTGGCAATCACTGTGGCAATGGCCGCCGGTTGATGGGTATCGCGCACGCTGAGCAAGGCATCGACCAACGCGCACGGGCCGCTGGCCGGTAGACGCTCGAACAGCACGTGAACCTTACCGTTGCAGCCCAGGCCGAAGCTCAGCGCTTCCTCGCTGGCTTCATCCGCTTCAGCGGTGCTGTAACTACGCAACGTCGGCCCGGTTTCGGTCAGCCACCAAGCTTTTTTAGCCACTTCCGCCTCCAGGCAGCCACCACTGATGGTGCCCTCAGGCCTGCCGAAACGCGAAACCAGCATGCGCGCCCCCGGCCGCCGATACGCAGAGCCTTCGACCCTTACCACAGTCGCAAGCACCGCCTCGCGGCCAGCCTCGCGCTCCGCCAAGAGTGCGTCCAACAGTGCATTCAGGCCCGACATTACATACCTCCACTCAATGCAGGGACTCAGTCCGTCGCTTGGCCACAGCCGGTGCCGATACCTGCGCACCACTATCCCCAAAGCGCTGCAGGATGAAGCTGCTCAGCGCAGCCAATTCTTGGTCGGTGTAAATGCGCCCGAACGACGGCATGCGCCGGTTTACTTGGGCGTCGGCCGAGCCATGCCCGCTCAACAGGACGCCGAGCAAGTTGCTTGCGGTAGGGTCGTTGACTGTCTTCAAACCTAGCAGCATAGCCGTTTGGCTCTGACTGCCAGTGCCGTTCCAGAGGTGGCAACTGGCGCAAGCTCCAGCGAACAACTTATTGCCGAGTGGATTGCCACTGCCCTGCTCCGCAAGCGCTGCCTGCTGCGGACGAGCCACACCTTCGCTGCGCGCGGGTGAGTCTTTGAGGAACACGGCGATCGCGTGACGGTCGGCGTCGGTCAGATAGCGCAAACTGTGCTCGACTACTTCGGTCATAGGCCCAGCGGACAAACCCAAGCCTGGCGCTGCCCCGTCTTTCAAGTAGTTGGCCAGTACGTCTGTGGGCCAGGCACCGATGCCATGCACCGGGTCAGCGCTGATGTTGTAAGCATTCCAACCCTGGATAAGGTTGCCGGCCAGCGAACGATCGTTACTGACCGCCTGGAACAAGTTACGCGGCGAATGACATTCACCGCAGTGCCCGGGCCCTTCTACTAGATACTGGCCGCGATTGCGCTCGGCAGAGTACTGGCTGTCCGCTTGGAATGGTTCATCGTTAAGGAAGAGGGAATTCCAAAGAACCATGCCCCAACGCTGGTTGAACGGGAAGCCAATTTGGTTTTCGCGCGGTGCCTGCTCGACAGGTTCTAGGCTGTCGAGATAGGTCTTGATGGCGAGGATGTCATCTCGAGACATTTTGCTGTAGGAAGTATAGGGAAACGCCGGGTAGTAGTGTTTTCCATCACGGCCCACGCCGGTCTGCAACGCGCTTACAAACTCTTCATTCGTCCATGCGCCGATGCCTGTTTGCGTGTCCGGGGTGATGTTGGGCGAAAACAGCGAGCCGAACGGTAGCTTAAACTCGACGCCACCTGCGAACGGTTTACCACCTGACACGGTATGGCAAGCCACGCAGTTGGCGGCGCGCGTCAAGTATTCGCCTTTAGCGAGGGAATCCTCTTGTGCATTGGCCGCTTGCGCCAGTAAAGCCCCGCTGGCGAACATCAGTAGGCTTCTTATTAATTTCATCAGTAGCTCCTTAAACCGGGTAATAGCCGAAACGGCTAAGCGGCAAACGACGTATACGCTGGCCCGATGCTGCGTAAAGGGCGTTGACCAAGGCTGGGCCGATCAACGCAGTACCGGCCTCGCCAACGCCACCCGGCGTTTCCAGACTCGCAAGCAAATGCACCTCCACCGCAGGCGCTTCGTTGATACGTAGCTGTCGGTAGTTGTGGAAGTTGGTCTGTTGCACCTGACCGTTTTCGATCAGGATTTCGTTGAACAGCGAAGCGGAAAGGCCGAACAAGGTGCCGCCCTCGATCTGTGCCTTAACCGACGTCGGGTTAGTTGCAAAACCGCAATCGACCACGCTGACCAGGCGCTTGATGCGCACGCCAAAGTCGCCCTGCATCTCCAGTTCAACCAAAGTGGCCACATAGCTACCGAACACCGCACTGACCGCCACACCTCGACCCTGTCCGGGTGGCAAAGGCTTATTCCAGTCAGTCTTCTCAGCCAACAAACGCAGCACTGCCTGGGCGCGTGGTTGTTCAGCCATCAGCTCCAAGCGGTAGGCCACTGGGTCGGCTTTTGCGTTGTACGCCAGTTCATCAATGAAGCACTCATGGGCATAGGTGCCGCGAAGCGGGCCCACGCCTCGCCACCACGACACAGGCACGACGCTAGGCTCCTGGCGGATATAACGAACCTGCAAATGCGGCAAGCTATAGATAGGGTCCACCGCAACTTCAACGGCATCGGCATCCACGCCGTTGGGTGGCAAGCTGCCGGCATAGCGGGCGAGAATTGAGGCGCCGGCAATGCGATGTTCCCATCCTAGCGGACGCCCCTTGTCGTCGAGGGCGGCTTTCATACGATCGGCATACAGCGGCCGATAGAGGTCGTGGGTCATGTCCTCCTCACGGCTCCAGATCAGCTTGATCGGGTAATCAACCAGCCGCGCGATGGCCACCGCTTGAGTGATGAAGTCAAACTCCAAACGCCGGCCAAATGCCCCTCCGATCAGTTGGTTATGCACCTGGATTTTTTCAACTGGCAACCCGGTGACTTTGGCTGCTGTCTGTTGAGCGAAAACTGGCACTTGGGTGCCGACCCACAGCTCGCAGCCATCTTTGCGCACATGGGCCACGCAGCTCATGGGCTCAAGCGGCGAATGCGACAACAGCGCTTGCTCGTAAACAGCTTCGAACTGGCTGGCCGCTTGTAGCTTGGCTTGTTCAATGTCGCCGGTGCGTTTAGCGACCACGCCATCACGGCTACTGGCCGCGAGTAGTTCTTGGTCCAGATGCGTAGAACCAATAGAGGCATTCGGCCCAAAGTCCCACTCGATTTTCAGCGCTTTGATGGCTTGCTGACAGGCCCAGAAGTGACTCCCGGTAACAGCCACGGCATTGTCCAATCGCACGATGTCGCGAACCCCTGGCACTCGCCGTGCCGCAGCATCATCAACCGTACGCAATCGCCCGCCATACACAGGACAGGTGATGGTGGAGGCAACCAGCATGCCGGGGATTTGTAGGTCGATGGTAAAACGCGCCTTACCATTGACCTTCGCGGGCGTGTCCAGGCGCTGCGCGGGGGTGCCCAACAGCTTGAATTGCTCGGGGGTTTTCAAGGGTACGTCAGTGGGTAATGGCAGCGTAGCCGCGGCCTCGACCAGTTCGCCGTATTTAGCCTGAAAGCCACCAGGGCCAAACACTTGGCCGTTCTGCGCATGGCACAGGCTCGGCGCTACATGCCATTGCAGCGCTGCAGCCTGGATCAACAGGACACGCGCCGTGGCGCCCGCCCGACGCAGCGGCTCCCAGGTGTAGCGGGTAGAAGTCGAGCCACCGGTGGCCTGAAACTGCAGCAAGGTGTCGGTATACAGCGCCGAGTTTGGTGGCGCCTCTTGAATAACGACCTGATCGAGGCCTACTTCAAGCTCCTCCGCCACCATCATGGCAATACCGGTCTGTGCGCCTTGGCCCATTTCAATTTTTGGCGAGATCACCGTGACCACGCCATCGTGGCCAATCCGAACAAAGGCTCCGTAACCCTCAGCGGAGCGATCACCCAGCCGGCCTGCGGCAGCCGCCTCGGCGGCTGCACTCTTGGACACTAAGGGCGGTAGCCAGGTACTCAACACCAAGCCGCCGAGGGCGATGCCGCTGCCCTGCAGGAGGCGACGACGAGACATATGAACATTCATTTCGTTAGGCTTTTTCATCTCACGCCTCCTCTACACGGCCAACACTGTGAATGGCCGTGCGAATGCGGGTGTAAGTGGCGCAGCGACAAAGATTACCCGCCATGGCCGCATCAATCGCCTGGTCATCGGGCGTCGGCTGGCTATTCAGAAGAGCAGTTGCTGCCATGATCTGTCCTGACTGGCAGTAACCGCACTGCACCACCTCATGCGCTAGCCAGGCCTGCTGCACGGCTTTGCCCACGGCCGTCTCACCGATGGCCTCAATGGTGGTGATTGAGCGACCTGCCACAGCCGAAATAGGAGTCACACACGAACGGATCGGCTGGCCGTCGAGATGCACGGTGCACACCCCACACTGAGCAATGCCACAGCCGTATTTTGTCCCTGTCAGGCCGAGCACATCGCGCAAGACCCACAGCAGAGGCATATCCGCTGCAACGTCAACCTGCTGCGACTGTCCGTTGATGATTAACGTTTGCATGGTCTTTCCTCTGCCTAATTGGGTTAATGCCGACAACTGTAGTCATCGCTTTTTAATGTGTTAATGGCACGTGACGCTGACTGAAACAGTCCACGTACTCACTGATTAATTCGCCTCAAACGAGAAACCAGCCACCCTGCCAGCGGAAAGGAGATGATCTGAGTGAAAGGCACCAAAACCACCACCTCCACCAAGACCATCAGCGGAAAGCTCAGATCATGGGTCAGCGGCCCCAATAAACTCAGTACCAATAATAGCGTTGGGTATAGCCCCAGACAGCCCACCAAAATTCGCCAACCTAAATCTTTACTGCGTGTAGTCATAAAGCTCTCTGCAGCCAGTGCTGCGTCCATTGGACTGGAATATATAAATAAAAAAGCCCTACCACTCAGGAACGTGAAGTGGCAGAGCAAAAATTATGTCAGCACAACAATAGGCATTCAGTGGTCACTGACGCGAACTACTAATTTGCCAAAATTTCTACCTTCTAGTAGCCCAATAAAGGCATTGGGCGCCTCTTCCAAACCACTCACCAATTCCTCGCGATACTTGATCCGCCCCTGCGCCAACCAGCTCGACATTTCGTTAAAGAACTCGTCGTAACGGTGCGCATAATCATCAAAAATAATAAAGCCTTGGACATTGATGCGTTTGCGCAGAATGGCACCCATCAAAGATGGCAAACGATCTGGCCCCATGGGTAAATCGGTATCGTTGTAATGCGCAATAATGCCGCAGACCGGCACACGGGCTTTGGCGTTTAACAGCGGTAGAACCGCAGCGAAAACCTTGCCACCGACGTTTTCGAAATAGACATCGATACCCGCAGGGCAGGCCTTGGCCAGTTGCTCGGGGAAGTCCGGCGCACGGTGATCTATGCAGGTATCAAAACCCAGCACCTCGACGGCATGCCGGCATTTGTCCGCCCCGCCTGCTACTCCGACCACATGACAGCCTTTGATCTTGCCGATCTGCCCCACAGTCGCTCCCACCGGACCGGTAGCCGCCGCAACCACTAGCGTTTCACCAGTCTGGGGACGGCCAATGTCAAGCAAGCCCATGTAAGCGGTAAAGCCAGGCATACCTAATATGCCTAAGGCATAAGACGGATGAGTCGGCGAATTACCCAAAGGAGTCAGGTCGCTGCCATCGGACAGGGCATAGTCTTGCCAGCCACTGAAGGACAGCACCCAGTCACCGACTTTGTAGGCCGGATTTTTCGAAGCTAGCACACGGCAGACAGTACCACCCACCATGACCCCACCGATTTCCACCGGAGGAGCATAGGACGGTGCATCACTCATGCGGCCGCGCATGTAAGGGTCGAGCGACAGATAAACGGTACGCAACAGCACCTGGCCTTCTGCAGGTTGAGGAATGGGGCTTTGTTCAATGCGAAAATTCGCTTCGACAGGCGCACCGTGCGGACGCGACGCCAGAACAACGCGACGATTCACTTGCTTTGACTGGGGCATGTTCAAATTCCAGGGCTGGTGTTGGAGAAATGGTTAGGGGTGCCACAAATTAATTAGACCAGTCTGCTACAAATATGATAGGGAACACCCACCTACGGGTGGGAAATCTCATCATCAGGCTTGATTAAACGCCAGCATGGCCAAGGTCGTAGCTTTGGCGTTTTCCAGCGACCGACTATTACGGTGGAGTTTGCTCAGCAGGCTGGCTCCGAGCCAAAGCTGGTAAAGGGCTGTCGCTGTTCGGTAAGCATCACCTTGCGGCAACGAGCCGTCGCGCTGCCCCTGCTCGATACAGCCAGCGATACGTTCAATTATTTGATCTGATCCATCACGCAGCGTAATGCGCATTGACTCGGACAAGTCCGCCACCTCGGCGCTCAGCTTCACGACCAGACACTTCTGCTCATCGCAGGGCTCGCAATAGCTATCAAGCCACTTCTGCCAATAGCCCATGAGCCGCTCGCGGGCAGTATTGCCCCTTACCGCGAAACGCTCGTCCATGTTCGCCAAATAAGTGCGGAAGTAATCCTCCAGCAAGGACTGGCCGTATTGCTCCTTGGACTTGAAGTAATGGTAGAACGAGCCTTTCGGCACGCTGGCCGCCTGCAAAATCTCGTTAAGTCCCACACCCGTAAAGCCCTTAACCACCATCATGCGATGGCCGGTGTCGAGTAAATGTTGGCGCGTATCATCGTAAGTCTGCTTCATTGCGGAAGATTACCAAAAAATTAGACCAGTCGTCTACTTTGAATGTCAATGCTCTACTATAGCAACACTGCCAATCCGCCACCCACCTCATGCGGCATCGAAAGCTCGATTCAGCTAAATCTAGACGCGCCTGCCACCCTCCGGCGCTTACAGCAGCCAATCAAGCCTTAACGTAAATCGCACCATAGGGAGTCCAATCCGTAGGCAAAATATGCAGCGCTGAGCCTAATTAAGCAGTAGTAGACCGGTTGACTAGTAACCGAGTAGCATGCGAGCCACCGTCTAATGACCACACCATCAGCACTGCGCCTAATGGGCCAGCGCACACCCCGTCGGAGTTAAAATGATGATAAAACTTCACCACCTGAATGCTTCACGCTCGATTCGTATCCTCTGGCTACTGGAGGAAATAGGCCAGCCTTATGAGTTGATCAAATACCAGCGCGATGAAAAAACCCATTTAGCCCCCGCTTCACTCAAGGCCATGCACCCACTCGGCAAATCGCCGGTTATTGAGTTAGATGGCAAGGTTATTGCTGAGTCGGGTGCGATGATGGAAATTCTGATAAAGCGATTTGCGCCTCACTTAGCGCCTGATGAAGATTCAGCTGAGTACATCGATTACCTAACATGGATTCACTTTTCAGAAAGCTCAGCAATGCTGCCATTTTTGTTGAAGGTATTTAACGAATTTGAAATTAAATCTGGAACTGATCTCAAGTTTCTCGAAGATTACGCCGGAGCGGAATTTGATAAAGTTTTTTCATATTTAGACGACTATCTAAAGGGTAGGAGATTCTTAGTCGAAGATCGACTCACAGGAGCAGACTTCATGCTGGGGTTTGTCGTGAAAGGCGCACTCAATTGGCTAAAACCTGGGAGCAAATTACATATTGAGCGCTATGTTCGCAACCTTGAAAATCAGAATAGCTATATACGCGCACTGAGAATCGACGCAAACTGAATCGCTCCTAGTACGGTCCACTTTTAGTACGCTTCTCACTATCGCCACCGACCTTTGTTGGTCGGAAGCGGAGCATCAGAGCCGCGCCCTTGCTGCACTGATGCTGCTCTGATTTACCATAAACCCCTTCACGCCCTGGGCTTCGGCAAAGCGTCCCACGGCGGTCAAACTGGCCCAGGTGCGCAGCGCTTCGCGCCGCGAGCGGATCGGCAGCCAGCGTGATCCGGCGCCGCCCAGGCGAATCCCCAAACCCCATTTTTCGCCGTGCCGGCTGACCAGCACCTCACGCACCGCGCCGCCCTCGAGCATGGCCCGTAGCGCGTCTTCGTGAATGCCTTCCCTCATGCCGGCCCCACACTGGATGGGCCGCCCAAAGTGGCGGCGTCAGAGAGGAACGTCTCTACCTCCGTGCTTAGCAACGCTTTGGCGTGGATCAAGCCCATCATCCATATACCCAGACGCGTGACACTACCGCTGTGCTGCGCGGCAATTGCGTCCAGGTGATCGAATAAATCCTCGATTAGAGTCGCGGTGGATAGGGTCATGACTTCAGTACGTAACGCCACAACAATGCGTCCGGCCAAGTCCGCGCAGCCTGGCGACACGTTACGGAGGCACTCCAAACGCAGACGGTAAGGATTAGTGATGGTTAATGGCATTACAGCGTTTCCTATCGGGGAAGGGACGACCTGTGGATTAACCACTCGCACTATGACTGATGGACCAGTCTATAGGGTTGTGGCGTCCAGCCGACGCAAAAAAGCCCACCGCAGTGGGCCTGTTTGTGGGGGGCGATTGAACGAAAACGCCGTTATGATCAGTCCACTCAGCCATACCCCGCGCGTGCATCGACGAGGTAATCCAGCGCGTCGGCCTTACGCTCAGCCGAGCAATAGGCATGCTTGACCAGCGTCTCACAGAAGCCAGCGTCAGCGTTGACCAAGGCGCGCAGCAGGCTTGAGCACAAGAGAACTTCATCGTCGTAATTGTCCTGCAGCTGCTGATACTGGGCTTTCAACTCGGCAATGCGCGCTTGAAGTTGCTCAGGGGTTTTCTCGGTCTGGGTCATGTCGTGGGGTCTTTTCTGTTCGTCAACAGACCACGCTCGGTAATGAACAGTGTCTCCGGCGCCATGCTCCATGCCTCACTTTCTTGAAGGGGAGTTTTGAGCATAGACAAAGATGATGCATAGCGTTTCTGAATGCTTGCTTGTCAGAAATCCCATGCACAAGGTGGGTCAGAGCTCATCAATTGGTGCTGTTTGAATCGCCCCTGATTTTCTAGACACTCTCCAAGCTCATTGCGTAACGCTTTTCAAACTCTACCGGTGACAGCTGATTGTTGAAACCATGGCGGCGTTTTGCGTTGTAGAACATCTCGATGTAATCAAACACATCACTACGAGCATCTTGCCGCGAGGTGTAGATTTTCCGCTTGATCCGTTCCCGTTTCAGAAGCTGGAAAAAGCTCTCGGCCACGGCGTTGTCATGACAGTTGCCTCGGCGACTCATACTGGCAACCAAATTGTTCGCTTTCAAAAAACTGCGCCAATCAGAGCTGCTGTACTGGCTGCCTTGGTCGGAGTGAACCATCACCTCCTGTTTCGGTTTTCGCCTCCAAACCGCCATCAATAACGCATCAATGGCCAAATCACTGGTCATCTGCGACTTCATTGACCAGCCAACGACCTGACGAGAAAACAGATCCAGCACCACTGCCAAATACAGCCAGCCTTCATACGTACGAATGTAAGTGATGTCGGTGACCCAAACTTTGTTGGGTTCTACGACATCAAACTGGCGCTTCAGTAAATTGGGTGAGGCGACGGCTGGCTTACCGCCGTATTTGCCAGGGCGGCGTCGATACCCTGTCTGAGAGCGCAGACCTTCAAGACGCATCAGCCTCGCCACACGATGCCGACCACAATCCTCACCGACTTCGCGCAGATCGTCATGGACTTTGCGATAGCCATAAACGCCGCCGCTCTCCAGCCAGGAATGCTTGATCAAACCCAGCAGTCGCTGGTCGTCTTTGGCGCGCACAGATTGCGGCTCAGACAGCCAGGCGTAATAACCGCTGGGATGGACTTTCAGCGTCAGGCAAAGCCGTCGAATGGAATAGTCGCCCGCTCGCTGCTTGATAAAGGCGTACTTCAACCGCACTCCTTGGCAAAGTACGCGGCGGCCTTTTTTAAGATGTCTCGCTCTTCGGTGACCCGCTTGAGTTCGGCTCGCAGACGACGCAGTTCAGCTTGCTGATCATCATCCTGCTGCCGTTCTTGTTGAGGTTTGCTGTAGCGCTTTATCCAGGCATAGAGGCTATGCGTCGACACGCCGAGACGAGCCGCTACATCAGCGACAGGCAGCTTCTTTTCGGTCACTTGATTGACCGCTTGGATTTTGAATTCTTCGGGGTAACGCGGGTTGCTCATGGCACCTCCTAATTGGCCTCAGTTTAAGGCAAAGAGGTGTCTACGAAACCCGGGGCGACTCAAATCTCCTCCAATTCACTTGGTATACCGATCGCCTTCTCGACAGATTCAGGATATTAGGAAAGACGGTGCCATCGGGCCGTTGATGGATGGGAGCCACCCATTTCCTGGGATTACTTGAGGTGACTGAAGCGTGAGGCAAACCGATCAAGCACTCGGCAGAATTCCTGGACTCAATTTTGGACTTAAAAGTACTGGATGGTGCTGGACTTCAGTGATTCCCGCTGGAACAGAAAAAGAGGTCGAAGCCTCTTTTTTCAGTTTCTACAGACCTCAATAGAAGCCTGTAGATCAATAATTGAAGCGGGAAACGAGACTCGAATCTTGCGTCCGACCCATTGAAATCTAAGGGGTTTCTTTTATTCCTGAAGCAGGTATGGACTCAATTCTGGACTTGTTTTCATAGTGTATCAAGAGCAAAAAAAGAGTGATTCCAAGCCAAGCTACTGGATTCTACCCGTAGCCAATCGGACGGACGATCATCAAGCTGAGCTGGTCGACATCACCCCATTGATCCCTGCCGACTACGAGGCAGAACGAAGCCGCATCCTTTCACCTGCTGAGTTGCTGGAACTGCATAACCGCTTCCAGCAAATGACCCTCGATTACAGCGCCCTCCCCGCCGGTCAAAAGTACGAAGGCATTCGTCCACTAAAGAAAGAAACCCAGCTCGCGCTCTGGATTAGCCTGGGCACGCTGTGCCGGATTGGTGAATTGCTCCAGGCGGAATGGAAAAATATCGATCTGGACCAGCAGACCTGGTTCCTCCCCAGCGAAAACGTCAAAGGCACTCGGGGCAAGAAACAGGACCACCATGTCTTCCTCTCCCCCTTCGCCCTGCATTTCTTTCAGGAGCTCAAGATACTGACGGGAGACTCCCAGTGGTGCTTTCCGAACAAGCAGGACGACGGGCATGTGGACGTAAAGGTGGTGAGTAAACAGGTCGGCGATCGCCAGGCCCGGTTCAAAAACCGCAAGGCCCTCTCAAGAAGGCGTCACGACGACACGCTGGTCCTTGCCGACGGCCAAAACGGCGACTGGACGCCGCATGACCTGCGCCGTACGGGCGCGACCATGATGCAGGCCCTGGGGGTTAGCCTGGACATCATCGACCGTTGCCAAAACCATGTGCTGGCTGGTTCTCGGGTGAGACGCCACTACCTGCATCACGACTATGCCGAAGAGAAGAAGTGTGCCTGGAACCTGTTGGGCGATCGGCTCAGTGCAGTTTTGTCCTCCACTTACGATCATCAACCGACCGAATCAATGATGTCTTTTCAGCGTACGCCGCCACTGGATCACTACCACTTTCATAAGCCGGCATCATTAGTGCTGAGTTCTCATAGATTCGTAGATTACGTCCATGCAGCGACCCAGCACTTCATTAAACAACCAGCGAAAGAGATCGCTGTCGCGAAAACGGCCGTGTGGATTTTTAAAACGTCGAATGATTGGGTATTTCATCTTCAAGGCTCAACCGGCAGAACCAGCGATACGCCATATTCAATGGGCCTTCGCACAATCGCGGCTCTGAGCGAATGCCGTAGCAATAGCCCACGTCCAGCATGCAGATCATCAGTTCAAGATCAATCGACGGACGGACGGCCTATCTAGCTATAGAAATCCGCGAGAAGCGGACATCTAGCGTGAAATCCACGACTGCCATTCTTGGGTCGTGTTTCCCCCGGAACTCGTACCAGAGCCAGTCAAAACTTTGTGCGATAACACATCCAGACAGTGCTCACAGTTTCCTTGGGTGTCCCAGGATCGCGCGTGGATATCGACTGTACTGACCGTGCTAACAAGCAAGGTCAAGCTCCTGCAAAACCTTCCCCCCACTAAGTAGTGGGGTGCAGCCGCGAGGGGGGCTGAGCAGAAGACCCACAGTGACCGCGCACGGGTCCTGGGGTTAAGCCTGATGTTGGCACGCAGGGCTGGGGCGAACGCAACGCTATAGGAGCTTCCAGGTATAACTGAGGACGACGCGATACTCGTCAATATCAGTTCTGTAATTAGACCGCGCTACCGCGTCGCGAAGCCTGATGCCGAATCCCTTGACAGGCCCGCTCTGGAAAACATAAGACATATCGATATCGCGTTCGCTGTCTTTACCTTCATAGCCGCGCCCTGTCTCAACGTTGTTCCCCACGACGTATCTAGTCGAAAACAGCAGGCCCGGTACCCCCACCGCCGCAAAGTCATAGTCGTAACGCACCTGATAAGACACCTCGTCTTGTGATGAAAAGTCATAAGTGGGCAGTTCATTGGCCAAGGGCGCAATATTGGCGAACACCCGGGGGAACGCGGTGTCACCGTACATTCTTTGGTACCCTACGGTCACAGCATGCCCGGACCTTGCCACCCCGAGTGTGCCATACAGAGCGCGGTTATCGACCTTCCCGATTAGGTGATCACCATCTTCAACAGCATCATACTGTGCCAACGTACCGCTTAGTGACCAACGCCCCACTAACTGCTTATGCTTAATGCCAACATAACTCTGCCGGTAAATGTCCTCCAGTTGGGCGTACCAACCACTGACGGTGGTACGTGACTTATTAAAACTATAGTCACCCCCCATATAATTAAAGGCATCACTGGGCGACGCGCGTTGCGGGATATAGCCCAACATGGCGATCAATTTTTCGTCCCCGGCTTCATTTCGAAGGCTAGTCGATTTGATACGCCCGCCTTGAAGGGTCAGTCCAGCAAGTTCGCTACTGGAAAAGGAGACACCCTGATAGGATGGTGGAAGCAACCGAATGTCGCTGAAGGGCAACACGGGAATGTCGGGTTGAAGTTCACCCAGTCTCAGCTCGGTTTTAGAAAACCTGGCTTTTAAGGTTGGCCCCAAACGACTGTAATCGTCGGCAGGGGCCCCGCTATCCTTGATAGACAGCAAGCCCGTCCCTACCCGCCCACGGCCACTATCGAGTTTGAGACCCAAGGTGGCAACAGCATCGATACCAAACCCAACAGTACCTGGGGTATAACCGGATTTGAAATTAAGAATGAAGCCTTGAGCCCACTCTTCAGCCTTGGGTTTCTCGGTCCCACGAATATCTAAGTAGTTGCGTTGAAAGAAGTAATTTCTGGCTTGCAGTGTAGCGGTTGAATCTTTAAAAAAATCCGAATCCTCAGCCCATGCCAAGCCCGGCGCACAAAAATACAGTAACGCCGGCCACACGAGTGGCGCGCAATTTTTGTTGTTCACGATTTCACCCTTTTTATTTTTATAGAATGATCATTGCGTGCAGCTGAAAGCGACGATCAACCCGGCAACTTGAGCACCGTTGAATAATTGATCGTCACTGGATTTCTAAATTACCGCGTCATACAACCAAGAGAGACCGGCATACGCCTGTTCAGGAGTACGGGTGCCGAGCATGTTGTTACGTAGTTCGGCCGCAACTCCCTCGGCGTGGTAGAACTCACCATGAACACGTGCCATGACCTGACAACGGCCCGTGCGAAGGTATCGGCGAGCCTGATAGGCTTTAAAAGCCGACTCAAAATCACCCTGACACTTTTCGATCTCCTGTGCGAGTACGACGCCATCCTCCATCGCCATACACGCCCCTTGTGCAAGGTATTGCAACATGGGATGCGCTGCATCGCCCAGAAGTGTGGTACGTCCCTGACTCCAGTTTTTCACGGGTTCACGATCGCACAATACCCACATCCGCCAGCTTTCAATTTTGGACAGGAGCGTTTGTACGGTGTCACACGTGCCGGCAAACCGACGGCGTAATTCTTCAGGGTCGCCCTCGGTGTTCCAACCCTCTACATAGCGGTCGCTGTGGAAGACTGCCACCAGGTTGAATAGTTTTCCACCTCGAAGCGGGTACTGGACCAGGTGGGACTTTGGCCCCCCCCAAAGAATCATCGAGTTGCGTCGAAACTCAAGCGGCACGTCCTCAATGGGCAACACCGCCCGGTACGCAATGTGCCCGGAGACCACAGGCGCACCGTCACCGACAATTTTCTCTCTGACTTTCGACCACAATCCATCTGCGCCAATCAGTGCGCAACCCCGAATGGTTTCACCTTGGTCAGTGGTCACGCATACGGACAGGCCATCATCTTCGTAGCCCACCACTTTTGTGGCGATCCTGAATTCGACATCAGCGGACTCGCGACACGCGGCCAGAAGAACCGAATGCAGGTCCGCACGATGCACCAAGGCGTAGGGATACTTGAAACGTTCCCGAAACGCTACGCCTGTCGGGATGGTGGTAACCATCTCAGCGCTGACACTGTCCATGAAGATCAAATCATCGGGTAACACGGTCAGTTCGCGTACTTGATCAGCAACGCCGAGCGTCTCCAACACGCGAAAACCGTTAGGGCCCACCTGGATCCCCGCACCGACTTCGCGAAACTCTTCGGCCTGTTCGATCAAGAGCGTTTTGAAGCCCTTATGTGAGAGTGCCAGCGCTGCTGCCAGACCACCAATGCCCCCCCCAATGATTACAATTGGATCTTGTAGGCTCATGACGACACGACCTCGACAACAATTTCACCAATCCCTTCAATTCGTGCTTTGATCTGATCACCGTGAACAATGGGACCCACACCTTCGGGCGTTCCGGTGTACAACAAATCACCCGGCTCAAGTGTGTAATAGGTCGAGGCGAATTCGATCAGCTCTGCCACGTTCATGATCAAATCCCGAGTATTGGCGTGCTGGCGTTTCTCACCATTAACCTCCAGCAGCAACTCCAAGCCCTGTGGGTCGCTGAGCTCATCAGCCGTGACAAGCCATGGCCCCAACACCGAGTAAGTGTCCAACGATTTGCGCAAGCTTCGCTCTTCAGGCCCGCGGATCGTGATGTCCAGGCCAATGCTGTATCCGGCAACATAGGCCAGTGCGTCTTTCGCCTTCACATCCTTGGCACGCTTGCCAATAACAGCGACTAGCTCGATTTCGTGATCGGTACGGCGCTCTGGAAGATTAATCACAATCGGTTTACTGACACCGATCAGCGAGCTGGTAGCTTTCAGGAAGAGGCCCGTCTCCTGGATTTTGCGGACATTGGCACGTGTAAACGTCTCCGTGTCTGCGATGGCTTCATCAAGGTGAGCTTGATAGTTGACAGGCGCAGCCACAATTTTGCCTGGGTTACCGACGGGGCTAAGCAGCTCGACATCGCTTAACTTGAAGACCGCTGCGCTTCCCTTGGCAAGCGAGATTTCGGGGCGTAGCTCGGCCAGGTTAGCGATCAGCAGGTCATGGCGCGGAAACGGATAAAGGGCAGGTGACAAAATACGCAGTGCTTGGGAAACGTCATAGACAATGTCGCCCTCAATCAGGCCCAAACGGTTATCGTTAAACAGACAAATTTTCATGATTTTTCTCCTGGTGTAGTAGTTGCGCTCGGATTGATTTCGCTGCGCCAAAAACCGAGGTGTTCTTGCAACGGTCGATCGGAAAAGCTGAACAGTACGCATTGCTCGTCCACCTCAAAACAACGCCATGCCCAACCCGGAACAACAAATACGTCGTCCTTGCAGGCTGTCCACGTTTGGTCACCGACCTGAACGCGCAGGCTGCCTTCAACCACGCAGCAAACAGCTCCGTCGGTTTCACGAAAGCTCGTGCCCTTGAACCCTGCTGGGAACATCTGCATAAAGGCACCCATCGAGCGAATCGGGGACAGCCCATTCGTTGGGTTGGTAAACATCAGTTTGAAACCGTTGCACGCGTCCCACTCATCGACGAGCGACAACTGTTCAAGCGCTGCACGCGTGCGCGAATAGGGGTAGTGAAAAAGTGGGCTGACGGGGCCGCCGTGGGTGTCGCCTACAGGTCTCAGGCCAGCGGCGAATCGCGCATTGGAGTCGCCTGTCGGGCGTGTCAGGGCCTGACGTAGATTCGGGTCATCAGCAGAGAAACCGGCGTTGAGCATTTGCACAACAGGCACATCCAGGCCGTCCAGCCACATCACAGGTTCCGTGCCCTGCGCACCATGGTCATGAAAAACGTTCGTGGGCGTGATGACAAAGTCACCCGGGTTCATTAGTACCTTTTCGCCATGCACCGTAGTGAACCCACCCTGGCCACTTAAAATCAGTCTTAGCGCAGACGCCGTATGGCGATGACTGGGGGCGACCTCCCCGGGCAGGATCATTTGAATACCCGCATAGAGGGATGACGTTATCTGCGACTTGCCCCGAAACTTAGGGTTTTCTAGGACAAGCACACGGCGCTCCGCATCTTCGGCGGAGATGACCTCACAGGCCATTTTCATATTTTGGCGAATGGTTTCGGCGCGCCAGATTACGGGGTCCGCCGTCTGCTTGGGCTCGCGCGGGGTAAGCCCGCGCAATACCTCCCAGAGGGGCGTCATGTTGTCATGGGCAATGTGATCTCTAAAGGCATTGTTACTCACAAATATCTCCTTACCTATCTATCGAACTTCGTTCAGCCGTGCATCGCTACGGTCTTGGTTTTCGGTCCGTGCGATGTGGCGACGGACGAGGGTCAGCGCGACAAAAAGAATCAACATCATGGCTGCTATAAAACCGAAGAACCGAGTGCCTGTGCTGGCAAGAATCCAGGGGCCGATGAAAGCGCTCAGCACCGCGCCCAGCCGTCCGAAAGCTGCGGGCAAACCGACGCCACTTGCACGCATTGAGGTAGGGAATATCTGCGCCGCCAGCACGAATAGGATTGCTTGTGTGCCCGGTACGCAGAGGCCGAGCAGCAGCAGGCTAACGGTGATGATAGGGAGCGAATTCGCAGCAGGTTGCAACGGCGTTACCATCAGCGCAGCGCAGCAGGCCAACGCCCCCGCCGCCATGCAGAGCATGGTTTTGCGCGAACCGAAGCGACTGAACAGCCAGCCGCCGCCCACCCCTCCAATCAGGCCACCGAGGCTGAACAACGCCATACTTGCGCTGGACATACTGACGCTGTAACCGGCCTCGACGAACAGGGAGGGGGACCAGGTAAACATGAGGTAGCTAGACAGAATCACGGTAAAGAAAGCGACCGCCAGCACCCGTGTGTCGCCGGCATATTCGCTGGCCATTAACGTTCGCACCGAAGCCTTCTTGACTGCAGCCGCTTCGCCGCTGTCCTCCAACGTGGTGGTCAATGACACCGCATGCCCCAGGTGGCGAATGATGTTCAGGCACGCTGCCGGCTTGATGCCGCGCGCCACCAGAAATCTCAGCGACTCTGGGACGCCAATGATCAGCGTCAGCGCGACGATCAACGGCGCACACCCCGCAATCACGAAAAAACTGCGCCAGCCAAGGGCAGGAAGAATTTGCGCCCCTAACAGGCCAACAACGATACCGCCAAAAGGCAACGCGCTCATCCCGATGGCGAGGGCAAGGCTGCGCCGGCGCAAAGGTGTGTACTCAGCCAGCATTGCCGTGACGTTAGGCATGGCTGCTCCCATGCCCAACGATGCAATCACTCGGCAGACGCCCAGAAAGACGATGTCATCGGCGAGCGCGCCCAATAACGTCATCAGGCCAAACGTTACGCTGGACGCGATGAGGGTCCATTTTCTGCCGATGCGGTCGCCCAACAGGCCCCCGAGGGCCGTCCCCAGTGCCATGGCCACGAAACTGAATCCAAGCACCGGTGCAAAGGCTGCGCGGCTGATACCCCATTCGGCTGAAATGGAGGACAGCGACAGGCTAAGCACCTGCGCGTCCACGCCATCGAACACCATGACGAGGGCGACCAAGAAGAGAATTCGCTTTTGATAGGACGTCCACTCTCCGTGATCGAGAATAGGGGCGATGTCGAGGACGGGGGACGATGGCTGCGCTAGCTGGCTCATGATGGAACCCTCACACCTTAAGGTGTTTTGTATTATTTGTTGTAATACGATAATTATGTTTTTTCCAAAAAGTGTCAACGCTTTTATCTTATGGCGCTATTTTTGTTTTTACTCACCTCGTGGTCGAGCTTGGCGGTAACATGCGGGCTCCGTCAAGCACACCTATCTAAGGGGGCAGGGTTGATAAAGCAGCAGGTAACCGGCGCGTCAGCCATGCAAGTCTCAGGCGCAGAAGATCCCAAAGGCAGCTCCCAGGATCGCTTGATGCGCCTGCTCGAATTGTTCAGTGGAGACAGCAAATCTGATTGGTCTGTGGACGAAGCGGCGATCGAGTTAGGACTATCGGCGAGCCATACGTACCGTTACTTTCGAACCCTGTCGGGTGCCGGATACATCAGCGCCTTTACCCCGGGGCGCTACGTGCTGGGCCCAGCAATCATCGCGTTGGATAGAAAAATGCGGTTGGGTGATCCGATGATCCAGGCTGCAAGGTTGGTCATGGGTGACATGCTGAATGCGGCCCCCGCTGACAGCATCGCGATTTTATGCCGGTACTTCCAAGAGCACGTCATGTGCGTGCATGAGGAGTTCACCACCCGTTTCAAGCAAGACATCAGCTATGAGCGCGGCCTCCCAAGGCCCCTTTACCAAGGCGCAGCCTCAAAGGTCATCCTGGCGCACCTGCCATTGCGCCAGGTCAAACCCTACTACGAAGGCGTAACGGGCGAATTCGAGCGCTTTGGCCTTGGGGCCAATTGGGCGCAAGTCAAGCAGACACTGAGATCGCTGAGAAACGAGTCCGTAGTCATCACTTCAGGCGAATTGGGCAATAGCGCTGCGGGTATTTCAGCCGCCGTTTTTGACGATAAACGGGTGATCGGCAGCATCAGCATCGTGATACCCGTCGTCGATGCCTCCCCGGAAGTCAGAACACTGCTCGCGCCTATTGTTGCGAAGGCCGGGGCCGAGATGACGCAGAAAATGACGGTGTTGGCGTCTTCTGGATCATGAAATACACAACGCCGTCAGCTCTCTGGAAACAGCCAAGGCTCGGTGGCGCGTCGCTTGCTTTCGTATAAGCGCACGTCGTCGGCTTGAGCGAGCGTCAGGCTGATTTCATCGAGCCCCAACATCACGCATTTTTTGCGGAATGCATCGATCTCGAAACGGTAGATCACGCCCTCAGGCTGGGAAACGGTTTGGTCCGCTAGATTGATCTCAAGTTGCAACGCAGCATCACGGGCCGCGAGTGAGAACAGGTGATCCATTTCATCCTTGGTCAACACGATGGGCAGCACGCCGTTCTTAAGGCAGTTGCCATAAAAAATATCTGCGAAACTGGTGCTGAGCAGCGCTTTGAACCCGAAATCACGCAAGGCCCACGGCGCGTGCTCGCGGCTCGAACCACAACCGAAATTATCTCGGCACAGCAGGATTTGCGCTGACTTGAACCGGGGCTGGTTGAGCATGAACTGCTCGTTGAGCGGTCGTACCGAGCAGTCGTCCCCAGGTTGGCCTTGGTCTAGATAACGCCAGTTATCGAACAGGTAATCGCCATAGCCATATTTGCTGATCAATTTCATGAATTGCTTCGGTAAAATGGCGTCCGTGTCCACATTGATTCGATCAAGCGGCGCCGCTACTGCACAAAACTGCTTGAATGGTTTCACGGCCTTTCAACTCCTTATCTGGGCAGCGGTTATATCAACGAAATGTCCTGCCAGGGCCGCCGCTGCTGCAGTGACCGGGCTCACGAGGTGAGTTCTGCCACCCTGCCCCTGACGCCCCTCGAAATTGCGATTGGACGTAGATGCACAACGCTCCCCAGGGAGCAGCCGGTCCTCGTTCATTCCCAAGCACATCGAACAACCGGGCTCGCGCCATTCAAACCCAGCGTCGATGAATATCCTGTCCAAGCCCTCGGCTTCAGCCATGGCTTTGACCTGTCCTGATCCCGGCACCACCAATGCTTGTTTGATACGCGTGGATACTTTTTGACCGACTACAACCTGGGCAGCTGCCCGCAGGTCCTCGATGCGTGCATTGGTGCAGGAGCCTATGAAAATCTTGTCGAGCTCGATTGAAACGATGGCTGTGCCCGCTGTAATCCCCATATAGTCGAGCGCGCTGACCAAGGCCTGACGTTTAGCGGGGTCTACTTCGTCCGCGGGGTCGGGCACCTTTTCTAGAACATCGCACACCATTTGCGGAGAAGTTCCCCATGAAACTTGAGGGGCAACTTTTGCTGCATCCAGGTTCACCACCTGTTGGAAAATTGCCCCAGGGTCGCTGTGAAGCGTGCGCCAAAACGTAGCGGCGGCCTCCCAGCCTGCGTCTCGCGGCGCATGAGGTCGGCCGTGCAGGTAGGCCAGTGTGGTCTCGTCTACACCGATCAGCCCGACGCGAGCTCCGGCTTCGATTGCCATATTGCAAAGGGTCATCCGCGCTTCCATGGACATGCTACTGACCGTGCTGCCCGTGAACTCGATTGCATGACCGGTGGCCCCCGCAGTACCGATTTTGCGAATCAAGCTCAGGGCCAAGTCTTTTGCGGTCACGAACGGCTGCAATTCGCCGTCGATCTGAACCTTCATCGCCGCCATGGGTGAAACACGCAGGCACTGGGTGGCGAGAACGTGCTCGATCTCGGAAGTGCCGATGCCAAATGCCAAGGCCGCGAAAGCACCATGGGTACTGGTATGAGAGTCGCCACAGACGATGGTCATTCCCGGAAGACTGGCGCCAGATTCAGGCGCGATGACATGCAAAATGCCCTGCCTTTGATCACCCATTTTAAAGTGGCGCAGGTTCAGGTCATCGCAGTTACGCTCAAGCGTCTGAACCTGAATTTTCGCTACCGGATCCTGAATGCCCAGAGCCAAGTCCCTAGTCGGCACATTGTGGTCCGAGGTGGCGATGATCGTGCCGCTTCGCCAAGGGTTCAGCCCCGCTGCCGATAAACCTTCAAAAGCCTGGGGGCTGGTGACTTCATTGATCAACTGCAGATCAATGTAAAGCATCGCCGAACCGTCCGGGTCATGACGTACGACGTGCGTTTCCCAGAGTTTTTGCAGCAGCGTTTTGGGCACTGGAGGCTCCTCTTGTCAGATCGATCATTACGGAACTGCCTGGCCGGATTGTAGGCAAGCTTGCTCAGACAATATAGAGCGCTTTTATCGTAATGCGCTATTTTTGATTTTTAAAGAGTGGCAAAGTACTATGTGTTGTCCAACTGTACTGTTCAGATTTGTAAAATCTGAACAGCGAAAGCGCCCGCTTAAACGATTCCTGATCTCGGCTCTTGATAGCGATGTCTGATAGGCAGTGCGCTATCCCCCCTCAATACTCATCCGTTCAAGAGCGATCCGCAGTGGGTAAATATGACAACTAAAAGCTTTGACGTGCTGATTGTAGGAAGTGGTGCAGCCGGATGCGTGGTGGCCAGTTATCTGGCCGAGAACAGTCGGGCCAGCATTGCCGTGATCGAAGCCGGCGGCAAGGATTCCGACCCGCTGATCCATATTCCAGCCGGCTTCGGCACCATCCTGGCCAAGGATAAACACGTGTGGACCCATTCCACCGTCGCCCAGCATGGTACTGAGCGACGCTTTCGCTCCGGCAAGGTGTTGGGGGGAGGCACGTCGGTAAATGCCATGGCGTATGTGCGTGGCCAAAAACGCGACTTCGATGCGTGGGACGAAGCCACCGCAGGCGACGGGGACTGGAATCACGCCAGCATGTGGCGTGCCTTCATCGAGCAAGAAAAAAACGACACGTTCCATGATGAACATCATGGCACCCAAGGCAATCTGGCCGTGCAGCTGCCCAAAGGGATCAACGAACTGAACCAGTATTGCCTGAAGGCATTTCAGGAATACGGCCTGCCCTACAATCCGGATTACAACGGCGCCAGCCAGATCGGTGTGTCACCGGTGCAATCGAACATCGAGAACAGTCGCCGTTGCAGTGCCGTAGTCGCGCACCTGCGCCGTCATCTGGAGAGTGGCCGCGTCACCTTGCTGGCGAACACAACGGTCACTCGGGTGCTGATCGATAGCCACCGCGCGGTAGGGGTCGAAATACTCCAGGGCGGGACTACGCAGCAAATCCAGGGCAAGCAGGTCATACTGAGCGCCGGGGCGGTACACAGCCCGAAGATTCTCATGCATTCCGGCATAGGCCCCAAGACCCAGTTGCAGGAATTCGGCATTGAGGTGATGGTCGATTCCCCCGGCGTGGGCGAAAACCTACATGACCACCCTATCGTACCGCTCAGCGCCTATGTGAAAGGGAACTTGGGCTATCAAAGCGTTGCCCAGGGCCTTGGGACGCTGAAGGCAGGGATCCGCTACATCCTGACCAAAGACGGCCCTGCCGCAGGCAGCGGTATCGAGACGGTCAGCTATTGGGATCCCCTGAACTTACAGGGCGACCCTACCGTTCAGTGCTATCACGTACCAATCATTTCCAAAGACGGCTTGAGCCCTACCGGTACGCGCCCCGGCGTGACCTTCGAGTTAGTGGTGCTTCAGCCTAAAAGCCGCGGCTGGGTACGTTTGGCTGACGCTGACCCTACCTCTATGCCGCTGATCAACCCAAATTTCATCGGCCACGAATACGATTTGAAAGTGGCCGTTGAGTCGGTGAAAGCCATGCGCCATGTCCTGACTCAGGAATCGCTAGCGCCGGTGATCGACGAAGAGGTCTCACCGGGTCCCAGCGTGCAATCCGATGAGCAGATTGGCGAATGGGTCAAACGCGTCGCCACCACCATGTGGCACCCGGTCGGCACCTGTCGCATGGGCAAGGACGAAGGTGCCGTCGTTGATGGTCGCCTGCGTGTGAAAGGGGTGGAGCATCTGCGTGTCATCGATGCCTCGATCATGCCCAACATTACTAGCGGCAACACCAACGCGCCCACTCAGGCGCTGGCCCTGCACGCTGCCAAAATGCTCTGTGAAGATTACTTTCGCTGATCTGCGTGACGCTCATAAACATCCACTGAATTCGATAAGGTGACAACCCATGAACTATCCAAGCTCCGAGTCCATCGATGCAGTATTCGAGTCGCAGCGTGCCTATTTCGCCTCCCGCCAAACCCACCCCATCGAGTTTCGCAAACACAGCCTGGAGCGCCTGAAACAGGCAGTGCTCAATCACAAAGAGGCACTGTACGTCGCACTGGACGAAGATTTAGGAAAACCCAAGGCCGATGTGGACCTCGCGGAGATCGGCGCAGTCCTCCACGAAATCGATTTCGCCCTCGCCCACCTTGACGAGTGGGCGACACCAGAAACGGTACCCACCGCAGACCTGATTGCGCCGTCCCAGTGCTATGTCACGCAAGAGCCCTTTGGCGTTACTTACATCATCGGGCCGTTTAACTACCCCGTAAACCTGACGCTGACGCCGCTGATAGGCGCAATCATTGGCGGCAACACTTGCATCCTTAAGCCCTCCGAAACCACCCCCAACACTTCACTGGTCCTCGAGAAAATCATTCAGGAAGCGTTCTCTCCCAATTACATAGCTGTGGTTCAGGGTGGACGCGATGAGAATACTCACCTGCTGAGCTTGCCGTTCGATTTCATCTTTTTCACGGGCAGCCCTAACGTCGGCAAGATAGTGATGCAGGCAGCCGCCGCGCACCTCACACCAGTGATCCTGGAACTAGGCGGCAAGTGCCCTTTGATTGCCCTGGCCGATGCCGATGTCGATCTGGTGGTGTCGCAGCTGATGTTTGGCAAGTTCATCAACAGCGGCCAGACCTGCATCGCACCGGATTACTTGTACGTCCACAGCAGCATCAAGGATGAACTGCTAACTCGCCTGACGCAGCGCATTCAGCAGGACCTGCCCGACATAGGTTCCACGGGAAAAGTCGTCACGAGCCAACAAGTATCGCGTCTTCAAAACTTGTTGAGCAAGAGCGCGGGCAAGGTGCTGGTCGGCGGCGATGCAGACCCAGAACGGCGCGTATTCAGCGCCACCGTGGTCGACCAAGTGCAATGGGACGATGCGCTGATGGCCGAAGAGCTCTTTGGGCCCATTTTGCCGGTGCTGACTTTTGATTCGGTGGATAATGCAGTCGATCTCATCAATCAACATCACTCCAAACCACTGGCCGTGTATGTGTTCACAGGCCACACAGCCAATGCCAACCCCGTCATCGACCACATTCAAGCCGGCGATGCTCAGGTCAACGGCGTGCTGGTGCACGCGTTTTCGCCATACCTGCCGTTCGGTGGGGTGGGCGGTTCAGGGATGGGCGAATATCACGGCCGATACAGCTACCTGGCATTTACCCACAAAAAGTCTGTACGGATAGTTGAGTCTGGCAAGCCGGTATAAATAAAACACCAACTCCGCGAACCTGAGGCAGGTCAACGGCAGGTATTCTTTGCAATCCTGCCTTGATCGCGCGACCACATAAACCGTGACGAGCTCAACATAAACAACTGCATGTACCTCAGTACCAACACTCCATAAGAATTCGTACTCACAACCCGGAGACAGCAATAACACCAAAGGCTAGCATTCTATTAACCCTTAATAAGACACCCCTATTAGCCTTCGGGAGATACATCATGTGGAACAATAGCAGCCCCTTTTTACAAGGTATTCGCCAACCCCTCTCCAACGAAATCATCGCCAATGAACTTCGCATAGAAGGTACTGTGCCGCCTGAACTTGAGGGCGTGCTTTTTCGAACCGGATCCAACCAGCGTTGGGAGCCTGCTCGCCCTGACCGATACCACTGGTTCGACGGAGATGGCATGGTTCATGGGTTTTATATCAGCAACGGCGCTGTCAACTACCGCAATAAATGGGTGCGCACCGAGGGTTTCAAGGAAGAAGAAGCAGCCGGTAGATCGCTCTACAACGGTATTTACGGGTCTTACGAAGTAGCTCAACCACAGCTTGAAAAGGGGCCGGCTGCCGTCAAGCAAGTAGCCAACGTCAATGTCGTGGAAATCGACGGACGCGTATTGGCTCTGCAAGAGGCGGGTAGACACTATTATGAACTTGACCGAAACACCCTGGAAACCATTGGTACCTTTGATTTCCACGGCGCAATTGATGCACTGGTTACCGCGCATATCCATACCGACGCCGCAAAAAATGAACTACTATTGTATACGGTCGAACCCGAAACCCGCCGATTCGTCTGTGCACTGGCTGACAAAAAAGGGAACATCCTGAAACAGCACGTCGTTACACTTGACGCCCCCGCCTATATTCACGACTTCATGTTCACTGAAAATCATTTTGTCTTCTTCTTTGGGCCCATCAACTGGCGTCCAGAATCACCCGACCGAGTTCCTGCAGGCAAATCTGCGTGGACGTTTGACCCAAAGCAGAGCAATCGAACCCTGGTGGTCCATCGGCAGACCGGTGCAACTCAATGGTTCACCGATGAAGCTTACCAAACCACACACTTCGTCAACGCCTACGAGGAAGATGGCAAAATAATCGTCGACGGCTGCGTCAGTGACCTCCAGTTTGTCGATGATATAAAAGTCGAGAATTTCTTTCCGTTTCCTTTTCCTGACGCTGGACGCTCGCCGTTCACACCTCCCGCGCTGTACCGCTGGACCCTGGATCTCGATGCCGGTCAGATGACACGAGCACGGGTCGGAAATTTCTCCGTCGAATTTCCTAGGATCAATGAAAAACTCCTGGGTGCAAAACACCAATACGGCTACTTTGCCGGTGTACACCAGCCCAAAAGTGACAGCCACGATTTCAATTGCCTGATAAAGCACGATTTTATTTCAGGCAAAACCGAGTACCAAACACTGGAAGGTGACAGGGACGTGTCCCCTGCCGAGCCGATATTCGTGGCCAAACCCGATGCGGTGAGTGAAGACGATGGTTGGTTGCTGGTCGTCTGGTGGGATCCCCAGACAAACAAAAGCGAACTGGTGATCCACGACGCGAGCGACTTCACGGGCGCACCATTGGCACGGGTAAAGCTGGATCATCATATACCGCTGGGTTTTCATGGGAACTGGATCCCATAACCCACCGGTAGAGGTCTAGCCGAGCGTTCTGGCAACAGCAACGCACAACTGACTGCCCTGCAAATAACGTATCGCTGCAGGGCAGTCTTTGTATGAAGGAACGCCCCTTTCAAGGGGCATTCATGCCATACGATCAGTCCACTAAAACCCTGACCTTAAAACGGATAAGCGCGACGTTTGTGTTGCACCGAGATCCAGTGATCGCTGGTCAGCTCCGCGATGATCCAATCGCTGTTGAATCGCCCGATACCACTGTTTTTCTCGCCGCCAAACATGTTGTTCGGATCATCATTGACCGAGATGTCGTTGATGTGAGTCATGCCGGCTTCGATCTGTTGAGCGAAACGCAGGCCTCGACCTTCATCCTTGGTGAACACCGCAGACGACAAGCCGAACTCGGTCTGGTTGGCCAACTCCAGCGCATGTGCCTCGTCACGCGCAGTGATGATCGGCGCTACAGGACAAAATTGCTCAGCCTGGGCCAAGTCACTCATGTTATCGACATTGACGAACACATGAGGCGGCAGTACCTACCCGTGTGCAGCGCCACCGAGCAACAACTCGATGCTTTCGGCTTTCGCCGCCTCGATCCGGGCCACTGCGCCCTCCAACTGGCGACGGTTGATCAGCGGGCCAATGACTGTATCTGCAAGGTCAGGATCGCCGACTTTCAACTGGCGAACGCGCTCGACAAACGCTTCGACGAAATCCTTTTGCAACGAGGCGTCGACGATAATCCGGTTACTGCTCATGCAGATTTGACCTTGGTGCAGGAAGCGCCCCACAACGGCGGCGTGCACCGCCAGATCGAGGTCCGCGTCATCAAGCACCACACACGGAGCATTCCCACCCAACTCCAACCCGACTCGCTTGAGCGTCGGGCCTGTGACTGCCAACGCGCCCAATGTGCCGCCCGACCCGAGTCGATCCCGTGAAGAAGATGAATTTTGGAATCGGGTGCAGGGTAAAGGCATCACCCAAATCAGCCACGTCTCCCACGACCACGTTCAAAACTCCCGGCGGAAAACCAGCCTCTTCGTAAATTTTCGCCAACAACAAACCACCGGTCACCGGCGTATCGTTGGCAGGCTTCACGACGACGGCGTTACCGAGTGCCAGCGCCGGTGCGATAGACCGATTGGAAAGGTGCATCGGCCAGTTCCAGGGACTGATAACCCCGACCACACCCAGTGGTTTACGGTAAACGCGGCTTTCTTTGTCGGGGGTGTCGATTGGCAGAATGCGGCCGACGACTCTCGAAGGCATGGCCGCGGCCGTGATCATGGTCGAACGTACCGCTGACCACTCGATTTCGGCTTTGGTACGCGTGCTGCCTGACTCACGAATCAATCAGTCGACAATTTCTTCGTGCCTGGCTTCCAGTACGCTAACGGCGCGCATGAACAAGGCTGAGCGCTCATTAGGTAACGTCTGCGCCCATGCTTTCTGCGCGGTTGCTGCCGCCTGGTAGGCGTCGTCGAGGTCGCTAACATCACCCAGCGAAAGCTCGGTCAGCAGGGCGTTGTCATAAGGGTTGCGGTTCTCCAGGACCTTGCGCGTACTTCCGGAACGCCAGGCCCCGGCGATGTATTGGCCAGTAAAGTTTTGCCACGGTGTTGGGCGGTCAGACATGGGTGTTCTCCGGTTGATTCAAAGTAGGTCAGCGCCAGTATTCTTCTTGCTTGCCAGCCTGGAAGTCGCGAGGTTTTCCAATTGCTGGTGCAGTGCAAGGGTGTGATGTTCATCAGTTCGGTGGTGAGCGAAAAGCTGAGCAATCGCTGCGCATTCGAACGCAGCAATGAGCCGTGGAGAAGCCTTTTTTTCGAGGCAGATCAGACTTGTCAGAAGACCCCTGACTTGATCATAAATTCGTGCCTGAGCAGGTGGGGCAGGTGTATCCGAGATCTTCAGTGCGAGCCGCGCAATGCGCTTGCACAGGCGCTTGCGCTGGGAGCCTGAAGATGAAGGAACCAACCATCGGTAGGTCAGCACGGCAGTGAACACCCCGCCCAGAATTGCCAACATCTGCAACAGGGTATGTTCAAGGGAGGTGTCTACCTGCAATCCAGGTTGAGCGATTAACAAAAAGGTCATGTTCAGGTCGATGGCCAGTTTTGCTGTACCGGGCCGAGCCATGAGCAACGCTCCGATCATCAAAAACGGTGCGATAACCAAGGCCAGCTCCCACACCGTTCCCACTTCAGGTAACAGCCAAAAACGGCAGGTCACGCCAAGAACGGCTCCAGCGGTCGAACCAACAAGTACGTCTTTTAACGCCGCACTGGCGTGGCTATGGCTGGAGAACAGCGAGGCGAACAACACGGCCGTCATGTCCATCATTGGACCGTCTGACCAACCCAGGCCCCACCACATTGCGGTGGCGATGGACATCGCAATCAAGGGTCTGGAGCCCGCGAGGCATGTTGCGTGCCAGTCGCGCTGTTGAGTTGATTGCAACGCTTCCCTGCCTGGCGTTTCACAAGCACTCAACGCTGCAAAGACGCGTTGTAATTTTTCAACGAACAGCGTGCCTGCGGCAAGGTTTTCAGTGTTTTTGTGGACCTCATTGATCACCGCGAGCACCATTGCAGCTGCCGATTCAGGATGAGTTGCTACCAACAGGTCAGAGGGAAATCGGAGTTTTTCGCCAACATCGAAATGGCTACTTACGAGCAAATCGACAAGCGCGCCCAGCGTGTCGCGAGTGCGAAAGACCCGTAAACGCATTGTTCGAGAACCTGCAGCAATTTCATCCAGGCACAGATCAAGCGCCGCTAGTTCCTGCAACAGCGCACTAAAACTTTTGGCATCGTGTGCAGTGCCTGCCTGCAACCTTTTGAGGCTGTAGTGAACGCTGGCCACAATCAGCGTATCGAGTCGGTTGTACACGGATTCCAGGGACGCGGACTTGCCTGTAAACGTCCATGAAAAACAAGCTGAAGCCAACACGCCGATGACGGTGCAATAGATTCTGCCAAGGGCTAGGTCCACATCGAGCACGGGGTCTTGAATACCAAACAGCGCGACGATCGCTGCGGTGTAGCCTGCCAGCACAAAACCGTAATTTCGAAAATGTCGAAACAGGTTTTCATACCCGGCGCACGCTGCGATCCAGGCTGCCAGTACGAGCATTAGCCAGTGCTGCTGATCAAAGAACACCGTCAGCAAAAGTCCGCCTGCCATGGCTCCCACCACCGTACCGATCAGCCGCGCGCCGATGCGTTCGATCAAGAGGCCTCGCGTAGGTTGCGCCACCAGCCAGACTGTCATCGCAGCCCACCAAGGATGGTGCAGGTCCAGCATTTGAGCGATGACCAGCGCCAAGAGAGCTGCCGTGGTTGTGTGCAGACTGAAAATCAGTGCTGACCGAGAAGGCCACTGAAGCTCGGGCTGCATGCCAAAACGGCCTATCAAGCGACCGAATGATTGAGTGATCCACTTATTCATTTGATGAACTGACATCCGCAGCCTGATAAGGGAAACGCAGCCGCACGCGGCTCTCATTGCCATGGTGCATGCCGACGAGAAACCAAAATATCATATTTCCTGCTATTTGGGATTTTGGTTTATTTTATCTTTACAGGATTTTTGCTTCGTAATAGATTTAGCCTCAGTCAAGGGCACCTGCCTGCCCAGACAATAAAAACAATAAGAGGCCAGTTCATGCATACGCCTACACCCAGCAATATCCTCTGCGACGTCGTTGACGCCCTCCCTGTCAGCCGGTTGCAATGGGAGGGGCTCGCCCTCTGCGTACTGGTCGCAGTGCTAGACGGATTCGACACCCAGATCGTCGGTTTTCTGGTGACTGCCATGGCATCAACCTTGAACGTAACGCCCCAAGCCTTGGCACCGGTGTTCGCGGCGGGTTTATTTGGTTTGATGCTCGGCGCACTGCTACTGGCCCCTATGGCGGATCGCTTGGGGCGCAAGAGAATTCTGGTGTTGTCGATCCTGCTGTTCGGCACATTCGCGTTACTGACCGCTTTTGTTAACAACGTCTCGCAGTTGCTCGTCGTGCGCTTTCTGACCGGCATAGGCCTCGGCGGGGCAATTCCCAACCTGGTGGCGCTGATCTCTGAATACAGCCCGCGACGTTACTCGCGCAGTGCCGTGACGCTGCTGTTCTGTGGCATGCCACTGGGCGCCATGCTGGCTGGCTTGACGGTCGACCAACTGCTCGCTACCTGGGGGTGGGAAAACCTTTTCCTGATCGGTGGCGCGCTGCCGTTGCTGGTCGCCGGCGTTGTGGTGTGGCGGCTTCCAGAGTCGGTTGAGTTCCTCAGTCGCCAACCCGGCAGTCGTGCTGCCCTCAGCGCTATCATTAAACGGCTCGCACCCAACCTCGCAGAACTGCCCGCCAGTCTTGGCCAACTACGCCAACAGGCAACCTCCTCTACCTCCCTGAGTCGTCTTTTCACAGCCGGCATGTGGCGCCGCACCCTGCTGCTTTGGCTGCCGTATGCCATGAACTTGCTGATTTTGTACTTCATCATGAGCTGGATCCCGACGCTGTTAGTGGCAGCCCATGCACCGCTGAGCATGGGCATTCGCGCCATCATTCTCTTCAGCTTGGGAGGTGTGATCGGCTCGGTCGTACAAGGCTGGCTGATGAACCGCTGGGGGTCGGTCAACGTATTGACCATCGAATTCATGGGCTACCTGACAATCGTGCTGGCGCTCAGCCAATTGCCTGTTTCGATTTATTCGCTTTTCCCCGCAATGTTGTTGCTGGGCATTTTGGTGCAAGGCGCGCAGGCAGGTCTTAACGCTTTGGCCGCCGAGTTGTACCCACAGGAAATACGCTCCACAGGCATCGGCTGGGCACTTGGCGTCGGGCGAGTGGGTTCCATTACAGGGCCCGTTTGCGGCGGCTTGATGTTGGCAGCCGGCTGGGTTTTGACAGAGATCCTCAGCGCAGCGTTGGTTCCGGGAATCATCGCGCTGACGGCGATTACCTTGCTACGACTTGACCCCGCGAGCAAACAACAACCCACACCCTCACAGTCTGTTACACATCATTGATGCAACCAGAGGCATACCCATGAAAATCGCAAGCTTCGTTTACCAAAACCGTTCCACGTACGGCATTGTTAAAGGTGACCACGTCATTGACCTGGAATCACTCAAGTCTCACCTGGGTGCGGACCTCAAAGAAGCCATCGCGCGCAATCGACTGAGCGAACTGGGGGCTGATGCGCTGAAAGACCTGCCTCGCCTGGCATTGAGTGAAATCACCTTTTTGCCGGTCATTGCCAACCCAGGCAAAGTGCTCTGCATCGGGATCAACTACGCCACGCATGTGCGCGAGACTGGTCGGGACATGCCGACCTACCCGATGATTTTCACCCGCTTTGCCGACAGCCAGACCGCACACCTGCAGCCCATCGTTCGCCCAACCGTGTCCCACAAGCTTGACTTCGAAGGTGAACTGGCCGTGGTGATCGGCAAGACCGCTCGCCACGTCAAACCGGAGGACGCCTTGGACTACGTCGCCGGCTATGCCTGCTACAACGACGGCAGCGTACGTGACTGGCAGAAGCACACGATCCAGTTTGTTCCAGGGAAGAACTTCCCGGCCACCGGTGGATTCGGCCCATGGATGGTCACCAGCGATGAAATCGTCGACCCGCAGGACCTGGAACTGACGACTCGTTTGAACGGCGAAGTGATGCAACACACGCGCACCAGCGACATGATTTTCGATGTGCGCAAGTTGATCGAGTACTGCACCGCGTTCACTGAACTGGCCCCTGGAGACGTAATCGTCAGCGGCACCACCGGCGGCGTTGGTGCATTCCGCGAGCCACCAGTCTGGATGAAGCCGGGCGATATCGTCGAAATCGAAATCGAGCGCATTGGTATCCTGCGCAACAGTATTGTAGACGAGCGCTGACATGCAAAGACCGTTTGATTCCGAAGACACCACCGAGCACCTGGCAGACAGCAAAGGCTCCAGCCTGGAGCGGATGCTGCGAATTCTCGACCTGTTCACCGAGCACCATCCCATCTGGACGGTCGACGGGATGGGAAATGCGCTGGGGTTCACACGCTCCACTGCCTACCGTTATGTACGCGAACTGGCCGAGGCCAATTTGCTGTTTCAGGTGGAGGCCGGTCGCTATGCGCTGGGCGCGAGAATCATCACCTGGGATCGCCAACTGCGCGTCAGTGATCCGTTGGTACGCGCGGCGCACTCCCTGGAGTCGACCTTTCCGCAATGGGGTGCCGAGCAAGCCTGGTTGGTGTGTCGGCTGTTCAAGGATCAAGTGGTCTGTGTCCATCAAACCGGCAACCTTTCCAACCAAGTGAGCTACTCGCGAGGATCGCCAAGACCTTTGTTCATGGGAGCGACCTCTAAAGCGATCCTCGCCAACATGGGCTCACGGCATCAAAGCCAACTGTTTCTGGAAAACCCGAGTGACATCGAGTCCAGCAACCTTGGCAAGACGTGGGAGGTGTTCCGGCGCTCGCTCCAACGCTTGCGCCGCCAGGGATATGTGCTGAGCACCAGCGAAGTCGATGCTGACGTCTTTGGCCTCGCGGCCCCCATATTCGATGGCGACGGCAAAGTGGTGGGCAGCATCAGCTGCGTGCGCCCGACCTCGCAACGCGATAGCGAACAGGATGAAGTGCAAGGCCAGCAAATCCTCGCCCTTGCCGACAATCTTTCACAACTCATGACCGCGCTGGCGCACAGACCAGAAGTACTGGACTGACCAGCCCGGCGGTCACCGAGGGAATAAAAATGACAACCCTTACACCCGTGAATACTGACGTACTGATTATCGGTGCCGGCCCGACAGGACTCACGTTGGCCAACCTCCTCGGACAGGCCGGCGTGCGTACGACCATTCTTGATCGTAAAGCCGGCACCGTGACTGAACCGCGTGCCGTTTCGATCGACGATGAGTCGCTGCGAACCATGCAGGCAGCCGGGCTGGATGAAGCCGTGTTGGCTGACGTCGTCAAAGGCTACGGCGTTCACTACTTCGACAAGCCAGGGGGACGTTGCTTTGGCAAGGTCGAACCTGTCGGCAAGCAATACGGCTACCCCAAACGCAATGCGTTCAGGCAACCCCTGTTCGAACGCACGCTGATGCAAGGTATGGAGCGTTTCCCTAACCTGACTCCGCTTTTCTGCCATGAACTGATCGACTTCACACAGAACGCCTCAGGCGTTCTCGCTCGAATACAAAATGCGGCCGGTGACACGGTTGAGGTGCACGCCCAGTACATGGTTGCCTGTGATGGCGGCAGAAGCCCGGTTCGAAAACAACTGGGTATCGATATGGTGGGTTCCAGCTTCAAGTCCCGATGGTTGGTCGTGGATCTGGATCAGGACGATGACCCGTTCTGGCAGACTCGTGTGTATTGCGACGCGCAGCGACCTGTCGTAGAAGTGCCCGGCCCTCATCAGACACGTCGCTTCGAGTTCATGCTCAAAGACGACGAGACTGATGAGCAAATGCTCAGCGACGCTAGCCTTGGCAACTTGCTGCGGCCGTTCCGGGGTGAAAAAGCTTATTCGCTGGTGCGCAAAGTGGTCTACACCTTCCACGCCAGGGTTGCCTCTCGCTGGCAGGAAGGTCGTGTTTTTCTCGCCGGTGACGCTGCGCACCTGACCCCACCCTATGCGGGCCAAGGCATGAACAGTGGTGTGCGTGATGCGCATAACATCGCCTGGAAACTTGTGGCGGTACTCCGGGGACAAATGGCGAAAAGCGCCCTCGAGACCTATGAAAGCGAACGCCGCGATCATGCCTGGGCGCTGATCAAGCTGGCGCTGAATCTCGGGGTGGTCATGGCGCCGGCTTCAGCCTTGCGCGCCAAACTCATTACCAGCACCTTCCGCGTGATCGGGCTGATCCCGCCTCTGCGCGATTACTTTCTGCAAATGAAGTTTAAACCAAAGCCTCGTTTTACCCAGGGCCTGGTGTTATCCCAAGGTAAGGCCGGCAACCTGCGCGCCGGGACCATGCTGCCGCAGCCGACTCTTTTCGACTCTCACGGCTGCGCGCAACTGTTGGATGAGCACATCGGCCCGGGCTTTGCCTTGATTCAATATGGCGATCTGCGCAGCCAACGCATGGATCAACTGCAGCACCCGCTCTGGACCCACCTGGATGCCAAGCGCATCGTGATCATTCCACAAGACGCTCCGCTTCCGCCCCCTTTGGCGGGACTCACGATCGTACATGATCGCAACGGTGAGTTAAGCGCACTGTTTGCCGAGGCCAGCACCTTCCTGCTGCTACGTCCCGACCGCTATGTCGCCGCCATATTTGACCAGGCTCAGGAGTCAGAAACAGCTCTGGCTCTTCAGTCTTTGTTGGGCATTGCACAGGCTACGACAGTCGCCGTCGCGGCTGCCAATACCGCCCATTCCCCAGTTACTCTTTGATCGCGGAGTTTTCCATGACGACCCTCCAGACTTCGACCCCTGCTCAACTGTGCTACCTGCACCTGGCAAGCAAAGAACCTCAACGCCAGGTAGATTTTTATACGCGAATGATGGACATGCGCGCATCGCCACAAGCAGATGGCAGCCAGGTGATGCGGGGGCCGAAACGAGCGGCAATCATTTCGCCAGCCGACCATAGCGGCCTGCTGGCCGCTGCCTTCAACCTCCACTCCAACGCCAAACTGGAAGCGCTGCGTCAGAACCTGATTGAGCGTGAATGCCAGATGGATCCGGTGACCTCGCCTTTACTTGAGCCAGGCGCGTTTGCCATTCGGGATCCACAGGGTCGCCAGACAATATTCGGCGTAGTACTTCCCGATACAAGTGCTGAACTGCAAGGCATGCCGTCGAGGTTGCAGCACGTTGTGTTCCAAACCACCGAGCTTGAGACGATTATCGACTTTTACGTCAACACCGTTGGCTTCACCATTTCCGACAACGTGGTCGACCAGGAAACCGGCCAGCTCATGGTGTGTTTCCTGCGCTCCGACGACGAGCATCACTCCCTCGCCTTTTTCCGTGGGTCGAAGAATGAATGGGACCACCATTGTTACGAAACCAATGAGTGGAATGACATTCGTGATTGGGGCGACCGGTTTGCCAAGGAGCGCATCAGCATTTTCTTCGGCCCTGGCCGTCATGGTCCGGGCAACAATCTGTTTTTCATGGTGGTCGATGCCGATCGGAACCGACTGGAATTCTCGGCCGAACTTGAACTGGCACCAGCAGACCGTGAAGCCGGCGTATGGCCGCAGAGTGAGCACACTCTTAACTCCTGGGGCCGCGCCTGGATGCGCACCTGATTTTGCAGGGAAGTCAATCCATTAAATTGATCGAGTCGCCTAAATGAACAACCAGAACGCACCCGCTCCATTTGCCATTCAAGGTCATCAATACATTAACGGCCGCTGGCAGCCAGGTCGCTCAACCAAACGCCTGGACAACCGCAACCCCTTCAACAACGAGTTGCTGTTGGACATGCCGCTCGCCTCGGTCGCCGATCTGGATGAAGCCTATCTGGCCGCCGAAAAGGCACAGCTGGAGTGGGCTGCGCTACACGCCGGCCAACGGGTTATGTTGCTTGAAAAGCTTGCCGTTATCGTTGCGCAGCGCAGTGAAGAAATTATCGACTGGCTCATCAAAGAGTCGGGCAGCACTCGAATCAAGGCTGGCATCGAGTGGCAAAGCACGCTGAACCTGGTCCGAGAATGCGCGAGCATGCCGATGCAAGTAGAGGGTCGGATCTTGACCAGCTACAAGCCCGGCGAACAGAGCTTTGTGTTCCGTGATCCACTTGGCGTTGTGGGGGTGATCAGCCCATGGAATTTTCCGCTTTATCTAAGCATGCGCTCCGTTATTCCGGCCTTGGCATTAGGTAATACCGTAGTGCTGAAACCTGCGAGTGATACCGCTGTCAGCGGCGGATTGTTGATCGCCTACCTACTGGAGGCGGCGGGCTTCCCTGCGGGCACCATCAACGTTGTTGTGGGCGCCGGATCGGAAATCGGTGACGCCTTCGTGGAACATCGAGTACCCAGGCTGATCTCGTTCACCGGTTCTACGGACGTGGGGCGCAATGTCGGGCGCATCGCCACGGGTGGCAAGCACATCAAACGCGTTGCTCTTGAACTCGGTGGTAACGCGCCACTGGTGGTGCTGAATGATGCCGACGTTGAAGTGGCAGCTCACGCAGCCGTGGTCGGCCGTTTCCTGCATCAAGGGCAGATATGCATGAGCGTCAACCGAGTGATTGTTGATCGCACCTTATACCCGGCGTTTGCAGAACTTGTGGTGGAGAGGGTCAGCAAGCTGAAAGTGGGTAACCCTAATGATGCGGACACCGTGATTGGGCCTGTCGTCAATCAATCGCAATTGAATGGCCTGTTACGCAAGATTGATCAGGCACACAGCGCTGGCCTGACTAAACTGTTCGGCGCTTCAGCCAACGGTCTGTTGCTCCCACCGCATGTTTTCGGCAACGTAAAAGCCGATGACGCCCTGGCGGTAGATGAAACATTTGGCCCACTGTTACCAATGCTCATAGCCGACGATGAAGCGCACGCCCTGCGACTTGCGAATGCCAGCGAGTATGGGTTGTCCAGTGCGGTATTCACCCAAGACATGGCGCGCGGGTTGCAGTTCGCTCGTGGCATCGTCGCCGGCATGACGCACATCAACGACATCACCGTCGATGACCAGCCAAACGCGCCCTTCGGAGGTGAAAAGAACTCCGGGCTCGGGCGTTTCAACGGTCATTATGCCGTCGATGAATTCACTCGCGCACACTGGGTGACCTGGCAGCCAGGTGGTCACCACTACCCTTTTTAATGCACCACGCAGTCAGCCCCTGTCGGGGCTGATTGTCATGCAGGGCAACAAGGTGAGTTGGCGTTACTCGTCGCCGCCCAAAGCCGCTACCTGAGCCTCTATGGACTTGATGCTTTGTTTGTCGGCTGCATTTTGCGGTGTAACGCCATCGCCCAAAGCGGCATGAAAAGGGCAACCGACAAATTTAGGATCGTTCTTGTACGTTTCGACGTAATGCTCGGGGAATTGCTTGTCCAGCGCCTGGATGCCCTTTCGCACTTCGGCTTTATCTTCACTGGACATGTTCATCCGCTCTTCGATATAGGCTTCAGTCGGATCGTCGGCATTCATTTCCATCATGCCCATCATGTAGCCGGCCAGTTGCGGCAAAAGCTGGGCCGCGGCGGGGTCAGGGCGGTCGACCTGCATGGTGTCGAGCGTGGTGGTCAATGACATGGCGCGCAGTAACTGATGGCCAAACCAATGCAACTCCTTGGGGAAGAAGCGGAAGACAAACTGCTCATGAATCGCCGTGATAATGAGATTGCCACGTTCAAGCTTGGGTTTTGGAGCATTTTCGAAGGCTTCGCAAAATTCCACGAGCGCGTCGAAACTATCCGGGTAACCAGTGATCGGCTGATCGTTTTCAGCACGGAAGAGTTTGCACATGTCACGCCAGAACAAGTGCGCGGCAATCTTCTCGTTCTCGGAGAGGCCCGGGGCGCCCATCTTCAACTTCAGACGGTGCATTGTGATGGCGGTGAATGCACAGACGTACACGTAATCGTCATTATAAGAAAAGGCACCGGGATACTGCTTGGCCCAATGCGCATGAAGATTATTAATACCTTCAACCGACTTGATGGTGCGGCTGTCTTCAGGACCGTAGAACCACCACAGCGCATTGGCGCTGCCGGTCTGCTCTACACGCGAGGTGGACCGTGAAACGACTTTGCCACCGTCTTCACGCCAGACCGCTCTGGAGCCCCAATCGGTGACGACAAAATTAGGGAAGGTCAACGCGTAGATGAAGTTCTGCATGAAGTCGTTCAGCCCGTAGCTGTTCGATAAACGCCAGATTTCAATGTAATCCTTGCTTGGGTCGAGGCTTTGGATTTTGGCTTGAATCCACTTTTTAGGGGCAGACATGTAGATCCTCTCTTCGCTTGAGTGCACATAGTGAATACGAAAATAGAGGCCTCTGATCAGCGGCCTTCAGTCGTCAGACAGAAGCGCTCATGGCGCAACGTCTGGGTGCTCTCGATTTAAAAACACCACCACTTACGATAGGGCCTCGCCCCGGGCCAGTCTCCGGTCTGTCCATCCAAGCTCGACGGCGTTTTTGGTATTGCAGTATCACCGCGACGCTATACTGCAATCACAGTGCGCTGGATCCCCACGGGCGGCTGCGTGATGCGTACATAAATAATCATTACGACTCACAGGGAGTACCGTTTGACTACTGATCTCTATTCTCACCTGCAGCCAAAAGGCTCGGTCGAGGACGCTTTTTCCAAGGCGGTGATTGGTCAGCATCATCTGACCAATGCTGTGTTGAAGATGGGTGAAGGTGCGGTGGCCTGGGCGCTTGAGGAGGCCGCCAGTTCCCTCAAGCGCTTGCAGGACGAATTTCAAACGGTGCCTGACTTGCCGACGCCAGAGATACGCCTCAACCTTGAAACGCTCATCCTCGATATATTCATGAGTTCGTTATCGAGAAACAGTGAGCACTTTACGCTGAAATTGATCCCTTCAATGGCGCGACAAGCTGCACGTCGCGAAGTACCGTTCAGCAGCATCGTCAAAAACATGCGAGCCAACCAGACTATCTGGGTCAATCATTTTTTCACCGCGTCGGCGTCCAGGACTTTTGCACCCTCAACGGTTCAACGGTTAGTCACCAACGGTGCAGGCGTGGTGGATGAAATCATCGAGCACTTTGTGCTGTGCTACCTGGACGAGCGTCAGGTGCTGATGGAAAGTCAAATCGCGAGACGCCGCGCCCTTGTGGAAAAGTTGATCGGCAATGCGGGCCCGCTTCAACCATTCGAGCTAAAGCAAATCAAAAAAGATCATGGCCTGGATCTTGAGCATTTCCATGTCGGTATCATTATTTCTGATCTCAACACCAAGCTCAGCTCAGACTTGGGTGAGTTACAACGCAATTTACAAGATGCAATCATCGGCGATACACCGCTGGTAGTTTCCTTCACTCAGCATTTGACATGGGCTTGGGTCAGTACACCGCGCGCCCCTACTCCGACCCAACTGAAACGACTTGAAGAAACACTGGGGCAATTAAGTGGAACTCAATGTGCACTGGGTGAACCAGCGAAGGGCCCTGCTGGGTTCAGGCGTACTCATCTTCAAGCCAGAGATGTCAGTAGCGTTGCAATCCTTTCCCCAATCAAAGGCGTCATGCGCTGGGCTGACCATGTCCTGACGATCCTGGTCGGTCAGGATCTTGAAAAGGCCGCGTGGTATGTCGACTCCGTGCTCGGACCTCTGGCAAACAAATCAGAGAAAGCCGGCGGCTACCGCCAAACACTCAGCGCTTACTTGCAGTCAGGCAACAGCTTGCTCCACGGCGCAGAAGCGCTCGGCATTCACCGCAACACGCTGGTGTATCGACTGCAACAAATCGAGTTATTGCTGCGTTGTCCTATCAAGCAACGAGAGCTCGAAATACGCTGCGCCTTGCACCTGATCACCCAGTACGAGGGCCGTGTACTCAAGCAGGAAAGGGAATAGAAACAGGTAAACAGTGAGATGGGAGTACTCCACTCGGTAGACCATCAAAGCACGTTTCAAGCGCCCGAGGTCCGTCGTACTGGAATACCAAAGCCGGTCATTATTTTGGTTTTCCGGCCTAATGACTGCGCTGGGTACTTCTTCTAATTTGTAAGCCATCCACAGGAAACGCAATGACCATGCGCCCGGTGAGACGACAACAAAAATAAGAGGAAAACCCGATGACCCGCAAATGGATCGCCGCGCGTATTGATCAGCTCGACCCCGCTACCGACTATGACGAGATCTGGAAACTCTCTGCGGCTTATCGACCAACCGACTTCATCATGAATCTTGTGTACGCCGTCACTTTCCCTCACTTCTTTGTAAGGGAACTGGACGCGCTGCCTCTCATCGACAACGGTGACGGGAAAATTCTGAAAAACCCATTCAGACGCTCCGATGACACATCCTGGAAGATGCAGGTTTGGTGGCATCACGGTTCACACCACGACAAGACTCGCGAAAACGTTGAGTCGATAAACAAAATACATTCGCACTACGCTCAGCGATTTGGCGAAAGCTTTAGCCGCAATGACACCTACGTCTATACGCTTTGCTATGAAGCCGCCGGCATGCATCGCCTGATGCAACGAGTCGGGATGGCGGGCATGAGCGAAAAAGAGCAGCTCGCGGCAGTTAAATACTGGCACCAGATGTCGACCATTTTTCGCAACGCCGGGACGGGCGAAGCGATAACGGGCTTCCCTGATTCCTTTGATGGAATCATGACCTTCATGGATCGCTGGGAAAGTGAGGATGTTCCCAAACACGACATGGGCCCACCGGCGGCGCGAGCAATAATCCAACAGTTCGCTGATCGTTATTTTCCAAAGTTTTCACACTCTCTGGTGTCTGCCTGGGTGATCAGTCTTTATCCCGATCACCTGATCCGCGCCTACGAACTCAAACGGCCCTCGCCGTTGGCCATGAAAGCATTGCGTTTGTTTACTGCCAGTTTCCTGTGGATGGGTGAAAAAGTAATTCCTGATCCAAAGGACACCTTCACGGAGCGCCGCCAAGCGGCGCATGCCGCCAAGCGCTCTACAGGGGGATCGAAAACCGCAGATCAGGAAAGCGAGCAGGCAAAAGTCGCGGGTTGCCCTTTCCATCGTTTCCGAGCAAAACCCTCGGCGCCTGATGCCGCAAGGCCAAGTACCACGCAAGCAAAAAAATAATGTGCCGAAAGCACATTCGTACCCGATTGCCCGGTGCCAGCCGGGCTCTGGTAATCGCCATATAGCGCCAAAAAAATACAACAATAGAGCCGACGAAGATGAAAACAATAAAAAAAATTCACCCCACCTTGCTAGCCCTTGCCATCCTCTCGTCCCTGGATGCTGTAGCCGCCAACGGTCCTCCACCGCCTAGCGTGGGCGAGCCGAACGGGATTAACTTGGGTGGCACCAGTTTTTACGATGGATTTGCCGGCCTGCCCGGCTTTTCGTTCCAGCAATACTTGAAGTTCACCAGCGCCAGTTCGATTCGAAATAACTCGGGTAAGGAAATCAAAGACTTTGATAACCCGAAGATCAACGTCACCAGCCTGATCAACCAACTCAGCTATTACTCGCCCAACACAATTGGTGCGGGCGCACACCTGGGCTGGAACATCCTTGTGCCGATCGTTTCACTCGACGGTGACTTTGGTAACAACGGCCCGCAACTCAAGGACAACGCCACTGGCGTTGGCGACATCACCACCGGCCCGCTGGTGCAGTTCGATCCTATCGTCGATGAACATGGACGACCTGTTTTCGTCCAGCGCCTGGCACTCGATGTGTTGTTACCCACCGGTAAATACGATGAACACAAGGATCTTAACCAAGGATCTAATTTCTACTCGATCAATCCATACTGGGCGGCGACCTGGATGCCCGCACCCCGCTGGGAAGTGAGCTGGCGGTTGCACTATCTGTACAACTTCAAAAACAAAGATCCAGCCAGCAGTTCAGTGCAATTGTTCGAAGGCCAGCCTGTGCGTGATACCCAGGCTGGCAAAGCGGCATGGGTTAATTTTACCGCCTCCTATGAAGTGATACCCAAAGTGTCGGTAGGCCTCAATGGGTACTATTTCAAGCAACTGAGCGATGACGAAGTCAATGGTCACCGCCTCGCCGACTCCCGCGAAAAAGTGCTTGGGATTGGTCCTGGGGTGTTCTGGAAAGTAGGCGATGGTGATGGTGTCTGGTTCAACACTTATCGTGAGACCAAAGTAGAGAACCGCGCACGCAACGACTACGTCGTGCAGGTACGTTACGCGCACACCTTTTGAGGTCAAGAGCATTATCCTCGATGTAGCGATACGTCGAGGTGGCGCTCAATTCTTCCCCGCCACGGACGCCTTGGCTTCCAAGTTAACCGTTCGTCGAAATAAATACTGGATATGGAAGTGGGTCGACAAATGGAAGGTGGGCCTCAACGAGCTGAACGGCAATCTGCAGGTAACTCCTACCGAGCACAATAGCCGTTCGTGTGTCTTTCGCGTTTGTCCGGCTGCACCGAAGATTAGCGCTACCGAGAACATATCCGTCGTTCACACCGAGATCGCCTATGACTTGTGCTACCTCAGTAATTCTTAATTCTACACAAATTTCAGATCCGCGATTCGCCGATTATCTCGCCTACTCCGAAATGCCGCGAGTCGCATCAGGATGAAATTAACCCTGCATCGTTTCTGCTGAAAGACCACGCCAATAAAACGAGATCCATGATGCAATATTCGCTCGCAGGCAAAATGATGATGACGCTCACACTGGTCATGCTTTGCGTTTCACTCGCTGTCGCGACCCTCAACTATCAATTCACGTCTCGGGAGTTGAGCAGACAGCAACTCAGGCAAGCCACTACGTTACTTGAGCTTGCAGCACAATCCCTAAGCGAACCGCTCGCGAGTGGTAATCAGGCTCAGATCGAAAATTTGCTGAATGAACTGTTGCGCGCCCCCGATGTTACTGGACTAACGGTGCGCGATTCCCGTACGCAACGTTCAACTTCTGAACGTCAGCAAAACGCGGCTAATGTCTCCTTCCGGCTCAACACACAGGTAATGCATCATGGTCAGGCGCTGGCTATGCTGGATATTGAATTCAACAACCAGGCGCTGAGAACGACCCTGAAAACTGTATTACTGCAAAACTTGGCAGTCACCGCAGTTTTGTTGCTCGCTACCTTGGGGACTGTGTGGCTATTGACCCGGCGTCACATTCTGCGACCGGTCAAAGAGGTCAGCCTTAGCCTGGCGCAGATAGCACGAGGTGAAGCTGACTTGAGCAAACGCCTAGATGCCAGTTGCCCTGATGAAATTGGTGAGTTGGCTGGCAACTTCAACCTAGTGCTTGAACGGCTATCGAACCTGATTGCGGATGTCGGTCTCGTCTCTAGCGCTCTCGATCAGCATGCCGGTGAAATGGACATAACAACTGGTCACACCTCGCACGCTACCGCCCAGCAGGTTCAGCAGGTCGAATCCGTAGCGGCATCGGTACAACAACTTGCTCAATCCGCCAGTCAGGTTGCGAGACATGCCTCGAGCACCAGCGAACAAACACACGAATCAGCCGCCTATGTCCGAGAAGGGAACGTCATGATGGATGCAAGCCAACTCATGATTGAACATCTGGGCACACAGATAACGCATACAGCTCTAAAACTGGGTGATTTGATGCGGGACAGCGAGGGGATAGGTGCAATGGTCGTCACTATTCGCGCAATCGCCGAGCAGACCAACCTACTCGCCCTGAATGCCGCCATCGAGGCTGCACGAGCTGGTGAGCAAGGACGAGGATTTGCCGTTGTCGCTGAAGAGGTGCGGGCCCTAGCGTTAAAGACACGTCAGTCTACTGAGGTGATTGAAAATATCGTCACTCAATTGCAAATTGCAGCGCATCAGGCAAGAGATGCCATGGATGGTTGCCAGAATGCTTTGAAGGATGCGGTGGATACCTCACAGAAAGTCGGCGAGTTTCTGACGCGAATCAGCGAAAACATTCAGGGCATCAATGAAATGAACCAACACATTGCTTTGGCTGCTCAGGAGCAGAGTACTGTCGCGGAAACGGTGAACGAAAATATCATCACCATCCACCGACTGAGTGATGGAGTCTCCCACTATGTCAATGACCTGGCTGATGGAGCACGACTCCTGAATAAGCAAAGTCAGTTGCTGCACCACAGAATAAGCTCTTTCAAAGTCTAGCGATGCATAGGTTATTGGGAGAAGCACCGTGGTGCTGTGCGTCTAAATCGTCAATTGAAACAAGCGTAAGAACTCGATAACCAGAGTGCATTAGGTGCTTAATGCGCGGATCTCTCACGAAAAAAAGGATATCGATTTACCAACAAATAAAACCGAATCAAGGGACAGTTGCCGCACAGAAGCCCAGCTAGTAAAGGCCATAAAAACGTAGTTAGCGGATCTGTTCCCTCAAATATGAGGCTGCTTCTATGTATGAACCCGATAGCTACAACGTTTTGGCAAAAATTTTTTATCGGCCCATTGACGCAGCTATACGCTGGTGCAATCTCATGGCTCATGAAACCCAAATACTAGAATCGGCTTGGGACTGTCCTGCGCTCCTGTCAAAGTACTTCCCCCAATGGCCGTGCCTACAGGCAAATACCGAAAAAATTATAGATGCCATTCGCCATGGCGACCTGGCCTATGGCTGCTTCGGCGTGTCGGTCACGATTGGCACGCCCATCGATTGCAGTCAGATAACTATCCGCCATACTGACCTCAGAGTTTGGATGGCGCGCTACTACCCTGACCAAAGACCAAGCTTTCTTTTCGAACAGTCATTCAACCAACAAGGAGCTATCAGCCCTGGCACCTATCTGGCCTTACAAGCCGACCGAGATGCAATGCAATTGCGGATAAAAAATATAGAAGCGTCTTATCAACAACTACTCGATGAGCTTGAGGCAATGGGGTTGGAAAGAGAAAATATCCATCAGTTACTAAAGTCCAACAGTAAACTCAGTGACCGCAGTGAAACCGGCTACCTGAAAGTCATAGGGGCCTTGCTTGAACTAATCTTAGGACACTCGCCATCAGGTAAACCGCACTCAGTATTTGATAGTCAATCCTCCATCGTCAATTCCATCTCAGCTCACCGCAAAGACGATCCTGGCCTGAGCAAACGCACGCTGGATGCAAAGTTCGCCGCAGCCAATCGCATACTCAAAAAAGATATCTGAGTGGAGCAATTGCACTGCAATACCTCTGATTGCAGTGCAATGACTCTCCCCCACTTCTGCTATTCAATTCAGGTCACTTCCCACTACGCGCCAATCGGCGCCAGGAGAGACCAGCATGTCCAGCCAATCCTTACCCATCGTTGAAGCACCTCAACTGCAGGTAGAACGTCACATCATGCGGCGTGACGAGGTGGAGCGTAAAACCGGCTTCAAGCGTGCGCACATTTACAACCTGATGAAGGAAGGGAAATTTCCTCAGGCTAAACGCATTGGATTGCGCGCTGTGGGCTGGGACTCGCTGGAAATCGAGCGGTGGGTCAGCGAGCGCTTGGCGCAGCAGGGCTGAGGTTATGCGTGTGGTATCGGTGATTTCCACCAAAGGTGGCGTGGGCAAAACAACGGTGGCCGCGAATCTCGGCGGTCTTCTGGCAGATGCGGGTCTGCGCGTTCTGCTGCTGGACCTGGATAGCCAACCTACCCTCTCCAGCTATTACGCCTTGAAACAGAAGGCTGATGCGGGTGCATACGAGTTCATCGCACTCAATCTAACAACGCTTGCAGAGATTGTTTCCAAGACGGTCATTCCAGGGCTCGATTTGATCCTTTCCAGCGACGATCAAGGCCGACTGAGCACCTTATTGCTGCATGCCCCTGATGGGCGACTGCGCCTGCGCAATTTGCTGGATGCCTTCCGCCCCAGTTATGACCTGCTTTTGATCGACACCCAGGGCGCACGTAGCGTGCTGCTGGAGATGGCCATCCTCGCCTCCGATCTCGCCCTCTCTCCCATCACGCCGGAAATGCTCGCCGCTCGCGAACTGCACCGCGGCACCTTGAAGCTGCTCAGTGAGCTCGAACCGTTCCGCCTCCTGGGAATTACACCGCCCCCTTTGCGACTGCTCCTGAACCAGGTGAATGCCATTCGAGTGGACACACGGATGATCATCCGTGGCCTGCGCGAGACCTTCGCTGGGGCGACCAATATCTCGGTTCTAGAAACCGTAGTTCCAGACCGAGTGGCGTACCTCAATGCCGCCTCCCTCGGCCTACCGGCCCACCGAATCGAGACGCGTCAGTCACGCGAACGACGCTCGCCATCAGCGCTGCAAACCATGCAAGCGCTGGCCATCGAACTGTTTCCGGAATGGCGCGAAGCGATCTCCAGGTTGGGCAGATGAAGCACCAAGCCGGCATCTCTCGCCAAGCCATTTTTTATCGATCTTGATGCCAACAGCGTTTGGCAAGGAGTCATTTAATGTTGGATCAACTGCCCATCATCGTTCAACCATCCATTCGACCACATCATCCACCTTGCGAGGAGTACTGCACCGTGGTCTTTCGCCTGCAGGGTGGGCGCTCGGCCATGGGGTGGTTCCTCGCAGAACTTTCCCGACACTTCGAAGGTTCGGGGACTGCCGAGATCGTCAAGTTCGAGGTTGGTGACCATTTGCGCAACCAGCGTTAACTGAGGTTGTTCAGATGAAAAAGCTTAGTCAGGAGGAGATCACCGACAAACTACACCAGGACCACTTCCCTCGAGGTCCAGAACTGGAGCGACTGTCTGACCCACTTACTGACACGCCGATGCTGGTCACTCTGGAGCAGTTGCGACCCTACGAACATAACCCGCGTTTCATCCGTAATCCGCTGTATGACGATATTAAGGCCTCGATCCGTGAGCGAGGGCTGGATCAACCACCACCGATTACCCGCCGCCCGGGTGAGACCTATTTCATCATTCGCAACGGCGGTAATACGCGCTTGGCGATTCTCGGCGAACTGTGGCAGGAAACCCGCGACGAGCGCTTCTTCCGCATTCATTGCCTGTTCCGACCTTGGAGCAATGAAATCACCGCCCTACTCGGCCATCTGGCCGAAAGCGATCTTCACGGCCAACTCACCTTCATCGAACGTGCTCTGGCGGTAGCCAAACTCAAAACCATGCTCGAACCAGATGGAGCTGTGCTCTCACAGCGTGAGCTGGCACGACGTCTTGCCGCTGGAGGCTATCCGATTTCGCAGTCGCACATCAGCCGGATGCTCGACACCCTCGAACACTTACTACCCGCCATTCCACAAACTCTGTATGCCGGATTGGGTAAGCCCCAGATCGAACGTCTAATCGGCCTACGCAGCCAGGCAGAACGAACCTGGAACCGCTATCCAACCGCCCCCATCGCGTTCGCCGATTTTTGGCTCGATACACTGGGTTACTTCGATGCCGACCCCGAATCCTTCGATCTTGAGCAGCTCCAGGATGAACTGCTCGAACGCATGAGCCACTTGCTCGGACAGTCCTACCGTATGTTGGCCTTGGAACTGAGCGACACCCAGCGAGTCATCTCAACGCCGGGCATCGTCGTGACCACACCCTCAGAGAACAACCATCTGCTGAGCGTTGATGTCGCCGCGGCAGGAGCTCCCTCCTCCGAGCCCCATTCCAAATCAACGGATGCCAGACCCCAGACCGAACCAACGCGAGAGGATTTGCTTACACCGCCTGAAACGAACGTCGTTTCAGCGGTCAGTCCTCAATCACGCGTTCAACAGATTCGTGAACAGATCGATCTCGAGACCGCCACCGACGCAGCATCTTCGGTCGACACCTATGCGATCGACGACATCTGGACTATCACACCAGCACTGGATAGCCCCGAACAACTGCGTTTGGCCATTGCCACACTGGCGCGGGAAATGGCGGCCTATGCCGGAGACCCCGAGAGCATCATCGGTCAGCCGCTTGGCTTGGGCTTCGCCCTGAACATCGAGCGAGTTGATCTTGCAGCACCTCGCGCAACCGGCGTTCACCTACTGCTCATGGCCCTGCTGCGCGCTCAAGACGACGTCAACTGGGAGGATCGCAAGCAACTGCCCTCAGCCCTGTTCGGCCAGCTGCTGCTGGGGATTTACCAACTTCCGTTGCCAGACCGTCCCGCCATGGATGTGGGACTGGAGCGGCTGCCCGACAGGCTGTTAATCAAACTGTATCGCCTGATCCGCCTGGCCCGGCGTCTGATCGACTTAACGATTCCCCCTGAAGACAGCTCACCGAAGGAGCTGCCATGAACCTGTCCTTCAATGTGCTCAACCAGGCCATGCTGACCCAGGTACTGCATGAGCTGCGCCAGGGTAACCTGCAGCGCTGCAAGGCACTCGGACTGGGTGAGGACGACATCTACCTGTTGCAATCCTTACCGCC